>JAIXVP010000292.1 GCA_027482905.1 Opitutaceae bacterium
CCTGACGCGCCACGAGGACCGTTTCCGCGCCTTCCAAAACGCCCTGCGCCTGCGCGGCGTGGTCTTCGACGAGAACTGGGCCATGCTCACCGACCAGGCCGACCGCACCGAGGGCCGCCAGGCGGCCGAGCAGTTCCTCGCGCGCCCCGGCGAACGCCCCACCGCCGTCGTCTGCTACAACGGCCTGATGGCGCGCGGCGCGCTGAATTGTTTCCTCGCCCGCGGCCTGCGGGTGCCGGCCGAGCTCAGCCTGGCGGCGGTCGACGCCACCCGCATCTGCACCGAGGAACACCCCTTCATCACCGGCGCGAGCGCCGATCCCGAGGCCATGGGCCGCAAAACCGCCGAGCTCCTCCTTCAGGCCACGGGCGCCGACGACGAGGTGTATCTCGACGCCGCCCTGCCGTCCCGGCTGGCCGTGCGCGAGACCACCGCCGCGTTGCCGGCCTGAGCGCCGCCGCGAACATCGCCATGGCCGCCGCGCCCGACCACCAGTCCCGGCTGCGCGGCAAACGCGCCCTCGTGACCGCCGCCGGCCAGGGTCTCGGCGCCGCCATCGCGGAGGAGCTGCTCGCCCGCGGTTGCGACGTGGCGATCCATTACCATCGCAGCGAGGCGGGAGCCAAGGCGCTGGCCGCCCGGGCGGCCGGTCTCGGCCGTCGGGCTTTTCCGATTCAGGCCGACCTCGGTTCCCGCGCCGGGGCCGAGGGCTGCGTGGACCGCGCCGTCGCCGCGCTCGGCGGCCTGGACATTCTGGTCAACAACGCCGGCGACCTCGTGGGCCGGCGCAGTTTGGCGGAGCTCGACGAGGACTTCGTGCGCCGCACCTTCGCCATCAATCTGGACTCGATGATCTGGGCCACCCAGCGGGCGCGCCCAGCCTTGGAGGCGTCGGCGCCCGCCGCGATCGTCAACCTCGCCTCGCTGGCCGGGCGCAAGGGCGGTCACGCGGGCTCGCTGCTCTACTCGGCGGCCAAAGGCGCGGTCATCACCTGGACCCGCGCGCTGGCGGGCGAGCTTGGGCCGCGCGGCGTGCGGGTGAACTGCGTCGCGCCGGGTCTCATCCTCGGGTCGGCCTTTCACGCCACCCACACCACGCCGGAATCCGCCGCCGCCACCATCGCGGGCATCCCGTTGGGGCGCGCCGGACGGCCGGATGATGTCGCCCGTGCGGTCGCCTACCTCGCGAGCGAATACGACGGCTTCATCACCGGCGCGACCCTCGACCTGAACGGCGGAGTTTACTCGGCCTGAACCAAGCTCAGGCGCCCGGGACGGGCCGCAGTTTCTCCAAGACCGGTCGCAGCGCGGCCGTCAGCCGCCGATAGCCCTCGGGCGTGAGGTGGAGCTGGTCCGCCACGTAGCACTCGGCCACGGGTTCGCCGGCGGCGTTCTCCAGGGCCGGGTTGACATCGAGGTAGTCCACGTCCTCGGCCTCGCCCAGCGCGAGCAGGCCGCGGTTGATTTCATCGACCGGCGCGAGTTTACCGTCCGCTCGTTTCTGCGGGGCGCGAATGACCGAGACCAACACGACGCGCACGCCGGGCAGGGCGGCGCGGGTCAGGGCCAGCCACTCGCGGGTGTTGGCAAGCACGGCCTCCGGCGTGCGCTTGGCGTTCACGTCGTTGCTGCCGCAATACCAGACCACCACGCCGGCGCGGGAGGACGGCACGAGCTGATCGAAGAAGAACAACTGCTCGGGCGTCTGGGAACCGCCGAAGGCACGGTTCGTCACCGGCAGCGGTGCCAGATCGGCGGCGCAGGTGGTCCACTTGCGGAAGATGCTGCTGCCGATCAACAGCACGCCGCCCGGTTCGGGGGCCGGGGCGGCGGCGATACGGTCGATGTCGGCGGCGTATTTGGCGGTCCGCGCCGTCGCCTCGACCGCCGGCAGGGCGCCGGTGGCGAGCAGCCAGCCGAGGGCCAGGATGGCGAGGAGCCGGCCGGAGCGGTGCACGCGCACGGCTCAGGCGCGGCGGCGGCGGCGCAGGGCCGCAAGGCCGAGCAGAACGGCGCCGCCGAGCGCGGCGGCGCTGGCGGGCTCGGGGATGGGCGAGGCGATGCCCAGAATGCCGTTCGCGGTGGAGAAGGTGTAATCGAAGCCGCCCACGCTCGCGGTCCAGACGCCGGAGTTGTCGGCGAGCGCGGTGCCGCCGACGCTGACCGAGGAGAAGTTACCCGACCGGCTGCCCGCGCCGAAGAGATTGAACGAGGCGGTTTGGGCGAAGTCGTAGGCGCCGCCGCCGAGGTCGAAGGCGACGATGTTCAAGGTCCCGCCATAGGTCAGCGCACCGGCGACCGAGACGCGGTCGTAGTCGGTGCCGGCGGTGGTCGATCCGCCGATCTCCATCGTGGTGGTGCCGGTGGAGCCGAGGGTGAGGTTGTTGTTGAAGGTCGCCAGACCGGGGCTGTTTCCGGGGGTGAACGCGCCGTTGAGGGTCAGGTTGCCGATCGTGGTGCCGGAGCCCCTGTAGGTCTGGGTCGAGCCGAGCGTGTAGTTGCCCCCGGTGACAGCGGAGACGTCGAAGGTCGCGTTGTTGGTGATGACGGGGCTGTTCGCGATCGAGCCCGCGCCGCTCAGGGCGAGTTTTCCGCCCGAGATGGTGGTGTCGCCGCCGTAGGTGTTCACGGCGGAGAGGGTGAGGGTGCCGGCGTCGTTCTTGCTCAAGGTGCGGGTCTGCCCGAGGCCGTTGAAGACCGCGCCGTTGACGGTGGTGTTGCCCGCGCCGGCGAAGGTGACCCCGGAGCCCGCGGTCGAAGAACTGATGTCGAGGGTGCCTCCGAAAACGATGCTCAGGTTCGCGTCCTGGTTGGTGATCGTCCTTCCTCCGAGAGTGCCCGAGGTCACCACGCTGTTGTTGGTGAAATTGAGCGTGGTGGCGCCGCCGCTGCTGGCGGAGAACTTGAGGTTGTTCAGGTTGTAGGAGCCGAGGGTGTAGGTTCCGGCGGCGGCGAGGTCCACGGTGCCGGTGTTGGCCGCGCTGGACGCTCCGGTCAGGGTGGCCGACGTCGCGAGGGCGTTGACATGGGACAATTTCAACACGGGGGACACGCCGCCGACGGTGCCGAGCGAGAGGGTGAAATTGCCGTTCGCGCTCGAGGCGTTGCCGTTGGCGATGTTGAGCGTGCCTTCCGCGATCGTCGTGGTCCCCGCGTAGGTGTTGGTTCCGGTGAGGTTCAGGGTTCCGGTCCCGGTTTTCGTCAACGAACCCACGCCGGTCTGGCCCGCCACGAAACCCACGGAACCCAGGTTGGTCGTGCCCGCGCCGGCGATGGTCAACGTGCGGTTCGAGGCGGAACTGGTGATCGACACCACATCGGTCGTGAGGGTGCCCCCGGCCACGGTGGTCCAAGTCTGGCTGCCTCCGGTGATGATCGGGGAGCCGATGGTCTGCGTTTTGGAGACCGAATTATTCGTGATCGCGGTCGCGCCGATGGTGAGGGTCAAGCCCGTCCCGCCGGCGATATTGTAGGTGTTGGCGGTGTCGGCGAACACGATGCCGTGCACGTTGCGACTGCTGGAAAAGGTCACCGTGTTGTTGCCGGCGCCGGTGTTGGAAAAGGTCCAGACGTTGCCCGCGGCGGTCGAACTGCTGTTGCTGAGGGTCGGCGAACCCACCCAGTTGGCCGAAGTGTTCGCGCTGGCGCCCGCGTTGGCCCAGGTGATGGGCACCTGGGCACGCGCCGTGACGCCGGCCGAGGCCAGCGCGAGGAGCCCGAACAGACGGCGGGCGGAGCGGATGGAGGAATTTTGGGGTGATGCGGGGCTTTTCATTAGGGTATTTGTTAATTTTTATCAAAAAAAGGGTAGGAGATGTTTTCGCCGGTTCGTGAAACGTGTTTTAGCCGGCCGGGGTGAGCACCAGATCGGTCACGAAGACGTGGCCGCCGCGGGGGGCGTTGTCGGTGGCGAGGCGGAGGCGGGTGACGGGGCGGCCCTGCTGGGGCAGGGTGGTCTCGAAGAGGGGCGGGGTGCCCTCGGGGACGCCGAGGCGGCCGAGCACGAGATGGAGGTCGCCGTTGACGGTGCGGAAGTCGACGTAGAGCCACTCGGAGGCGCCGGGCGTGAACGTCACCGGGGTCTTTTCGCGCTGGCCGCCGGAGCCGATTTGCAGGACGCCGCGGGTGGCGATCTTCAGCTCCACCACGCGCTCGACCGGGGCGGAGGCGTTGCCCTGACCGAGGTAGAGGCCGAAGTCTCCGAGGTGGTCGGGCGCGAGCTTGAGGCGGAACGAAAAGCGGCCCGCCGCGAGCGAAGGGAACTCCTGGCGCAGGCTGGCGCCCTTGGTTTCGGACCCGTCCTGCAGTTCCACCCACACGTCGTGGTTATCGAACTCGGTCAAGATCACCTTCACGCCGACGTCCTCGGAGTATTGCCAGGGCCGGGGCGGGGGTTGGCCGGGGCGCCATTCCTCCGGCCGGGCGTTGGACAGATGGTTGGCCACCTGCGCCGCGCCTTCGGGCAGACCGAGTCCCAACACCGCTCCGCAGAGGAGGGCAAATCGGGACAATCGCTGGCCGCGGACGGTCATGAGCGCGATCAGTTGACCTTGCCGTTCCAGCGGTCCTTGCCGTTCGGCGTCACCGAGCTCAACTCCTCCTTGAGGGTGGCGAAGCTCACCTTGGCGGTATGGCCGTCCACGAAGACCGCGTTGATGTTCTCGTTGTGCCGGAAGCTGATCTTCACCGCCGTGGTCGGCGTGGCCTGCAAGTCGGTGAGGGCGGCGTTGTGGGTGCAGGACGAATCGCAGCTGAGGTCGCTGGTGCTGCGGGGCACGCCGTCCAGCAAGAGGTAGGTGCGGGAGGGATTGATGATGGAGGAAACCTGGCGGGGGCCGTTGCCGCTCAGGCCGGTGGCGACGCTGGCGGCGTTGCCGGCCTCGAGCGCGAAGGTCGCGGTGTATTGCACGACGCTGCCGGCGGTGGAGGCTTCGGGCTGCAAGGGCTCGGACGGGCAGACGAAAACCTTGTTGGTGATCACGCCGGTGGCGGTGTTGCCGCGATTCGGGATGTAGGGGTAGACCGCCTTGGCGTAGTTGACCAGGGTGCCGTCCGGGCTGGGGTTCGAGCCGCCGCGAGGATAAAAACCCTTGTTGTCCTGCGGATACAGGCTGATCGCGAGGGCGATCTGGCGCAGGTTGGAGAGGCACTGGGTGGACTTCGCGGAGTTGCGGACCTTGCCCACGGTCGGTATGATGATCGCGGCGAGGATGCCGATGATGGCAATGACGGTGAGCAGCTCGATCAGCGTGAACGCGCGCACAGTCCGCCGGGGAGCGGTGACAGAAAGGTTCATGGACGGGGTGGGGATTTCATTAGAGTGCATAGGTAGGAGTGAGGTTCAAGGTAAAATTGATAATTATCAACTTTGGCTCGGGATGTTTTATCTCCCTCCAATAGAGGAGGTAAAATCAAAGAGTGACTTCAGGGCGTGGTGACGCCGAGCGTGTCACCGCTGAAGTCGATCCGGTCGGTTTGACCGTCGGGCCGGGTCACGACGAATTGCTCGTTCGATTCCAAGCGCGCGGAGGGCGGGACCTTGGGTGGACCATCGCGTTCCGGCCAAAGCACCGCGTAGAGGAGGTGGCTGGAACTCGGCTCGGCGGTCTCGACGAGGAGGTGACTCTGTTCGCTCCACGCGCCGGTCTTGCCGAAGCCGGAGGGTGCGCCGCCGGCGTATTTCGGATCCACCGGGACGTCGAAGCGGTCCTTCACGGTCTCCTTCCAGACGACGCCGGCGGGAGCGGCGAGGCGGGCGGTGAGCGTGGCGGCGGCGCCGGTGATCCGGGCGAGCGCGGCGTCCGCATCCCAGACGATGGGCCGCTCGGCGTGGAGTTGCCAGGTGATCCGGCCGGGGACGGCCAGTTCCACCCGGTCGCGGATAACGACGTAGCGGCGGTCGACAAATACGAGGTCGCGGAGCACGCTCTTTACGCGGCCCTCGGGCTGGAGGCTTTGGTAGGCGGCGGTGGCGTCGCCCAGCGTATGCTCAAAGCGGGACCCGGTATCGAATTTCACGATACGCCCAGCGGCGGTGGCGTCCTGGGGTTTCTGGCCCAGGCCGTCGATGAGCAGGGCGTTCTTCGACTTGGTCTGCCAGGTCCAGCCCTTGTGGTGGGGCGAGCGGTGAAACTCTCGGTAGCCGGAGTTGATCGCGAGGCTTTCCCCGTAGGCGTTCAGGATAAAGGCGTTTTGGTCGGCGTGGCTGTGGCTGAAGGAGCCGTAGGGGCTGGACTTGAACGTGACGTGGATGTCGTCCTTCGGGCGACCGAGCGCGCTGTGCAGCGAGACCCAGCCGACGTCCGCGAAAAGCCGATACGGCGGCAGGGTGTCGAGCGCGACGGGCGGCGGGACGGGCAGGTGGGCGACGGTGAAGTTGCGCACCAGGAACTCCTCGGCGGTGGGGTAGACCCGGTCCAGGCCGCGGATGCCGGCCTCGGCGGGGGACTCGGAGCCCTCGGCGAGGTTGGCGTAGGCGACAAGGCGGCCGTCTCCGAGCACGCGCGAGAGGTGGACCAGGTATTCCGCCGACGCGGGTTCGAGGTTGAACTTGCCGGCGTTGGACAGGTCGCCGAAGCCGCTGTGGCGGTAGGGTTGGACGTTGTAGAGCAGGAAGTAGGGGGTGTTTTTCCAGAACGTCGTGCGGTAGGCCAGCGGGTCGCCGATGGCGACGAGGGCGTCCTGGAACGAGGCGTGCTCGATGGTGCCGCGCCAGTAGGCAATGCCCTCGGCCCAGCCGCCGTCGTCCCCGCCCCAAATCGGGAAGCGGTCACGATAGAAACCGTAGGCGAGGCCCCACCAATCGCGCGCCTCCGCAGGCAAATCGTCCCACAGGGCGAGCGCGCCCAGGCCGGTCATGGCCATGAAGCGGATGGGATGGGAGGCGGGTTTGCCCTCCAGGGAATTTCTGCGGACGTTCTCCACCCGGCCCTCGCGGATCCAGGCGACGGATTGGACGCCGCGCGCGCGGAAATGGGCGACGATGAGGGCGCGTTCGGCGGGCGTGAAACGGTCCCGCAGCAGGTCGTAAGCGAGCGGGAGTTTACGCCAGAGGCGGAAGTGTGCCTCGTCGTTGTAGTTGATCGAGGTCGCGCCGACAGAGGGGCCTTTTTCCCAGCCGGAGGGGTCCAGGCTCCAGGCGCAGGACTTGAGGATAAACTCCTTCGCCTTCGCGAGGTAGCGTTCGTCGCCCGTGCCCAGCCAGAGCAAGGCGCCGGCGTTGGCGACGCCGCCGACGAGGCCGCAGGTATCCTGCGCTTCGCGCCAACGGTCGGCCTTGGCGGAATCGCGTTTCAAGGGTTC
>JAIXVP010000220.1 GCA_027482905.1 Opitutaceae bacterium
CTTCACGACCAGCACCCAGCCTGCGGCACGCAATGCGCGCCCTTCGCGGCCCCGCCGCCGCCCTTGCCCTCGCCGCTCCCGCCTTCGCCGCCGACGCCACGCCCACGCCGCCCCAACCTGCCGTCATCCCCGGGGAGATCGGCCGCACCGTGATCGACCACGGTGATCACCGCACCATCATCATCGAGATGGTGCCGGGCGCGCCCGTGCCCCCGCCGCCGCCCGCACCTCCTGAACCAGTCCGGCCGCCGGCGGTGTTGAGGGCGGGCCCGGCCGACTTGGAGGATAAACCCAGCCACGCGCTGTTTTGGAGCATCACGGTCTATCCGGGCCCCTGTTCCGTCATCGAGGGCCGCACTGCCGACCAGCGGCCTTGGCGCGCGGTCTCGAACACCGATTTTCACCTCTTCCGCCAGGTCACATCCTTCGCCACCGCTCGCGCCGCCTACGACTGGTTTCCCTCCATCGCCGACGGCGAGGCCGACGTCCCCGAGCGCCAGACTCTCGCCGCCGCCGGATTGGAGACCGGACCGGCCAGCTACCGCCTCGACCCCGCCGGACGGAGCGTCGAGGTGATCGACGCCCTTGATTACCTTCACGCCTTTTACGACGCGAACCACGCCGCCTTGCTCGCCGAGACCACCCGCATACAGGCCGAGAACGACCGCCGCGAACGCGAGCTGCGCGAGCACCCGCCGCGCAAGGCTGACAATATCGTGCGCGTCTCCGACACCGACCTCCTTCGCAACCTCCAGATTGCTCCCGCCAAGTGAAAACCTTCTCCCTCGCCCTTCTTGCCGTCACCGCTGTCGGCGGGCTCTTTGCCCAGCCCCAGCTCAACTACCTTTCCCTCAACGAAGGTCTGACCTTCACCTACGATCCCGGCACTCCGGAAGATCCCTATGAACAACCCTACAGAGTCGATTGGTGGATAAACTCCGGCCGATCCTATTATCTTGAAGGCACCGAGGACCTCGTGAACGGCCCCTGGCACTGCCTGCAGAACTTTGTTCCGGGCTACTCCGTGGGTGACTATCAACACCCTCCGCTTCGCTTGTCTTTCACCTCGCCCCGTTATTTTGTGCGCGTGCGCTACGTCGAGGGGCGCCGCATGGCCTTGGGTTTGGATTATACTGCCGACACCGATCACGATGGCGTCAGCGACTACAATGAAATGAGTTCCGGCGCTAACGCCACCCATCCGCTGGAAACCTACGATGTGGACGACGACGGTCTTCCCGACCATTGGGAAAGCTATAACCACCGGGTTTCCCCCCCTGCGGAAAATCAGGACGAAGATCCCGCCAACGATGTCGGGCCTCTCCATCTGGCCCCGACCGATATCGTGGAGCCCTACGCCGACCCCGTCGTGACCGCGTATCAACGCTTCAAGCGCGATTGGGTCCGAGGCCTAGGCATCGAATATGGCGGCCAATTCTTTTGGTATCACAGTCCGCTCGGGGCCACGCCTTACACGTTCTTGTTTAGGGGAGATCAAGAAGGCGCCATCCGACTCACCTACACCGACGCCGATTTGAGCACCGTTGCCACCCTGGAGGTATTCCCGCGCACTTACATCTCAACCCTCTATGAGAATCATCCCATGATCATGGCGGCCGAGGCGCGCGCTCTCTATACCTACACCACCGATCCAGACCCCGCGCTGCGCGGCTATTCCTTCTCCGCCAACACAGGTTATCAGTTACTTAGAGACCCCGAGACCCAGGTCCCCGTCTCGCTGGGAGATCCCGACGGTCGTCCCGTCCCACGTGACCTGCTGCGCTCCATCGATACCATGCTCTGGCCGGAAGGATTGATCCGACCGCGCGGAGCCACCCACCCGCTTCCGCTCAAACGCGCCGTCGTCTCCACTCCCGGCGGTTCGGTCGCTCGTCGAATCCCCGCTCCCTTGGCCATCACCAGCACCCCGATCACCGAAATAGGCCGTGATCGCTTTCCTGTGGTGATTCGAGACTGCGCATCTGAGCATCTGGGGCATTACTTTCAGGATTTTGGAGAAAACCAGATTCCGTCGCCAGGCCCACGTATGGTCGATCAAGCGGCCGCAGACGAGACTGTGATCAATCCCGTGCTGCGGACCCTTGATGCCGACGGCCTGCCTCAAGGAGTCCCGAACCCCGAATTATACCCTTCGGCCGGACCCTCGTATTTGAACAAACTCATGTTCCGCAGTCCGCTCACCTTCGCCCGCTGGTATCGGGATAATTCCGCGCAGGGGTATGTGATGCAGGGCATCAGCGGGCCATTTACGCCGCCCGATCAGGAAATTGCCTACGGTTCGGGTTTATACAGCGGTGCCGAGGGCTTTTATCCGCATCGCGACGACGTGAATGAAATGGGGAAGTTCACCACCGAGCTCCACTGCCGCTTGAATTATACGCCGGACACCAAGCTCTACCTTGCCTCGAATGATGACTGTTGGATTTATGTAAACGGAAAGCTTGTTGAAGACTTGGATAGGGGTGGAATACCTGAGCAGCTGTATGACGCGCAGATTGATTTTTCCACGGTAACAAGTTTGAGTGTTGAGTCCGGCGCACGTCCTGAAGGCTTAACATTACCTGCTGGCAGCTGCCGACTTGATATCTTTCATGCAGACCGCTACTCCCAGATAAGCAGCGATTCCTCGGCTGCACGCTCACAGATTCGCCTGATCTCCACAACCGGCCTGTTGCCCATCTATTGCTACCAAGTTGTTGCCGAGAGCGCAACTGCCCAGCCGCTGACCTACTCGTTCACGGTAGCGGTTCCAAATGGTATGACTATCGACTCGAAGACCGGTAAAATCTTCTGGGACCTTTACGGCTCCCCCGCTGCTTCTCCTGGCACCTACCCGGTCGCTGTCCAAGTCACTGATCCGCTGGGCAACTTCGACACCCAGTCCTTTAACCTCGTCGTCCTTGACTGATTTCTCATTATGAAAACCACCCACGTTGCATTCTTCGTCGTATCAACCGCGACCGTTACCGCACAAATCAACATCATTTCTACCTCTGGAAATAGCAGTCAAACTTCTCTTGGTTCTCCTTATACGCAGCATTTCGATTCCTTAACCGGGAGCGGCACCTTAATACCGTTTGTTGATAATGAAACACTGCCGGGATGGTATGCCACTAACGATGGTTCTTTGATACTTGGCTCTGGTTTGGGGCAGGGGGTCTACAGTTTAGGTGCTACCGGTGGTCAGGGTGACCGTGCCCTAGGCGCTCGAAATGGCTCGGGTGTGGGAAACTCCAAGCTCTTTGCTGTGCGGTTCGCCAACGCGACCTCCCTCACGCTGACGGGGCTGTCCGTCTCCTTCGACGGTGAGCAATGGTATCGCAGTCCTTCCATCACGCCCCGGTCCTCAACCCTCCATTTTGAGTATCAGATTTTCGACGCGGGTGCTGGTTATGAATACAAATCGACCGGCTGGGTTTCCGTTCCCGCCCTCGACTTCATCTCGCCCAACGCGGCGCTCACCACCGCTGCGAACCTGGATGGTAACGCGCCGGAAAACAGCATTCGCGACATCCAGTCCTTGATCGACGGAGTCAGCATCGCGCCCACCCAAGAAATCTGGCTGCGCTGGGTGTCCTACGGCGTCGCCCTCGGCGTCCCCGTCCACGGTCAAGGCATCGACAACCTCAGTGTCTCCTTCATCACCGCCATCCCCGAGCCCGCCGCCTTTGCCGGACTCGCGGGGCTCGGGGCCTTGGGGTTGGCGCTCAGTCGTCGGCGGTCCCGTCTCGTCTAAACTCTCTTCCGCCTTGATATCGGCGGGCGGCTTTGCGGTATTAGCGCGGTGATTTTGCGCCCCGGCTCACCGCTTTTCGATCATAGAGCGGTCGTTCTCGGTCTTGGAGCGGTGATTCCAGATTGTTTCGCGTGGGCTCAACGACACTGAGACATCGCTTCAAGGCGTTGAATACTCGCTCAAGCACGTTGAGCAAAAGCGCAATGACATGGAGCGCTGCATCAAGGACCAAGAATGCTTGCTCAACGACCGGGAACGAATGCTCAGAGATCGAAAACAGCTCCGACTAAACTGAGTTACGGCATTTACTCATGAATTTTCTTTATTTATAAATCTAACTAACCCGTTTTCCAAAGCCTTCTTAGATCTTTATCGACAGATTGAGTTAGTTTCGTAAGCGTAAGGGTATTCCTTCGGGAGTTCCGAGGGATTTCCTCGATAAAAACTCATCCCACCACGCTCATGCCACTGACCACCAAGTCCGTCACGACGCGCGCCGACAAGTTGATCGGCGCTTGGAAATAGTTCGCCGCCGCCAAAACCATCAACGGCCACACCGTCGCCGCCTACGAAACCCTCGCCAAGGCCACGCGGGACGCCGACGCGGCCCTCACCGCCGCCGAGGCCGCCGTCACCGCCGCGCGCAATACCCTCGCCGCCAGCGTCGCCGCCCTTAACACCGCCTCCAATGAGGTGGTCGAGGGCGTGCGGGGGGACAAAACCCTCGGCGGACGCAACGGCTCGCTCTACGAAGCCATGGGCTACGTCCGCAAAGACGAACAGGCCTCCGGCCTCACCCGCAAGAAAGCCGTCGTGCCCGCCAAAAAGGTCTGATCCGTCGCAACGCACGCATCGGGTCCGCACAAGCCGCCGCACGCCCCGCGTGCCGGCGGCTTTTGTTTTGTAATCCAAAAGGCCGATCAACCCCGCCCCGCCGCCTCAAGAAGGTCGGCCTCGAAGCGCGCCACCACCGCGTCCCACGTGATCCCGAGCGCGGTCGCGCGGGCCGCCGACCGGATCTCCGGCCAACGGGCGCGCGCCGCCAGCGCCTTTGCCGCCGCCGCATGGAAGGCCTCCGGAACATCAAACTCGGCCTTAAACCCGTCCACCCCCTCGCGCACGTGCTCGCGCGTCGCCGCGTAGTCGTAGGCCACCGCCACCAGGCCGCTCGCCATCGCCTCGGTCACGACGTTGCCAAAGGTCTCGGTCACGCTGGCAAAAAGGAACAAGTCGCCCGAGGCGTAATGCGCCGCCAGCTCGGCCCCGCGCAGCATCCCGGCGTAGTGAAACTCCGGATGCGCCCGCGCCAGCGGCTCGCGCTCCGGCCCGTCGCCCACGAGGACGAAGCGGGCGCGTGGCTCGCGTTCGCGGAGACGCAGGAAGGCCTCCACCGCCAGCCCGAGGTTCTTCTCCGCCGCGATCCGGCCCACGTAGAGCACGACCGGATCGTCCGGCCCCGCGCCCCACGCCGCACGCAGCGCCTCGCTTCGTTTGGCCGGGTCGAAGAGGGCGGCGTCGACCCCGCGCGACATCACGCCGAGACCACGAAAGCCCTCCGCCGCCAGCTCCGCGACCATCTGCCGGGTCGGCACGAGGGTGCGGCGGGTGGCGTTGTGAAACCAGCGCAGGTAGGCGAGGGTCGCGTCGCGCAGCGCCGCCACCCCGTAGTGGCCGCCGTAGGCGTGGAAGTTGGTGTGGAAACTCGACGTCACCGGTAGGCCCAGCCGACCCGCCACCGCCAGAGAGGCCAGGCCCAGCGGTCCCTCGGTCGCGATATGCACCAGCCGGGGGCGATAAGCGCGCCAGCTGGTTTCCAACCGATGCAGGGCCGGCAAACCAAGCCGCAGCGAGGTGTAGAAGGGAATGGCCATGCCCGGCACCAGCAGGTCCTCGCCCGGACCGGCCTCGACGCGCTGGCGGGGGCGCACCACCTGGACTTCGTGCCCGCGCGCCCGCAATCCTCCCACGAGGCGGCTGAGCGTCATGGCGACGCCGTTCACCTCGGGCGGGTAGGTCTCGGTGACGAGCGCGATTCTCATGTGGCGATCCCCGTGCCGCGAACCCCGCTCAGGCGATGCCGAGGTGCTTGCGGCCCGCCTCCGAGATCATCTGCGGCGTCCATTGCGGATCCCAGACGATGTGCACCCGGGCCTCCGTGACCTCGGGCAGCGCGGCCACCCGCTGCCGGGCGTCCTCGGCGATGACCGGGCCCATGCCGCAGCCGGGCGCGGTGAGGGTCATCTTCACGTCAACCCGGCGCCCGCCCGAGGGCGATTCGTCGATGTCGAGGTCGTAGACCAGTCCGAGATCGACGATGTTGACCGGGATCTCCGGATCGAAACAGCCCTTGAGCGCGTCCCAGACCGCCTGCTCGGAAAAACCGCCGCCTGCCGTCGCCGCGCCCGCCTCGCGATCCAGTTTCTCCAGATCGAGGCCGGCGATGGCCCCGGCGTCGGCCCGCGCGATGCGGAAGAGGCCGTGGTCGGCGCGCACCGTGACGTTTCCGCCCAGGGTTTGGACAACGTGCACGGACTCGCCCGCCGTCAGCGTGGCCGGCGTGCCGGCGGGGATGGCGGTGGCGGGAACGTCCTCCAGGAGTCGGGTGGTGCTCATGGTGTCACGCCACCCTATCGGGCGCGCAGGTCAAGCGGCAGGCGCGCATACACGCCGCGGGGATCGTTGAGCGCGCCCAGTTCGCGGATCTGCGACTCGGCCCGGCGCACCAAACCGCCGAGCGGGCCGCGCAAACCGGCCGCGAGCCGCGTCTCGGGGGATTCGCCGCCCTCGAACATCTCGGCCAGCGCCTCGGCGAGCGGTCGCGTGGAGGGGTATTCCTCGATCTCGGGCGCGCCGTCGATCTTGGCCAGCTTGGCCGCGTGGGCGACGGCCGCGTCGAGGCCGCCGATCTCGTCCACCAATCCTAGTTCGAGGGCGCGCGCGCCGGTCCAGACCCGGCCTTGGGCGATTTCGTGGACCGCCGCCTTGTCCAGGCCCCGACCTTCGGAAACGCGAAGCAAAAACTCGTCGTAGGTGCGGTCCACCAGCCGCTGAAAAACCGCCAGCTCGGCCGGGCTCTTGGGCCGCGAAGAAGTCAGCAGTCCGGCCTTTTCGCCGGTGGTCACGCGGTCCCAGGTCAAACCGATCGAGCCGGCCAGTTTTTCCACGTCAAACTGCAGACCGAAGACCCCGATCGAGCCCGTGATGGTGGTCGGCTCGGCGTAGATGCGCTCCCCGAAGGTGGAGATCCAGTAGCCGCCCGAGGCGGCGTAGCTGCCCATGGAGACAATCAGGGGCTTGGCCTCGCGCAGGAGACGCAGCTCGCGGAGCATCTCCTCGGCCGCGCCGGCGGAACCGCCCGGGCTGTTGACCCGCAACACCACCGCCGCGACCGCGTCGTCCTCGCGCAGGGCGCGCAAATGGCGGGCGAAGGCCGCGCCGCCGACCTCGCCTTCCTGGCCCTCGCCATCGACGATCTCGCCCTCGGCGTAGACCACCGCGACCGTGCCGGCGGGGTTCGACGCGGAGGACAGGGTCTTCAGGTAGGCGGGGAAAGCGATCTGGCGAAACGGTTCGCCCGCCTCCGTCCCGGTTTCCGCTCGCAACTCGTCGAGGACCTCGTCGCGGTAGGCGACCTTGGTCACCAGACCCGCCTCCAGCGCGGCCTCGGGCGGGATCAGCCCCTCGGCGTCGACCAACGCCTGCAGCTTGGCCGAATCCATCCCGCGCGCCGTCGCGATCTCGTCGCGCAGGTCGCCCCAAAGGCCTTGCAAGAGCTCGGTGAGCTGCTCGCGGTTCTCCGGGCTCAGGTCGGTGCGGATATAGGGCTCCACCGCGCCCTTGTATTTGCCGGAGCGGGTGACCTGCACGCCGACGCCCCATTTCTCGAAGGCGCCCGCGTAGAACATCGGCTCGCTCGCGAGGCCGGGCATGACCACCAGGCCGAAAGGGTTGAGCGCGATCTCGCCCGCGCCCGAGGCGAAGTAGAGTTCCGTGGTGCCGACCTCGTCGAAGTAGGCCTTCACCGGCTTGCCCGCCGCCTTGACCTCGCCGAGGGCCGCGCGCAACTCGCGCAGCGCCGCGAAGCCCGTGCCGTAGCCGTCCGGCGCGAAGGACCCGGTGACGAAAACGCCGCGGATGCGCTTGTCCGAGGCCGCCTCGCGGAGGCCGGCGCAGGCGCGCCGCAGGGAAAGCGCCTGCGGACCGTCGCCGTGCAGCAACCAACCCAAGCCCGCCTCCTCCACCAAGGGCGGCGCGTCGGTGAGGTTGATACCGTCTAGATTCAGCACCAGGTAGGCGCCGTCCTCGACCGCGACCACGCCCTTCTCCGAAACGGTGGACAACACCGCCAGACCGCCGAACAGCAGCACGACCGCGAGCGTGCAAAACGCGGCCAGCCCGAGCAAGGTCCCGACAAACGAGGCGAAAAAGGCTTTCATTCCGGTTACGCTAGGTGCCGTCTTCCACGGGCGGCGAGCCGCATCTGAAGCCAACCCGAACCTGGCGTCTCGTCCCTAAAATGTCACCCGTTCGGGGCTTTGCAGACGACTCCCGCCCGCCCAAGCTGGACTCCATGGACGAACCCGTTGCCACCCTCCTGACGACCAATCGCAAGGCCCTCACGATCAACCTGGACGACTCGAAATACGGCACCTTCGCCGAAATCGGGGCCGGCCAGGAGGTCGCGCGGGTGTTTTTCCAGGCCGGCGGCGCCGCCGGCACCATCGCCAAATCCATGTCGGCCTACGACATGACCTTCAGCGACGCCATCTACGGCAAGGCCCCCCGCTACGTCTCGCGTGAGCGCCTCGTGACCATGCTCGACCATGAATACGAGCTGCTCGTCACCCGCCTGGGGGAAAAACGCGGCGCGACCACCAAGTTTTTCGTCTTCGCCGACACCGTCGCCGCCAAGGCATACAAGGGCAACAACGAGTGCCACGGCTGGATGGGCATCCGCTTCCAGCCTTCCCCCGGCGACGCCGTCCCGAGCGACGTCATGCTGCACGTCCGCATGTGGGACAAGGACAACGTCCGCCAGCAGGAGGCCATCGGCATCGTCGGCACCAACCTCATCTACGCCGCGTTCTACCTGAGGAACGACCTGGAGAAATTCATCGCCTCCCTGGCTGACAACGTCGGCTTCGACCGAATCGAGATCGACATGCTGAAGTTCTCCGGCCCCGCCTTCGCGTCGGTCGACAACCGCCTGATGTCGCTGCACCTCGTGCGCCACGGCCTGACCAACGCGGTGATGTTCGGCCCCAACGGCGACGTGCTCCAGCCCTCCGAGGTCCTCTACAAAAAGGCCATCCTGGTCGAGCGCGGCAGCTTCCGCCCCGTCACCCACGTGAACGTCGACATGCTCAACTGCGCCACCGCCCAGTTCCTCCAGGAGCCCGCCGTGCAGGGCAAGGACATGATCGTGCTGATGGAGATCACGATGAACAACCTGCTCGCGGGCGGCGCGCTCGACTCCGCCGACTTCCTCTCGCGGGTCGACATGCTCGGCGACATCGGCTGCACCGTCCTGATTTCCAACTCCCGCGAGTATTACCGCCTCACCTCCTACTTCCGCCGCTACACGAAGGAGATGATAGGCGTGGCCATGGGCATCAACAACCTCCTGGAGATCTTCAACGAGCGGTATTACGAGCATCTGGAGGGCGGTATTCTGGAGAACTTCGGCCGCCTCTTCCGCAACAGCGTGCGCCTCTACATCTATCCGATGCAGCGCGCCGCCTACGATCGCTACCTCGACACCGGCCACCACGCGGCGGTGGCGCCCGGGGCCGAGGGCACCGCGCCCCGCGTCGCCGCCGTCGGCGCCGCCCCCTTCGCCCGGGAGGTCCTGATCAACGCCCGCAACGTCCAGGTCGCGCCGAACCTGCGCAACCTCTACGAACATCTCCTGGAGAACCACTACCTCGAGTGCATCGTCGGCTTCAACCGCGACATCCTCGACATCTTCTCGCGCGACGTGCTCGACCGCATCCGCGCCGGCGACCCGCGCTGGGAAACCATGGTTCCGGCCCCGGTGGTCGCCGCGATCAAGCGGCGCGGCCTATTCGGCCACCCCGCGACCGCGGGGTGAAGCGAAGAGACCCGCGTCAGGCTTTTCCCGGCGCCGGATTCACCGGCGCGGCGGCGGGCGCGGCCGGACGACCGGCGGCGTCGCCCAGCAGCTCGACCGACGTGACCTGAAGGGTGACATTGATCATGCCCGGCGCGCTGCGGTCGCCCTGCACCGAGATCTGCTCAAGCCCGAGGTAGGGCGCCTTGCTGGCGAGTTCCTGGTAGAAACGGATGACGGCCGCGAGGTCCGCCTTGCGCATCGAGACCTGCATGGTGTGGACCGCGAACTGGGCCGAGCGCTGGGTGCGGGGCGGCTCGGTCACCACGCCCAGGCCGGAGCGCTTGGCCATGCCCAGGACCTCGGCCACGAGGAAGGTGGCGTCGTAGGTCTTGCCGCCGTCGAGATTGCGCGCGGCGGCGGCGGCGGCGGCCTCGATCGCGTCCCGGTTGCCCAGCCAGATCGCCTGGGTGGCGAGCTCGGATTCGGCGGCGCGGAACTTGCGCAGATTGGCCGTGAGATCGCCGGCGGCCGAGGAAAGCCAGATCGCCGCCCCGAGGGCGACGAAGGCGAGGACGAGGAGTTTTTCCCGCAGCAGGCGGCTGAGGAACCAGGCGCGGAGAACGTTCACAGCGCACCGCCTTTCTTTAGCACGTCGGGCTTGAACTCGAGCGCGAGCACGAAGCTCGTCACCCCGTCGCGCGCCCGCACCTCGCGGGTCTGCACGCTGGCCACGGCGGGCAGGGTTTTGAGGGCGTTGGCGTAGGCGCCGACGTCCTCGGGGTTCACCGCCTGGGCTTCCACCTCCAGGCCGAGCAGGCCGCGGGTGACGAGCCGCTGGAACACCACCGAGTCGGGCCGGGCGGGGTTGATCGCGGCCATCATCTCGAAGGGCATGAGGCGTTTTTCGCTGAGCTCGGCGATGCGGTTGGCCAGCATCTGGGCCGCATCGATCTGCGCCACCACCGGCTTTTGCGTCTCGACCCGCGCCTCGCGCTGGCGGGTCAGCAAACCAAGTCCACCGGAGCCCAGGTGGAGGAAGGCCGCCAGGGCCAGGACCGCCGCCGAGCCGAGCAGGCCGCGCCAGAGCCAGAGATCGCGCACCGCCGCGCGGCGCCGTGCGGCGAGAAACTCGGGATCACGCACGTCCGCGCCCGCCGGCCAGGCCACGGGCAGGGACGCGACGAGCTTATCGGCGTCGAACACGGAAAACTCGCCCTCGCCGGTGGCCTTGAGGGTGTAGTCGCCGGTGAGTTCGCGCAGCTCGGCGTCCGCCGCCAGGCCGGTCCTGGCCCGCACTTCGTCCAAAAGGGCGACCACGTGCTCGGGGCCGCCGGCGCGCACCACCACGGCGACGGGCAGGTCCTCGCCCTCGGCCCAGGCGAGGGCGGTGAGCAGACCGGCGGCGGACCGCAGGGTCACGCCGGCGCCAGACGGCCGCGTGACGAGCAGGGGCACGAAATCGGGCGTCACCAGCGCGGCGCCGGTCCAGGCCTCGGTGTCGGCCGCCTCGAAACGCCGGCGAAAAGCGGCGAAGACCAGCGCCGAGCGTCCGTCGGCGGCGGGCAGATGGCCGTGGTAAAGCTGCTCGGGCGGGAACGGCGCCATGCCCTCCAGCGCGAGCGTCACCTGGGCCTCGACCGGCTCGCCCTCGGCCAGAGCCACCCGGCGCACGAAAAAGGCGTCGCCGCGCGCGAGCACGACCGGCGGCGGAGGCGGGGCGGAGGGGAGATACTGGGTGAGGACGGACATCAAAGGGAGGTGGGTTTTTCTTCCGGGGAGACGACCGGCGGGGGGCCGGCGGTTTCAACGACTTCAAGGATGCTAAACGGGTAGTCCAACTTTTCCTCGGTCCCCGAAGCATTCGCGGCGGCGTTTCCACCCGCACCGGCTCCGCGCCGCCCGGCCTGACCGGTGGCGGAGGCGGGCTCGCCGGCGGACTGGGCGCCGTTGTTGCCGTTTTTGGCGTTTTGACCGCCTGCGCCCTGCCCGTTCGCGCCGGCCGCGTTGGTCGTATCCCCGCCCGGTTTGGCCGCGCTCGGCAGGGCGACGCCGTCCGCCAGTCCGATCAGGGCGTCCAAGGCCATCGAGGCCGCACCCTCGCGCACCGTCACGGTGACGCGCAAGAGCTTGATCGAGGCGTCGAGTCCCTTCACGTCCACGTTGGCTCCGACCACGGAGGTGACGTCCTCGATGGAGCGAAACCAGGGCGGCGCGCCGGGTTTGCGGCCGCTTTTGCCCGCGCGAAAGCCGGCGAGCTGCTGCGCCTGGGTCGCGTCCCAGCCCCGGGCGGTGCCGAGGGCGGGAGCGAGGGAGTTCACGTTGGTGCCTTCGAAATCGTAGAGGGAAACATTGTCGCGCAACGCGGCGCCGAACGGCGTCAGGGCGCCCTCCTCGTCGTAGACGTAATCCCGTGCCACGCGCACCGCCCGCAACTCCTCCCACGAACGCAGCGAGCGTTTCGGCACCGTGATCGGCGGATCGTCGCGTTCGTAGCGTGAGGCCTCGGCCTCGATGTCCTGGGGCAGGTGGCTTTCCTTGATCCAGGCGAAGAGGCCGTCGGCGAAGCGCTTCGCGTCGGTGTCGCCCAGCCCGAGCGCCTGCGCCAGCTCGACCATCTCCTCGAAGCTCATGCGAGGGAGCGAGGCCTTGCCGCTCTCGTCCTGAAAAGCATACGCGACCGTCACGCCCTCGCGGGGCGACTCGCCGGCGTAGCCGTAGGGATCGTTCCAGCCCTGGCCGGGGTCGTTGAGCTGATCGTCGTCGGCCTCCTTGATCTCCGCCATGACGGCCAGGAGCGTCTCGAGCGCGCCGTAGGCGTCCTCCCGCAGCCGCTCCCGGTCCGCCCGGCGGGTGGCGAGGGTGAGCTCGACCGCGCTGCTTTCCATGATCTTCACGATCATGAGCGAGGCCAGCAGGAGGGTGACCAACA
>JAIXVP010000317.1 GCA_027482905.1 Opitutaceae bacterium
CCCACCCCCGCCGAGATCCGCTCCCTGCTGATGCGCGCCAACCGCCTGCTCGGCGCCAGCCTGGTCGAGGCCAACCTCGTGACCATCGACCAGCTCGAGAACGCCAACGAGAAACTGCTCGAGCTCATCGCCACCGGCACCCCCCGCCAGTGCACCCTGCTGGGCGTGCTCGCCTACGACCTGAAGGTGATCAAGGAGGAAGACGTGCTCCAGTATTGCTCCGACGAACACAACGTCGGGCTGATCGACCTCCGCTCCTACGACGGCTCCGAGGAGGTCAAGGTCGGTCTCAACCAGGCGGCCTGCTGGGCCACCTGGACCCTCCCCTTCGACCGCGACGAGGACTTCACCTTCATCGCCACCGCCTACTACCTCAGCCCCGCCGTCCGCACCTTCTGGGAAAAACAGGTCGGCGGCCAGGTGGTCTGGTATGCCGCCACCCTAGAGGATATCGCCGAGAGCCTTGAACGTATCGCCAACGCCAAGCCCTGATCCGCGCCCGCCTCCTTCCTTCCCGTCTCCCCCGCCCTCCCATGCCGCTCGGCAAACTCCAGCTCCAGATCGTCCAGCAACTTGAGAAACAGGGCCGCCTCGCGCCCGACGCGGTGCAGGCCCTGTCCTCCCGCCCCGACGAGATCTCCGGCGACGACCTCGACCGCCTGCTGCGCGAACAACACGGGATCACCCACACCCAGCTCTTCGTCGCCAAGGCCCGCGCCTACCGCCTCGCCCCCTTCTTCGCCGCCAAGTTCCGCGCCAGCCCCGCCACCTACGAGCGCGTCACCGAGGAATTCTGCAAAGAAAACACCTGCCTGCCCGTCGGCTACGTCGGCGACATCCTGCTGCTCGCCATCGCCAACCCCTTCGATCTCGCCACCCCCCAGAAGGTCGCCGAGCTCACCGGCAAACGCGTCGTCCGCCTCTTCGCCCGCGAAAAGGACATCCGTGACAAGTTCGTGGTCGAGAAATCCCGCCCCGCCGGCTTCGACGACGTCATCGGCGCCATCGGCAAGGAATACGGCACCGTCGGCGAAGAGGGCACGGGCGAATCCGACGTCAACGAGGACTCCGCCCCCATCGTCCAGCTCGCCAACCGCATCATCGAGGACGCGTTCTACCTCGGCACCTCCGACATCCACATCGAGCCCTGGGAGAAGGAGGTCATCGTCCGCTACCGCGTCGACGGCGTCTGCCAGGAAAAACTCCGCGTCCCCCGCAAGGTCGGCCCCGCCCTCGTCGCCCGCCTGAAGATCATGTGCAACCTGGACATCGCCGAGCGCCGCCTGCCCCAGGACGGCCGCATCGTCTTCAAGCACTTCACCAAAAAATCCATCGACATCGACCTGCGCGTCTCCACCGCCCCCCTCAACCACGGCGAAGGCGTGGTGATGCGTATCCTCGACAAACAGAAGTCCACCCTGCCCCTGCCCGCCCTCGGCTTCTCCGAGGAAAACCTCGCCAAATACCGCGACTGCATCCGCCAGCCCTACGGCATGATCCTGCACTGCGGCCCTACCGGCTCGGGCAAGTCCATGACCCTCTACTCCGCCCTCGGCGAGATCAACGCCCCCGACATCGTCATCCGCACCGCCGAGGACCCCATCGAATACACCCTTGCCGGCATCAACCAGATGCAGATGCACCGGCAGATCGGTCTGACCTTCGCCTCCGCCCTCCGCGCCTTCCTCCGCCAGGACCCCGACATCATCCTGGTGGGCGAAATCCGCGACAAGGAGACCGCCAATATCGCCGTCGAGGCCGCCCTCACCGGCCATTTGCTGATCTCCACCCTCCACACCAACGACGCCCCCAGCACCGTCGCCCGCCTCACCGACATGGGCGTGGAGCCCTTCATGATCAGCTCTTCGCTGCTCTGCGTCTGCGCCCAGCGCCTCATGCGCCGCGTCTGCAAGACCTGCCGCGTGCAATACGAACCCCAGGGCCGCGAGCGCGAGCTGTTCGAGGCCGCCATCGGCTGGTCCGGCCCCATCTACAAGGCCAGCCCCAAGGGCTGCCCGAAGTGCAACTCCACCGGCTACAAGGGCCGCCTCGGCATCCACGAGCTGATGGTGACCAACAACGAGCTGATCGAGGCCATCAACAAGGGCCACGAGGCCGCCGAGCTGAAACGCATCGCGATGCGCGCCGGCATGAAAACCCTCCACCAGGACAGCCTGCTCAAGGTGAAGGACGGCCTCACCACCCTCGAGGAAGCCATCTCGACCGTCCCGCCCGACCTGACCTGACGCCATGCTGCGGCGCATGTCGCCGCCGTGGTATGCCGACTGCTGAACGCCGTCCCCGGTGCCATCCCCGTCGTTCCGCTTCGTCCGCTGGCTCGCCGTCGCGCTGGTGTTCGCGGCCTCCGCCGTCGCGCCCCTCCGCGCCCACGCGCTGAACATGACCCGCCTGCAGGCGACGCTCGCGGACCAGTCCGCCGAGCTCTCCATCGAGGCGGACCTCATGCTGCTGCTCGGCGCCCCCGGCACCGCCGATTTCCTCCGCGCCCCCGCCGCCACCCAAGACGCCCGCGTCGCCACCCTCGCCCGCGAAATCCTCGCCGAGCTTTCGGTCGAGTTCACCCCCGCCGCCCCGCCCTGGCGCCTGGTGGAATGGATCCCGCCCGACCTTCCTGCCGACCGCGTCGGCGATCCCGGCGCCGTCGCCATGGCCACCTTTGTCTTCCAGACCGAACTGCCCGGCGCCATCGACCGCACCCTCGTGATCTCCAGCCGACCCGACGCCCGCCTCGAGTTTCCCCTCGCCTACTCGGTGCTCATGGCGGCCACCGCCTCCACCCTGACCCGCTGGCTCGAACTCCCCGGCACCTCCACCCGCCCTCTCCCCATCCCCGCCCCCGCCCCCCCCCCCCGCCCCCCCCCCCTTGCGCCCGCCGCCGCC
>JAIXVP010000255.1 GCA_027482905.1 Opitutaceae bacterium
GTTGGCGGTCACGTCGATCTTGTCCTTCAGGTCGACGGTGAGCAGAGGGATGTAGGCCTGCTTGGCGAAGTTCTCGTGGGAGAAGTAGTCGTCAAAGGTGCGGCCGTTGGCGACCAGCTTGCCGGTGCCTTCGGTGATGCGGATGCGGGCGGTGGCGGTCTTGCGGCGACCGGTGCCGGTGAAAACGGTGGTTTCAGCGCTCATGGGTAAAGGGGGCTTAGCGGACGGAGATCTTGACCGGGTTTTGGGCCGCGTGGGTGTGGGTGGGGCCGGCGAAAACGCGCAGTTTGGTGAGCATCTTGCGGGCGATGCGGTTCTTCGGGAGCATGCCCTTGACCGCGTGCTCGACGAGGAACTCGGGGTGACGCTCGCGCTGCTGCTGGAGGGAGCGGTAGCTCTCGCCGCCGACGAAGCCGGAGAAGAACATATACTCGTTCTGCTCCTCTTTCTTGCCGGTGACGACGGCCTTTTCGGCGTTGATGATGACGACGAAATCACCCGTGTCGACGGACGGGGTGTAGGAAGCCTTGTGACGACCGCGGATGATGTTGGCGGCTTTGACGGCGATGCGTCCGAGAACCTCGCCCTGGGCATCGATGAGATACCACTTGGGCTGCACGGTCTCCTGTTTGGCGAGGAACGTTTTCATGAGAAAAGAGGTGGAAGGCATAAGACGCGGACAGACCTGTCAACCGCCGATTTCCGACCAAACAAAAAAACCCGCCCCCGCACGGGGCGGGGACGGGTCTCGGGGAGGATTTTCGCTTCGGTTCCAGACTCGCGGGAGCGAGCTTAGAAGCCGATGGAGATGCCGGCCTTGCCGACGATGATGTCGGTCTCGTTCTTGCCGGAATCGAACTGCGAGAGGGTCTTCTCGTTGTTGTAGATGTATTCGACGCCCACGGTGAGGGTGGCGGTGTCGCTGAGCTTGTAGGGGATGGCGGCGCCGGCCGAGAAGTAGGTGTAGTCGTTCTCGGTGGTGGGGACGTAGCCCTTCAGGTCGCCCTGACGGTTGACGTAGCCGAGCTTGCCGGTGAGGTCGAGGGAGGCCTTGATGGCGTCGATCGGGAGGCTATAACCGAGGGAGGCCTCGAAGGTGTTCACCTCGCGGTCGAAGTCGTAGTAGTAGTAGAGGCTGGGGGTGACAACGCTCTTGAAGGAGGCGCCGACGAACACCTCGGTGGTGTCGTTGGTGCTCTGACCCTCGTAGAGGAAGCGGGTGGCGCCCACGTCGAAGGAGAGGGCGTCGCTGACCTTCAGGTTGTAGCCGGCATAGAGGTCGGTTTCGGAGACGCCGTCGCTGTTGAGGTCGTTGCTGTTCCAGACGCCGGCGTAGATGTCACCGTAGGTGGCTTCGACGGAGGGCTGGATGGCATCGGTGGAGGCGCGGACGGCGCGGAAGACATAGTCCGTGACGTAGGTCACATCGAGGGTGACGGACAGGTCGGACGCGGTCTGGGCCTGCGCGGAAACGCCGGCGGTCAGCGCGGCGAGAGCAAGGATGGTCTTCTTGATCATGTTGGTTTTGGTTTGGTTGGTTTGGTTGTGTCGCAAAAAGCGACGGGGCGGAAAAGAATGACCTGCGCGCGAAACGCAAGTTCGGACTGATTAACGCAATTCATCTGAAAACCACTCCCTCCGAGGGAATTGACGAGCGAAGATGTCTCGCCGAAGAAACCGAGAAGCGGCAAACCCGGGGTGTTTTAGCATCGCGACGCCCCCCGCGCCCGATCCCCCTACCGCCGTGAAAACTCGCCCGCACTTTTTCCTGTTCGCCCTCGTCATGGGGCTGCTGGCGGCCTGCTCGAAACCTCAACCGGACCCGGCCGCCGCGAACCCCGCCCCGCCCCCGGAGCGAAAGGGCAACTGGGCCGAGGCCATGGGCATCAACCCGGAAGGCGAAAGCTTGGGCCGGGACACGCCGTCGCCCGCCAAACCCCCGGCGGCCGCGCCACCCGGACCGGAGGCGAAACCGATCCGACGCACCCTGAAGTCGGCTGACGGCCGCACCCTCGACGCGTTGCTGCTCTCGCGGACCGACACCACCGTGCGCGTCCGGCGTCAGGCCGACGGGCAGGAGTTCGTGATTCCCCTCGAAAAACTCTCCCCCGCCGACCGCGACTTCATCGGTGCCAGCGGTCTGCCGATGACCGAGGCACGCTGAGACGCAAAAAGGCTGGCCACCGGCACGCGCGTTTCGAGCCTTGGCGCATGAAACTAAGACTCGTCGGCGTGATCGGGTTCTTTTTGGTCCTGGCGTTGGGACGGGCGGAGCAGCCTTTCGCCTTTGCGACCACCCCGGGCAAGCTGCCCAAGGATGTCGTGCCGCACCACTACACGATCCAACTGCGACCGGACGTGGCGGCCCTGACCACGGCGGGCGAGGTGACGATCGACGTCGAGGTGCTGGCTCCGACCCGGCGGCTCGTGCTCAACGCCAACGCCCTTGAAATCACCTCCGCCACGATCGACGGCGCCGCGGCGACCCCGGAACTCGACGCGGCCGAGCAGACCCTCGCGGTCACTGCCGCCGAGCCGCTCGCCCCCGGCCGGCACGCGCTGCGCCTGGGTTTCACGGGCAAGATCGTGCGGACGGCCGAGGGCTTGTTCGCCGAAAAATACCAGACGCCGGCGGGCGAGAAACAGATGCTCTCGACCCAGATGGAACCGACCGACGCGCGCCGCGTGTTCCCCTGTTGGGACGAGCCGGTCTTTCGGGCGACCTTCCAGCTCACCGTGACCGTGCCGGAGGGCCACACGGCGGTGTCCAATGGACCCATCACGGCGGAACGACCCTTGGGCGACGGCCGCCGCGAGGTGGAGTTCGCCGCCACGCCGTCGATGGCGAGCTACCTCGTGGTCCTGTGCATGGGCGAATTCGACGTGCTCCGCGACGAGGTGGATGGCGTGCAACTCGGGATCTACACCACGGCGGGCAAACGCGAGCAGGCCCGCTATGCGATGGAGGCCACCAAGCGGATCGTGTCCTACTACAACGACTACTTCGGCGTGAAGTATCCGCTGCCGAAGCTCGACCAGATCGCGGTCCCCGGCGGGTTCTCGGGCGCGATGGAAAACTGGGGCGGCATCACCTACAACGAGTCGGTCCTGCTCTTCGACCCCGCGACGAGCTCCCAAGGCACGAAGGAAATGATCTTCGCCATCATCGCCCACGAGATCGCCCACCAGTGGTTCGGCAACCTCGTGACCATGGCGTGGTGGGACAACCTCTGGCTCAACGAAGGTTTCGCCTCCTGGATGGGCACGAAGGCGACGGATCACTTCAACCCCGGCTGGCAGGTCTGGCTGCGCGCCAACGGCGAGAAGGAGGAGGCCATGGCGCGCGACGCCCGGCCGACGACGCACCCGATCCAGCAGCCGGTATTGAACGAAAGCGGCGCGACCGACGCCTTCGACACCATCACCTACCTCAAGGGGCAGGGTTTTATCCGCATGCTGGAAAACTACCTCGGCGCCGACATCTTCCGCGCGGGCATCCGCGCCTACCTGGCGAAGCACGCCTACGGCAGCACCACCACGGCGGACCTCTGGGCGGCGCTGGAAAAAGCCTCGGGCAAACCGGTGGGCGAATTCGCGGCGGCGTGGACGGAGCAGCCCGGCTTTCCGGTGGTGCGCGTCGCGGCGCGCGACGTCGACGGCCGCCGCGAGGTCGAGCTCACGCAGGAACGTTTCACCCTCAACGACCCGGCGCCGAAACCGCTCACCTGGCAGGTGCCGGTCACGCTCGCGGCGGTGGACCAGCCGGCCTCCGCACGCACGGTCCTGCTGAGCGGCGAAACGGCCCGCGTGCTCCTCGACGCGCCCGCCGGTTCGCCGGTGTTGGCCAACCTCGGCAACACCGGTTTCTACCGCACTGCTTATGCGCCGGATCTAGCGAGCGCGTTGGCGGAAAAACTCTCGCAGCTGCCCGAGGACGACCGCGTGAACCTCCTGGGCGACGCCTGGGCGCTGGTCGAGGCGGACCGCAACGAGGTCGGCGTCTACCTCAACCTGGTGGCGCGGCTCGACCGCGGCGAGACCTCGCTGGCGGTGTGGCAGGAGGTGTTGGGCGGGCTCGGCACGATCGAGGCGCTCCAGCGCGACCAGCCGGGCGAGGTCGCCTTTCGCGCCTGGTTTTCGGAGCGGCTGCGCGGTCAATGGGAGCGGCTCGGCTGGGACGCACTCCCGGGCGAGCCGAGCAACGACGGTCTGCTCCGCGCCGGGGTGCTGCGTTCGCTCGGTCTGGGGGGCGACGCTACCGTCTTGGCCGAGGCGCGGGCGCGTTTCGCAAAATTCCAGCGCGACCCCGCCTCCCTGGCGGCCGACCTGCGCGGCCCGGTGTTCAACGTGGTCGGCCGTTTTGCGGACGAGGCGACTTGGGAAACGCTGCTCGGCCTCGCCCGGGCGGCCGACGGGGTCGAGGAACAGCAACGTTACTACGGGGCCTTGGAGGCCGCCGCCGATCCCGCCCTGGCCCGCCGCACCCTCGCGCTCGCACTCGATCCGGCCACGCCGACGGCCATCGCGCCCTGGGTGGTGGCCGGCGTGGCGGACCGCCACCCGGCGCTGGCGTGGGATTTTGCTCAAGAGAATGCGGATGCGCTGTTGGCGAAGGTCACCTTTTTCGCGCGCAACGACTACTTCCCGAGCATCGCGGGCGCGTTCAGCGAAGCCGCGCGGGCGGACGAGCTGATCGCCTTCGTCGCGCAAAAACTCCCGCCGGAAGCGGCGACCGAGACCGCCCGCGCCGCGGGCGACATCCGCTTCCGCGCCGCCCTGAAGGCCCGCCTGCTCCCGGCGGTCGATGCGTGGGTGGCGGGGCGGTAGTCGTGCCCGGGGCGAGGTTATTGTCGCCCTCGCCGCCGGAATGCTGCGAGGCGGCAAGTCTGAGCGTCGCGGCGGTGATGCCGGTGGAAGACACGTAGGGGTCAGCGATAGGTATCACGCTCCGTCACCCGGCTAGCGCCAGCCGCACCGACTCGGAGAGCGGCGTGGTGGAGCGACCAAGCAGGCGGCCGAGCTGGCGACCGTCTTCGAACAGCGCGCCATTCGAGGCGCCGACATCCCAGCTCGCGAGTCCGGCGGCAAGGGCTTCGGGCAAACCGGCCTTGAGCAATACATCGCGATAGGTGGCCTCGGGGAGGTTGGCGTAGGGGATCGTCCTTCCCGTTTGCCGCGAAATCTCGGCGGCGAGCTCGGCGAGCGTGTAAGCGGTGTCGCCCGCCAGCTCATACACCGTTCCGGACGTGACCGGATTGGCGAGCACCACGGCGGCGGCCTGGGCGTAGTCGGCGCGTGCAGCCGACGAGATGCGACCGCCGCCCGCGCTGCCCGCAAACGCGCCGTGGGCCAAGGCGGCCGGCACCGAGGCAGTGTAATTCTCGGTATACCACCCGTTGCGCAAAACAACGAAAGGAAGACCCGACGCCTTCACCAACGCCTCGGTTTCGACATGTTCGCGCGCCAGGCTGAGCGGGGATTTGTCGGCGTGCAGGAGACTCGTGTAAACCAGCGCGCGCACGCCGGCGCGTTTCGCGGCCTCGATCACGTTGCGATGCTGGGCGACGCGTTGCCCGATCTCGCTGGACGAGATGAGCAGAAGTTTCTGAACGCCGGTCAGCGCGCGGTCGAACGACGCGGCGTCGGCGTAATCGGCGGCGCGCACAGTCACGCCGCGCGCGGCGAGGTCGACGGCTTTGGCGGGATCGCGCGCCAACGCGACGATGGGCGCGGGGGCGTCGCCCTTGAGAAGGTGCTTGATGACGAGGCGGCCGAGCTGGCCGGTGGCTCCGGTGATTGCGATCATGGTGAGGAGTGGTTTCAGGCTTAAGGGCGTGGGTTGGTCGTCAAAGCCGCCCGCATGGTTCCGCTTGCCGCCTTGGTTACAAAAGAATACCGATCGGCTGTAGATTCCACAAGAGGGGTTTTGTTCGATACTTGGTTCCTTCGCGGTAACCATCCTCTCGTCCGGCCGATTCGATTCTTTGCCCGCACCATGAGCATCACCCTTTTACCCGTTCAACCGGGCACCGACCACGGCGAGCGCTGTCCGGTGCGCGATGTCCTCGACCGCATCGGCGACCGATGGAGCCTGCTCGCGTTGCTCACGCTCGCGCAGGGCACGCTGCGATTCACCGAGCTCAAGCGGGCCATCGGCGAAATCTCCCAACGCATGCTCGCCCAGACGCTGCGCACGCTGGAGCGAGACGGCTATGTGTCGCGCAAAGTCCATCCGACCATCCCGCCCAGGGTGGAATACACGCTGACCCCGCTGGGCGAGTCGCTGCTGGCCAGAGTAGAGCCGCTGGTCGAATGGGCCAAGGCCAACCACAACCGCGTGCGCAAGGCGCGGAAAGCCTACCGTCCGCCGCAGGCCGCCGCGGCGCTTTGAGAAAGGGAGGCGTGCCCCGCGCCGCGCGACTACGGCCGAAGCGGGCCGTCGTGGGAACGGGTCGGGGAACGGTTCCACGGGTTTGCGCGGGGGGCGCGGGCGGGGAAGTTACGCCCGGGGGATGGTTAAATCCAAAGGAGATTCAACCTGTCGAAGAAACGTCGTTCGTTCCGTGCTGACAAAAACTCCCGCCGAAAGCGGCGACCGAGGCCGCCCGCAAGGCGGGCGACACCCGCTTCCGCGCCGCCCTGAAAGCGCGCCTGCTCCTGGCGGTCGACGCGTGGGTGGGGGGGCGGAGGTTTGGGGGGAACCGGTCGGCGACCGGTTCTACATCGCCGGCGGGAGATCGAAGTGAATGTGGCCTGCGTAGGGCCAGCCTTCGGCGGTGAGGGCCAGTCCGGCTCGGACGGGATTTTGCTGAACGTAGGTCCACTTCTCGGCGTAGCTTTCACGCTGGCGTAGCACGTGATCGAAGGTGCGGGGTTGCCAGAGCGGGGCCGGACGACCGAGGGCGGAAAGGATGCGCTTGGCGGTCCATTGTTTCCAAGCATGCAGAAAGACTGGGAGAGGCTTGGACGCAGGCAAAGGACAAGCGAAGAAATGCACGTGGTCGGGCATCACGACGTAGCGGCCGATTTGCCAGCCGTGGCGGGTGGTGGCGGATGACCACTCGTCGCGGAGAATCTCGTGGGCGGTCGGAGTCGCGAGGATGGGCGCGCGGTGCGCGACGCAGGCGGTGAGGAAATAGACCGGGTTTTTGATCCAGACGTGGTCAAGCCGGCGCAGCGAGGGCGGGTGGAGGTCGCGGCGGTCGGGAGCCGGAACGGAGGCGTGCGAATGTAGCACCGGTCGGCGACCGGTGCCGGCTTGGGGGTGGGGCGCGGGTGGGAACCGGTCGTTGTTGTAGCACCGGTCGGCGACCGGTGCCGGATTGGGAATGGGGTTCGGACGGAACCGGTCGGCGACCGGTTCTACAGTGGACGGGTCTACACCAGACGGTTCGCGCATGGGCAAAAAAAAGAACCGGTCGGGTGACCGGTTCTGAGTTATTTAGACCGCGCCGAGGGCGACGGGGACCTTGGCGGGGTCGAAGCGGTAGAGGGGCTTCGGGGCCTCGGGGGTCGGGGGGAAGGGCACGACCTTCCAGAACTTGCCGACCTCGGCGTCCCAGTTTTCCACCAAACGCTGCGCCTGCTTGCTGCTGGTCAGGCGGAAGTGCAGCGCGACGATGTCGCGCAGGCTCTTCGCCTCGTCGGCATCGGCGACCCGCTCCAGGCCGATCATGGCGGGGTTGATCTTCTTCGCGAAGGTTTCGGCCGCGTCGTAGACGAAGGCCAGACCGCCGCTCATGCCGGCGCCGAAGTTCACGCCGGTGTCGCCGAGGATCACGACCAGGCCGCCGGTCATGTATTCGCAGCCGTGGTCGCCCACGCCCTCGACCACGGCGGTGGCGCCGGAGTTGCGGACGGCGAAACGCTCGCCGGCGCGGCCGGCGGCGAACAGGCTTCCGCCGGTGGCACCGTAGAGGCAGGTGTTGCCCAGGATCACCTGGCTGCCGGGATCCTGGACACCCGCCGGCGGCACCACCGTGAGGCGGCCACCGTTGAGGCCCTTGCCCACGTAGTCGTTGGCTTCGCCCACCAGACGCACGTTCAGGCCCTGGAGCACGAAGGCCCCAAAGCTCTGGCCGGCGGCCCCCTCATAGGTGAGGTCGAGCTGGCCCTGGAAGCCGGTGTTGCCGTGGCGGGCGGCGATTTCCCCGGCGAGGCGGGCGCCCACGCTGCGATCGGTATTCACGATCGCCAGAGTGCGGGCCACACGGCCGTGGCCCTCGATGGCGGCCATCACCTCGGCGTCGGCCAGCAGCTGATCTTCCAGGATCGGACCATTGCTGTGGGCCTGGGCGTCGTGCTGCAGCCAGCGGCGATCGGCCGCCGCCGCAATCGGATCGATCAGGCAGGACA
>JAIXVP010000228.1 GCA_027482905.1 Opitutaceae bacterium
GAAATCCGCCGTCGGCGATCTCACTGCCACCGAAGTCGTCGCCCCCGCCGGCCTCATCGCCTTCGAGATCGACCACCCGACCGCCGGGCGGCGCTTCCGCCTCGTCTACAACCCCACCGCCGCCGCCGTCGCCTACACGCCCACCCTCGCCTGGACCGGTCCCGTCCGCCTCCACCTCGCGGTCGCCCAGGCCGGCCAGCTCCCCGCCTGGCAACCCGCCTTCCCTCACTTCCGCCCCGACTGGGTGCCCGACCCGACCGGAACCGCCCCCGCCGCCTACTGGAGCGCGACTTCCGGCGCGGTGGAGATCCCGCCCCAAGGCCACGCCGTCTTCGAGACCAACGGCGACCCCGCGCCCACCGTGAGTTTCACCGCCCCGGTCGCCGCGCCCGCCTCCGTGACCGGCTCCAGCCAAACCCTGGCCGCGTCCGCCACCGGTGCCGCCTCCTTCGCGTGGAGCCGCGTAACCGGCCCGCAATCGGTGGAGTTCGCCGCGCCCGCCGCCGCGACCACCTCCGCCCGTTTCCTCGCCCCCGGCGCCTACGAGCTCCGCGTCGCGGCGAACTTCGGTCCGTTTCCTTTCCAATACCAGGCCGTCGCCACGCGCACCGTGAACGTGGTCTTCGATCCGGGCTCGCTGGCCGACTGGCGCATCCTGCACTGGCCCGGGGTGGACGATGTATCCGTCGTCAGCGACACGGTGGATCCGGACGCGGACGGTTTGCCCAACCTCGTGGAGTTCGCCCTCGGCACCGTGCCGACCGTTTCCACACCGCCGCCCTGGTCGCTGACGGCGCGGCCGGACAAACTCGAACTCACCTTCCCGCGGGCAACGGCGACCGCGGCGACGACCACGCTGACGCCGCAATGGAACGATACGCTGGCGGCCGGCGACTGGAGCGCGTCGGGCGTCGAGCAGGTGGTGATCGCGAGCTCCGCCGGCGTGGACACGGTGCGCGCCAGCGTGCCCTTCGGAGGAACGACGACGAAGCGATTCCTGCGCCTCCGCGCCGAGCGCCCTTAAAACGCCGGCCGGCGCGGTTACCGATCTTCGCTCCGTCAGTAGCAGCGCACCTCGAAAACCCGGGCGACCGGTTCGCCGTGGGTGGCGACGCACTCCACCTCGACGCGCGCACCGGGCACCGGGACCGCCAGACGGTGGACTCGTTTACGCAGGATGTTATCCGTTTCCTCGACGACCACGACTCCGTCGATCTTCACGCGGTAGTGCCGGACCAGCTTTCGCTGCGCGCCGCGCGGGGCGCTGATTTTTTGATGGTGGTGGCTGGGAGTGAGCAACAGCTCCCGCTCGAAGCCGCTGTCGAAGGTGAGGTGGATTTCCCGGATCGGGGCGGCGTTGGAGAGAGTCAGTTCGAGCGTCGCCGGAAGGCTGCTCGAGGTCCACGCGTGGAACGAGTCGGACGACCAGGCGCCGAAGGCGGCGCGCAGATCGCGGGTGGTCCCGTCGAGCGCGAGGGCGGCGGTTTCCGCCCCGCTGCTGGCGAACGCTCGGGCGGCGCGGGCGAGGTCGGCGGGATCCTCGTTGCGCACGCCGGGAAGGAAGGCGTCGTCGCGCAGCAGGCGTTGCTGCAAGGCGCGAACGTTGCCGGGCGTCGAGAGCACGCGGATATCGTTCGTCGCCTCGCGCAACCAGAGGGCGGCGGCGGTGCCGACCGCCTGGCCTCCGACCGCGCACGTGGCCATCACGCGAGTGCTGGCGAAGGCGATGTGGGTCGCGCTGATGTTGCGACCGGCGAAGAAGAGATTGGCGATGTTGCGCGAGTGGTAACAGCGCAGCGGCAGCGCGAAGAGATGATCAAAATGGTGCTGCACGCACGGAGGCTCGTCGGGAGCGTCCACGCCCATCGGCGGATGGGTGTCCACGAACCAGCCGCCGTAGGCGACCGCGTCATCGAAGCCGACCGGCCGGAGGACGTCGTTCTCGGTCAGACGATAGGGCCCGTGGAAACGGCGCGATTCGCGTTTGCCCGGGATCGAGCCGACCCACTCCAGGCCCCAGTTGGCGGCCTCGGGAAACTCGCCGGAGTTTTTTATGTAATCCCAGACGCCGAGCGTGATGCGCAGGAGCTCGTGGCGGATCTCGGCGTTGTCCTTGAGCGTGTCGAGCTGACCACCCCACTCGAACCACCAGTAGCCGTATTCAAAGCTCTTGATCGGGCGCAGCTTGAAATCCTCCTTACGGAACCGGCGCACCCAGGAGGGGCGGACGAAGGGCTGCGGCGTCTCGTGCCGGCGGCCGGTCAGGAGGATGGAGCTGCCGAGCGTCTGGCGATCGGCGACCTCCTGAGCGAGCGGCTCGTTGTAATCGTGCCGGGATTCGCGGCCGACGTGGAAATCCGCCCCCGCCTCGGCCCCGAGCCGTCCGTCGCCGGTGCAATCGGCGAAAAACCGTGCCGCGATGACAAACTCGTCCTCGGTGGAGTGCCGCACCGCCCGCGCGCTTCGGACCACACCGTCGACCACCTCGACCGTGACGAGATCGGTGTCGAGCAGCAGGCGGATGTTGGGCTCGAGCATGACCTTTTCATAGAGCAACAGGTCCCACTGCGAATACACGCCGGCGGGATTGCGGGCGGCGTCCTCCAGGCGCAGCTCCTCGATCAAACCGGACTCGCGCGCGCCGGGCTTGGCCCCGTGGCAGTCGGCCCCGACCACGTGCATCTTGATCTCGCTCGAGGCGTTGCCGCCCAGCACCGAGCGGTCCTGCACCAGCACGACGCGGGCCCCGTTGCGGGCGGCGGCGAGCGCGGCGCAGACCCCGGCAAGACCGCCGCCGGCCACGAGCAGATCCGTTTCGAGACTATGGAGTTGATTGGGCATGGCGGAACCCTGCCGGCCGGCCTTGCGCGACGCGACGATCGTGTTAGTGAAATCGTTCACCAACGATGCCTCCCGTCCGCCCCGCCGCCGCCCTCAAGGACATCGCCCGCGAAACCGGGCTGGCGGTCTCGACCGTTTCCTACGCGCTACGCGGCTCGCCCAAGGTCCCGCCCGCGACCGCGAAGCGCATCAATGAGGCGGCACAAAGGCTCGGCTACCGCACCAACGCCCGCGTGGCCGAACTCATGGCCCAGGTGCGACGCGGCGGCGGACCGCGGACGCGGGACCGGCTGGCGCTGGTGGCGGTGGAGCCCGGCGCCCTGCGCGGCCCCGGACTCGACGCCGCCGAGGGGGCGCGGGCGCGGGCGGCCGAGCGCGGTTACGAACTGGAGCGCTTCACCCTGGCCGAAGCGGGCGGCCGCCCCGGCCGCCTCGCCGACATCCTGCGCGCCCGCAATATTCCCGGGGTCGTGTTCGCACCCGTGTTCAACCGCGCCCGGGTGGATTTCCACTGGCCCTGGGAGCGCTTCGCGATGGCGGTCATCGGCGCGGCGGATTGGGGCGTGCCGCTCTCCCGCGCGGCCCATCATCACTACGAAGCCATGCGCCTGACCCTGGACTGTCTGGCGGCCACCGGCGCGAAACGGCCGGCGGCCTGGCTGAACGCGCTAACCAACGAGCGCGCGCACCGCGGCTGGCAGGCCGCGTGGCTGGCATACGGACCAGCTTCGGCATCGCGGCGGCTCTGCCTGCGCGCCGACAATCCGGCCGACGCGGAGATCGTTGCCTGGCTTAAACGGCTCCAACCGGACGCGCTGGTGGTGGACGGAATCGCTAGCGCCACGCGGCTGAAGGCGGCCGGCTGGCGCGGCCCGGTCGCGAACCTTGATCTTCGGCCGCGCTCCGGCTCGATGGGCGTGGACCAGGGCTACGACGTCATCGCGGCCCACGCGGTCGATCTCGTGGTGGCCCAACTGCAACGAAACGAACGCGGCCCGCCCGCCCCGCCCCGCGCGTTGTTGTTTCCCGGACGCTGGGTCGGGGCCGCCGCGACGAATCCCCGCGCCTAGACCCGCAATCCGAGAAACCCCGCCAGCTCCCGCGTGGCCGCCGTCGCCGCGCCCGCGTGACCGCGCCGCGCCTCGCGCCCGACGACCTCCAGCCGGCCACCTTTCCGATCCGCCTTCGGGTCCACGTGTCCCGCCAGCTCCGCGCCCGCCAGCAAGGGCAGCGCATAATAGCCTCGCCGCCGCTTTGCCGGGGGCGTGTAGACCTCCCACGTGTAGTCGAACCCCCACAGGCGGCGCGTGAGGCTCCGGTCGTAGATCAACGGATCCAGCGGCGCGAGGAGGCGCGGCGCGACCGTCACCTCGGTCGCCGTCGCGAGGTATTCCTCATCCTCGCGCAAGACGTAGAACACGCCGGCGACGCCCTCGATTCGCACCGGCCGCACCCGGTCCACCACCGCCGCCAGTTCGGTCCGCTTGAGCGCCGTGAGCCGCCGCTGCCGGAGCTTCAGCAGCGCCTCCCAACGCGCTGTCTCCTCGGGCGCGGCCTCGGGCAGGGCCAGCACCGTCGCCGGCAACACCCGTTCCGGCAGATCGTAGAGCCGGCGCCCGCCTTCGCGCCGAGAGATCAGCACGCGGCCGTGGAAAAACAGTTTTTGCAGCGTGGCCTTCACCAGGGTCGCCGCACCCCACGCGCGCCGCCCGGGCCGGGGGTCGTCGACCGCGTCCGAACCGAGCGGACCGCGTTCGGCCAACGCCTCAAGAATGGGTTTCGCCAGCTCCGCCTCGCGCGGAGTCAACCGCCCCGACCAAGCCCCCGCGCGTCGAGTTCGCGCCCGCATCGCCGCGATCAGGTGCGGCCACGCCTCCGCCTCCAAAGCCACCAAGATGCCCGTGGTGGGAAGGTGATGCTCGAAAGCCGTGCGCCGACCGGTCCCGGGCTCGTGCAGGAAACGCAGCAGGTCGCCCTCGCGATACCCCGCCACCCGGTTGCGCAAAATGTGGTCGTGCATGCGTCCGCACACGTTGATCGGGTCGATCTGGATATAGCCGTGGTGCGTCAGCGCATCCGCCACCGTCCGGTGCGGCGAAACCAGGCCGAGCGCTCTCAACGCAAATGCGCGTGCCCGGGCGGCGGTGACGACGAGTGGGAGAGCCAACACGCCACCACCCAAAGCCCGGGATTTGTCGCCGCCAAACGTGAAACACTTCGAGCGGAAGGTTTCGCAAGGTGTCCGATTTTGCCGCCACGGAAGACATCCGGGCGGAACGCACGACACCCGGAGGGCAAACTTTGTCTTGCCGCGCTTGGAAAACGTCCCGTAGTAACGCCCCCCCTGTGTCCTAGCCGGCCGGGGATTCGGTTCTTTGCCAAGGCTTGCGTTACACGCTTCTTATCCCGATTTCGTCGCTGCTCGAGCGACCCGGACCGGAACCGATATAGCACGCAAAAGCAAAGCACCAAATCGTTAACCGCGCGCAGTTTGGGTCGATAGCTCAACGGTAGAGCAGCATCCTTTTAAGTTGTTGGTTCCGGGTTCGAATCCCGGTCGACCCACCAAGCGCGGCACGCCCCTCGGCATCATTCCACCGCGTCGTTGGCGAAGGCGGCATAGACGATGCCCAGCAGATTGTGCGGCGTCACCCGGCCCCTGTCCTCGGTTTCGTTGTTGAGCCCGCCGGCCCGCCAGCCTCCGGCGTCGAGCGCGATCAGCCGGTGCAACACCAACCCGCCGCGGTCGCTGCGGTAGGCCACGTTCATACCGGCCGTTAGCGATTCGTAGGGGATTTTTTGCAAGACCAGCACGGTGTTTTCGCCGTAGATCGGCCGCATCGACGCACCCGCGCCGATCACCGTCAGCCGCGCCGGATCCAGGGCCGCCACGCTCTCGGCATCCCGCCAGGCTTGGTTTCGCGTCACCTCGACACGCGGCGGAGGCACCACCGAACCGGTGTCCACGCCTTCCGGAACGGAAACACAACCGCCCAGCCCGAGAAGGACCGCGCCGACCGGGACGATCACCCGGTAAAATGGCCGAAACTTCACCGACCTCGCTCGAGGAACAAGACTTGGCATTTGCGAATAATCGGCAACATTCGCTAGAGACTTAACCGGAAGCCGTTTTGTGCCGCAATAACCTCCAAACATGAAGCGCCTCGTCATCATCGAAGATCAGACCGCCATACGGGAGTTGCTGGTGGAAATCCTCCGGTTGGACAAAAACTACCAACTCGTGGGTGAAAGCGGCGACGGACAAAAAGCCCTCACCCTCTGTCTCGAGGTCAAACCCGACCTCCTCGTGCTCGATGCCAAGTTACCCGGCCTGAACGGCGTGGACCTGCTCCGACGTCTCGTGAAGCACCTGCCCCACATCCGTGTGCTGGTGTTCTCCGGCCACGAAAACCCGGTGCTCGTCCGTGAAATGCTGGAGGTCGGAGCCCACGGCTTCGTGGAGAAAACCGCCGGCCTGACCGAGTTTAAAAAAGGCCTCGAAACCGTCGCCGCCGGCGGCACGTTTTTCGGCCCGGCCGTCGCCGCCCTGCTGCGCGACGTCGTCGCCAATCCCGGTTCCAGCAACAGCGCCGACTTCCTCACCGACCGAGAACGCGAGATCCTGCAACTGGTGGCCGAAAGCCACAGCACCAAGGAAATCGCGAGCAAACTCGATATCAGCGCCAAGACGGTGGACAACCACCGCACCAACCTGATGCGCAAGCTCAACCTTCATGATGTCGCCAGCCTCACCCGCTACGCCTTCGACATCGGCTTGATCGAAACCAAAAAGTCCTCCGCCTACGGGAGTTAAGACGTTTCCGGGGTAACGCAACCCTCCGCCGTCTCAGGCTTCCGGCACGAAGATTCGCTCAAGCGGTTGATCGAACAAGCGGGCGATCTTGAAGGCCAACGGCAGGCTCGGATCATATTTCTCCGTCTCGACCGCGTTGATGGTCTGGCGCGAGACGCCCAGCTTCTCGGCCAGCTCGGCCTGCGACCACTGCCGCTCCGTGCGGAGTTCTCGCACGCGGTTGTTCATCGATACCGGTGGTTGGCGATGGTGACGCCCACGCACCACAAAATGAACATCGCCAGGTAAGTTTCGCCCACCCCGAGGCCATGGGGCAGCCAGTTTCCCCCGAGGCCGTGGGCGTTGAACACGTTCACGACCGCGCTGAAAATCACCGTGCCTAACGCGGCGAACATCCAGCCCTCGAATTGGATCCGCCGCTGGAGCTCATCCAATCCACGCAAAAGCTGCAGTCCGTTGCGCAGGTAGAGCAGGCCCGGCAAGATCGGTGTCAGGGCCAGGGTGATCTTCCACCCTGAACTCCAGTCGGGATGGTGCCGGACCAGGAAAAGCGTCGCCAGATAGGTCGCGGTGGTCACCGCCAACCAACCGTTGAGTTCGAACGAACGCAGCGCCCGTTTCAACGTGGCGCGGTCGACTGGCCTTTCGGTTCGGTCCGGAACAGGTGCAGGAGTCGGGGCAGGGGTCGGTTTCATGCCCCTGATGTAAAGCATCCTTGTCATATGTCAAGCTTGCTTTACAAAGACTACACCCGCTTTCCCGCCCCTAGCGGAGAACACATCATCGATCACGGCCTCGCCGAGGGTGGAAATCGGCCGAAATGTTGACTGTTCAATTTCCCCGGCTTTGCCCGGGGATGTTTTTTCGGCATTATTCACCGATCATACCCCAACGTCAGGCTCCCCCGACCCCGGGGGTGTCCGATCCATTCGCATGCTTTCGCCTCCCCTACCCCTTCGCGGCCCCATTTGCGCCGGCCGCGAACGGCACCGTGAGACTCGCGTCCCCGCGAGCGAGCGGCTTCGCGCCGAGCGCCCGGCGCTTCGCGTCCATCACCCGCAAGGAGACGAGATAACCCGCGTCGATTCTATCCAGCAACGGCACCGCCAGATTCAGCGCCTCGCCGCCGACCGGCCCGTAGCCGACGAAAAACATCACCTCGTCCTGCGCCCCTTGAACGACATCGATGCCGACCGGCGGCAACACCCGTTCCCCGTCGCCAGCGGACCGCAGCACGCACAACTCCCGCCCCTTTTTCTCCAGACGCGGACGCAGGGCCGCGAAGGTCTCCGCCGTGACCGCCGGCCCGCCTCCGCTTTCGTCAAGAATGACGCCCGCGAAATGGGCCGAGACCACGATCACCAGCTCGACCCGGTCCGGATGCACCCGGGCGTCGACCGTCATTTCCCGCACATCGTGCGCGAAGGCCGCCGAAACTCCACCGACCCCAAACGCCAGCGCCAGCCCCAGCCAACCGACCAGTCTGCTAATCACGCGCCGGGAGTTCATGGGATTCTCCGCGCACCCTTCCCTTCCTGATGTCCCCGCGCAACCCCCTAGTTTTCGCTTTCGTCCGCCTCGCCTGCGCCGCCGCGGCCCTGCTCATCGGTTTCCTCGCCCCGTCCGCCCGGGCCCAACGCCAGATGGAAACCCTCGGCCGCGGCCTGGTCGTGGTCCGCCCGACCAGCACCCAGGTCTACATCGGCTGGCGCCTGCTCGGCGACGATCCGGACGGCATCGCGTTCAACCTCTACCGCTCCGCCAACGGCGGCGCAGCGCTAAAACTCAACGCCAACCCGCTCGCCGCGACCACCGACTACACCGACGCCTCCGCCAACCTCGCGGTCGCCAACGTCTACACCGTTCGCCCAATCATCGCCGGAATCGAACAGCCCGCCGCCGCGTCTTTCACCCTCCCCGCCAACGCCCCCGTCCGCCAATACCTCAACGTCCCGCTGCAAATCCCCCCCGGCGGCACCACCGCCAGCGGCGCCTACACCTACAACGCGAACGACTGCAGCGTCGGCGACCTAGATGGCGACGGCGAATACGAGATCTTCGTGAAGTGGGACCCC
>JAIXVP010000242.1 GCA_027482905.1 Opitutaceae bacterium
AGGACGCCCTGCGCAACGCCCCCGCGCAGCGGGACAACATGATCGTCGTCCCCCGCGTGGTGGAGTAGGCCGCCTCCAAACGCGTCAGGGCTGGCTGACGCGCAGGCGGAGGAATTTAAGCGGCTCGCCCGCCGTGAACGCCACCGCCGCGCGGCGGATCTCGTAGGCGCCTTGATCCGAGACTTGGCTATCAGTGACGCCCGCCGTGGACCACACCGGCGTTCCGCTCAGGCTGTTGGTCCACTCCGCGGCGCCGCTCACACCGTTCAGCGCCTTGCTCAGGCGGTAGTCGATGCGCAACTCGGAGCCCACAACGGTGACCTGCGGCGCGACCGCGTCGGCGATGGCCGCGTCCAGGCCCATGAAATACTCCAACAAGTTGGCCATCCCATCGTGGTCGGGATCGGCGGCCGCGGCGGGATCGGCGAGGCCGGCCGCCCACTGGGCGAAAGTCGGCGCGGTGACGGTGAGCACGCCCGGCAGGTAGGAGACGGTGTAGTTGCCCGGCGTGAAGGTTCCGCCGGTGGCGGCGGACGGCGTGATGACGTAGGCGCCCGCCGCGTCGTTGGCGGCGGTGCCGCCGCTGGCCGTCAGGGTCACCGCGCCGACCGTCTCGCCCGGCACGAGTCCGGTCGCGTCAAACGCCGACGTGCCCAGCGAAAGCGAAGTGCCGAATGGCTTGACGCGATTCTGGGCGGTGACGACCAGGGACTTGGGCGCGACCGTGCTGGCGACGGTCGCGACGTTCACGCTGGTGGCGCCGGCGCTGGAACAGACGATATTGCCCGAATAGGTTCCCACCGGCGTTCCGGCGGCGAGGCGCAGATAGATCGTGGTCGCGGCGACCGTGCCCGCCGCCCCGACCGTCTGGGTGGGCGCATAACCGGAACCTCCGCCGGCGGTCTGGGAAACCTCGAAGCCGGCTGGAGGCGTCACGAGGATGGGCGCGGTCAGGTTCGCACCCGAGACGGTGAAGGTGGCCGGGGTCGAAGAGGAGGCGCCGTAGGTGGTGTCGACGGCGGCGAGCGAGCCGGTGGCGGAGATCGCAGGCGTGGTGGCAGCGGTGCCGGTGATAACGACGTCATCGACGCGAAACTGCGTTGTCGTGCTCGTCTGGCGGAAACGCAGGCGCACGTTGGCGGCGGCGGGAATGGTGCCGGTCGGCGTGATCAAGGCCCAAGTAGCGGTGCCGCTGCCGGTGGTGCGTGAGTAAGTGAGCGCGGTGTAGTTGGTGCCGTCGGAGCTGACTTCCACAGTCAGCTCGTTGTTGCCCGCGGTGGTGGACTTGTGGTGCCCCAACATGAGCGTCAGATCGGTGTAGCCTGCTGTGTTTATACCGGAGATTTCGAAGGTGCGGCCTACCGTGTTGGTAACAAAAACATTACCGCCGCCGGAGGCCCCGGTGTAGCCTGAGGATGGCGTTGAGATGCGCACTTCAGCCGTGCCGGTGAAGACCAAGACGGCGTTCTGGAACACATTGGCCGCGATCGTCGTCGTGCCGGTGGGGGTGCCCATGTTTTCCGACAGGATTCCGCTCCCGCCTCCGCCGGCGGTGATGGTGAGAGCGAGGGTGGCGGTGCCCGTGCCGGTGGCGTTGGTGGCCGAGATCGTCACGCTCGACGTGCCGGCGGCGGCGGGCGTGCCGGAGATGAGGCCGGTGGTGGTGTTAACGCCCAATCCCGAAGGCAGGCCGCTGGCGGCGAAGGAGGTGGGCGTATTGCTGGCGGCGATCTGGTAGCTGAAGGCCCGGCCGGCGACGCCGCTGGCGCTGGTGGCGCTGGAAATCACGGGCGCGGCGGGCTGGCCGGCGGTGGAGTTGCGCGGATTCGGCGCGGCGGCGGAGAAGTCGGCCGCGTTGTTGGCCGTATCGGTGGCGCCTCCATCGGCGCGGAAAAGGGCGGTGGTGTTCGATCCCGCCGGCGCGGCGGAACCTTCGAAGGCGTTGGCCGTGCCGTAGCCGACCAGATCGAGTAGCCCCGCCTGGCCCGCCGGGGTGGAGCCGGTGAATGCGGTTGCGGAGTTGCGCAAGGCGACCTTGCCATTCGTCCCGCTCATGTTGATCGCCCCGACGGTGTCCCCAGCGGGAAGCGCCGCCCCATTGGCGCCGTTACTCCCTAGTTTAACCAGGTAGAATTTCCCCGCTGCGATCGTTCCGCCGAGCGCCGTAGTCTGCCAAGTGGTGCCTGAAGCGGACGCGTATTGCACCGACCAGCCGGCCAGGCTGACGGCGGTCGCGCCGCGGTTGTAGAGCTCGACATAGTCCGCGTTGTAGGGCGCTCCGGAGTTACCGCCGCCACCGTAAACCTGGCTGATGAGAACAGGATTCTGGGTGACGGTGAACGAACCCGCGCTCGTGGCGGTGCCGCGCGCCGTGGTCACGGCAATCGCCCCGGTGGTGGCGGTCGCCGGGACGATGGCGCCCAGGCTGGTCGGCGAGGCGACGGTGAAAAGCGCGTCCACGCCGTTGAACTTCACGGCGGTGACGGCGGCAAAATTGGTTCCGGTGATCACGACGGAGTCGCCCGCGGTGCCGGACGCCGGCGTGAAGGCGGCGAGGGTCGGGGTGCCGTCGCCGGAGAGCACGGTGAGGTGGGCGATGGCCGAGGTGCCCACCGCGCCCTCCGAATCGGTGGCCTTGACCGTGAGCGTGTAGACATCGGCGGCGGGCGGCGTCCAGGACAACGAGTAGGGCGCGGTCGTATCCACGCCGAGCGAGGTGGCGCCGTTGAAGAACTCGACGCCGGTCACCACGCCGGCGCCGCCGCCCGCCACCTTGTCCGTGACGGTGGCGGAGAGAATCACCGGGACGCCGGGCAGCACCACGGTGCCGTCGGCCGGCGCGTCGAGCGTGGCGATGGGCGCCGGATTGGCCTCGACGCTGGTGCCGCCGGTGACGGCGAGGGAGTAGACCTGGTTCGCGCCGGTCAGCGCGCCCGGCACGGTGACGGTGATGGTGTAGTTGCCGGCTTGTGACGGATTGGCGATGCGCACCTGCTCGACGTTGTCCACGCGGTTCACGCCCGTGGTGGCGGGCAGCAGCATCGCGGCGTCCGTCCACGTGCCGACAAAGGGCATGACGTAGGGCAGGCTGACGGTGGATCCGTCGGGGGCGGTGATCTTGAGGTCGAGGTCGTTGACCAGATTCGGCGTGCGAACGTCCACTTGCGCGGCGACGGTGGGGTCGAGCGCGACGCCGGCGGGATCGGTCCAGCACAGGGTGGCGCGGATCGGGCTGACGCCGTCCCAGGTGAAGGTGTGCGTCCGGGTCTTCGTCGCGGAGGTCAGGGTGCCCTCGATCAGCTTGGGGCTGGCGAGGCTGGCTTTGTGGGCGAGGATGAGATCGGCGGCGGCCTTTACGTTCAGGTAGCCCCAGCCGTATTGGTAATCCGGGCCGGCGCGACCGACGTCGTCGGCGGTGTTGATCAGAAGGGCCTTGAGCGTGCTGGCGCGGAGACGCTGGCCGGGAAACTCGCGGGTGTAGAGCTGTTGAAGGAGGATGGAGGAGCCGACGGCGTTGGGCGTGGCCATGCTGGTTCCGCTGTAGGTGTCGTAGGCGGTGGTGCTGGAGGCGGTCCCGGCCGGGGGCGTGAAGGCCACGCTGGAGTAGAGGTCGACGCCGTTGGCGGTGAGATCGGGTTTGATGCGGCCGTCGTCGCAGGGGCCCTCGCTGGAGAAGGAGGCGAGGTTGTTCGAAACGGAACGCAGGCCGCCGCTCACAGCGTCGCCGCCGGCGGCGATGGTGATGATGTTCTTGGCGAGGCCGTTGAACGTGATCGATTGGTAGCCGCCCTTGGTGGTGATGAAGTCCTGCTCGTTCCCGGCGGCCCAGAAAATCTGATAGAAGGGCAGGCCGGCGGCGAGGGCGTCGGTCGTGCTGGCCTCGGTCTCGTAGGCGCCCATGTAGGGCACGTATTCGGCGGCGGTGTCGAAGCCGACGCCGTAGGAGTGGTTGGACACCGTGATCCGGGTCATGTCGGTCGCGGTCGCCGCCCCGGCGGCGGTCATCTCGGTGTAGTCGCTGTTCCAGTCGTAGGAATCGATGGCGACCTTCGGGGCCATGCCCTTGGCGAGCGGATCGGTGCCCGCGCCGCCGATGGTCCCTGCGACGTGGGTGGAGTGATCGGAGTAGGTGGTGGAGCTATCCTTCAAGACGACACGGGTGGTCGCGAACTCGCGATGGGTGTTGCGGACCCGGGCCTCGTCCCAGACGCCGACCTTCATGCCGGTGCCGTCGAGTCCGTAAGGCGCGCCCTGGTCGCGGAGGAGATTCGCGCCGGTGGAAATGGCGGCGTTGGCGTTGAGCGTGACGCGGTAGAGCGGCCGGTCGCCGCGAAAATCATAGAGCACGGACACCTTGCGACCCGGTCCCTCGATGCGCACCGGGATGCCCAGGCGCTCGGCCTTGGCCAGCGCGGCTTCATGGCGTTCCTCCTGCATTTCGGACATTCTCGCCACGACAAACGCGCGCACGGCCGGATCGCTTAGGTCCGCGTCCCGCAGCAAATCGGCCGGGGTGTTGGCGTTCGCATATCGAGCGGCGAGGGCATCGGCGACCCCGCCTGGATGAGGGAAGGTGGCCGCGGTTGCGGCGACTTGGCCCTCGTTCGCCGCCGGGCGGCGGGCAGGAGACACGTCGGCCGCATCCGAATCGGAGGTGATCGAACCCGTTTTGGCCTCCGCGGAGGCATTGGAAGACGACGCAGAATTTCCCGCCAACGGGTCGGCCGAGATCGATTCGGCGCGAGCGGGTGGAGTTTGATTGATAGCGGATAAAGCAGATTTGTGCGCACCCCTCAGCCCGAAATGGGTCGCGAACACCGAACAGATAAAGACGAAGACAGGGAGAAAAGGACTGTTTTTCACGAGAGGAGGAAGGCAGGCGGGTAAATCGACAGGGAAATGCGAACCAGCGGATGCCGAATTCGAAAGCGGAAGGGTAACCCGATTGTTTACGCGAAAAGCGACCTCGTTCGCTGGTCTTCACCCAGAAGTTGAAAATCGTCCGTTTTGACGACGAATGAACCGGACCAGCGGGATTAAGAAATACCCCGCCGCGTAAGCAGGATGTATGCACCGGGCACCTTCGCTCACCTAGCGCCGCCACATCCTTGTTGTCCTTGCCGCCGCAAGCTCGGCATAAGGGCGGTTTACCTTTCACCGTGTCCGTCATCCCGCTCCACTTCCAGACCGTCGCCGAGCTGTCCGCCGCGCTCGCCGCCGGCTCGCTCACCTCCGTCGCGCTCACCGAGGCCGTTATCGCCCGCACCCTCGCGGTCGAGGACCGTGTGCAGGCCTTCAACTCCCACGACCGCGAAAGCGCTCTCGCACAAGCCCGGGCCTCCGACGCTCGTCGCGCCGCCGGCCGACCGCTTGGACCGCTGGACGGCATCCCCATCGGACTGAAGGACTTGATCGCGGTGAAGAACCAGCCGCTCACCGCCTCTTCGAAGATCCTCGCGAACTTTGTCAGTCCCTACGACGCCACCGTGACTACCCGACTCCGCGACGCCGGCATGGTGTTCTGGGGTCGTCTGAACATGGATGAGTTCGCGATGGGTTCGTCGACCGAGAACTCGGCCACCCGCATCACCGCGAATCCCCACGACCTGACCCGCATTCCCGGCGGCTCCTCCGGCGGCAGCGCCGCCGCCCTGGCCGCCGGCCAACTCCCCGCCACGCTCGGGTCCGACACCGGCGGCTCGATCCGCCAGCCCGCGGCGCTCTGCGGCGTGTACGGCCTCAAGCCCACGTACGGCCGCGTCTCGCGCCACGGCCTCGTCGCGTACGCGTCGTCGCTCGACACGGTCGGCCCGCTCGCGCGGAGCCCCGAGGACTGCGCGCGCCTCCACGACCTGCTCGCGGGCCCTGACCCCGACGACGCGACCACGCTCGACGCGCCGCACGCGCCGATCGCCGCCGCGGTGGCGGCCGCGGGCGCCGCGCTCGACGGCCTGACGGTGGGCGTGCCGCGCGCGCTGCTCGAGCAAGGGCTCGACGACGACGTCCGCGCGCGCTTCGACGCTACGCTCGACGCGCTCGTCGCGCGCGGCGCGCGGCTCGTCGACGTCACGCTCGCGCGCCCCGAGGCCGCGCTCACCGCGTACTACGTGATCGCGCCCGCCGAGGCCGCGTCGAACCTCGCGCGCTACGACGGCCTCCGCTACGGCGGCGACGCGGACGCAGCCGAGGGCCGCGCGCTCGCGCAGGCGATCGCCGAGCAGCGCCACCGTGGCCTCGGCGCCGAGGTGAAGCGGCGCATCCTCATCGGCACCTACGTGTTGTCCGCGGCGGCCTTCGCCGAGACCTACGCGCGGGCCGAACACGTCCGTCGCCACGTGCGCGCCGACTGGGCGCGCGTGTTCGCCCAGGTCGACCTCGTCGCGACGCCCACGTCGCCGGTCCCGGCGTTCCCGCTCGGCGCGCGGCTCGACGATC
>JAIXVP010000168.1 GCA_027482905.1 Opitutaceae bacterium
CCTTCCCCTCGCCCTCGATCTCCTCGAGCGTCTCCAGGCAGTCGGCCACGAAGGCGGGGGTGAACACCACGAGACGTTTTTTGCCCTCGGCGGGCAGGCGCTTGAACTCGAAGTCGGTGTAGGGCGAGAGCCAGGGTTCGCCGGCGAGGCGCGACTGGAAGGAGATGGACCACTTGCCGTCTGGGATGCCGGCGCGTTTCACGAAGGCCTGGGTGGTCTTCACACACTGGGCCTTGTAACAGGTCGCGTGCGCGGCCGAGCAGGTGTTGCAGCAATCCGGCGTGATGGTGCAGTGCGCGTGGGAGGAATCGCCCTTCTGGAGATGGCGGACGGGGATGCCGTGATAGGAGAACAGCACGTAGTCGTGGGGGTGGGCGTCGAGGTGCGGGCGGGAGACGGCGTGAAGGGCCTCGATGTAGTCGGTGTCCTCGTAGAAGGGCTGCACGCAGGCGATTTTGGTCCGGGGCGCGTGCACGGCGGCGTCGGCGTAGACCTTGACCACCACGGTCTCCCACGAGGACATCGCGTAGTGCGGGTATTGCGGGATCAGCAGGACCTCCTCGATCCCGGCGGCGTCGATGGCCTGCAACACGGACGGGATGGACGGCGAACCGTAGCGCATGGCGAGGAACACCGGCGTGTCGGGGCCGAGGGCGGCGACCAGTTTGCGCTGCACGCTGCGGGAGGTCAGGACCAGCGGGGAGCCCTCGGGCTGCCAGATCTCGCGGTAGGCCTTGGCGGATTTCGGCGCGCGGGTGGGGACGATGATGCAGTTGACCAGGAATTTGGCGAGGAAGCGGGGCTTCAGATCGATCACGCGTTCGTCGCCCAGAAACTCCCGCAGGTAGCGTCCGACGTCGGGGACGTCGGTGGAGTCGGGGGAGCCGAGGTTGACGAGGAGGACGGCGCGCTTGGGCGAGGACATGGGTGGACGCAACGAGGGGACGCGGCGGCGAGCTTGTCAAACGGTGTGACGAATCGGGGCAAGGCGCGCCACGCGGGTCTTGCGGAGGGCGGGGCCGGTCCGTAGCGCTAGGCCATGAGCACGGCCATCGACGAACTGCGCGCCACCATCGCCCGCCTGCGGGCTCCGGACGGGTGTCCGTGGGACATCGAGCAGACGCACCAATCCCTCGTGCGCTGTCTTATCGACGAGGTCAGCGAGCTCATCGATACCATCGACCGGGAGGACTACCCGCACATGCGCGAGGAGCTGGGCGACGTGCTGATCCAGGTGGTTTTCCACGCTCAGATCGCGGCCGAGCGCGGTGCCTTCGACCTCGACGCGGTGGCCCGCGAGGTGAACGAAAAACTCGTGCGCCGCCACCCGCACGTTTTTGGCGAAGGCGACAAGCTCGGCGACTCCGCGGCGGTCCTGGTGAAATGGGAGGAGATCAAGGCGCGGGAGAAGAAGAACGGTCCGGCGCAGGCGGGGATTTTCAAGGAACAACCGCCGCGCCTGCCCGCCACCATGCTGGCCGAGGCGGTCTGGAAACAGATCGAGAAAAAGGCCCTCCCGACGGACGGGGCGGTCGATGCCGGTCGGGTGGGGGAGCTGGCGGCGGGGCTGGACGACGTCACCCTCGGGCGCGCCCTCTTCGAGCTCTGCGCGGCGGCGCGGCGGCGCGGCCTGGATGCCGAGGGCGCGCTGCGGCGGGAAAGCGATCGGGTGATGCGCGCGGTCGAGGCGCGCGTGGCGGCCACGCCCGCCGGTTGCGAAGTCTGAACGCGCCGCGGGCCCCATGCGTGCCAAGATAAAACGTGGCGGCGACCCGGCACCGCCCCGTTCGGCGCCCGAGTCGGCGGACACCAACGAGGAGAACGCGCAGGCGGCCGCGCTGGTGGCGGAGTGGTGGGAGCCTTTTGGCGCGCACCTCGTCTTGGAACGGCGCTACTCGGCCTACACCTCGCGGAACTACCGGCGGGCATTTGACGATTTCGTGGCGTGGCGGCGGCGCGCGCTCGGGCCGGGCGCGGCGGGGCGCGAACTCCGCGGGCTCACCCCGCGGGTGATGCGCGACTTTGTGATCGAGGCCCAACACCGCTACGGCCGGCGCACCCTGCACAACCACGCCTCGGGCCTGCGGGCGTTTTTCAAGTTTTGGCAACGCCAGGGGCGGGTGGAGAAAAACCCCCTCGTCGGCCTGGCCCTGCCAAAGCTGGAGAAACGTCTGCCGCAGTTCCTCACCGAAGGTCAGATGAAGGAGTTGCTGGCGGCGCCGCTGCGTCTGCTCGAGAACGGCGGCGCCGCGCCCTTCACGGCGTGGCGCGACCGGCTGGCGATGGAGTTGCTCTACGGGGCCGGTTTGCGCGTCAGCGAGCTGACCGGCCTGAACCACGGGGCGATCGAGGCGGACGGCACGATCACGCGGGTGCTGGGCAAGGGGCAGAAGGAGCGCCTGTGTCCGCTGGGCCGGGTGGCGGCCGAGGTGTTGGCGAAGTGGCGGCGGGAGTTTGCGACCGACACCGGCGCGGAGGCCCCCGTGCTGGTCGATGGGAAGCACCAGCGCATGACCGACCGGGCGGTGCAGCTGATGTTGAAAAAATACCTCGCGCTGGCCGGCCTGCCGCTCGATCTGACGCCGCACAAGCTCCGTCACAGCTACGCCACCCATCTGCTCAACGCCGGCGCGGACCTGCGCCTCGTCCAAGAGTTGCTGGGCCACGCTTCGCTCAACACCACCCAAGTCTATACCCACGTGACGGTGGCCCGGCTGCGAGAGGTCTACGCCAAGGCGCATCCCCGGGCGTGAGCGGCGGGCGGCGTGAGCGCCGGGCGAAGATCCAGGGAGGTAGCTGCCAGATCGGCCGGGCCGCGCCTACGAGCCGTAGTTTTGGCTCGAAAGGGAGGCGCCTCAGCCGACCCAGGCGCGGGCGTTCTGGAAGAGTCGGAGCCAGGGGGCCTCGTCGCGGTCGCGCCAAGTGGGCGGGGCCCAGCTTTGCTGCACCACGCGGAAGACCCGCTCGGGGTGGGGCATCAGGATGGTCACGCGGCCGGTCGTGGTGGTCAGCGCGGTGATGCCAAAGGGGCTGCCGTTCGGGTTGAGCGGGTAGTGCTCGGTCGGGCGGTGGTGGTTGTCCACGAAGCGCGCGGCGACCAGGCCCGAGGTGTTGCAGGCGACGGCGGCCTCCGGGGACGCGAACTCGGTGAAACCCTCGCCGTGGGCGATGGCGGTGGGGAGCACACTGCCCTCCATGCCGGCGAAGAGCACGCTGGGGCTCTTCTCGATCATGAGCGACGCGACGCGGGCCTCGAATCGTTCGGACTGGTTTTGCACGAAGCGCGGCCAGTGGGCGGCGCCGGGGATGATGGAGTGAAGGTTGCTCATCATCTGGCAGCCGTTGCAGACGCCGAGCGCGAAGGTGTCCTCCCGGGCGAAGAAGGCGGCAAATTCGTCGCGTGCGCGGGGGTTGAAGAGGATGCTCTTGGCCCAGCCTTCGCCGGCGCCGAGGACGTCGCCATAGCTAAAACCGCCGCAGGCGGCGAGGCCGCGGAAATCGCGCAGCGAAACGCGGCCGGAGAGGATGTCGGTCATGTGGACGTCGACGGCCTTGAACCCGGCGCGGGTGAACGCGGCGGCCATCTCGACCTCGCCGTTCACGCCTTGCTCGCGCAAGATTGCCATGGGCGGACGAACGGAAGAATTGGCCACAAAAGGCGCCGAAAGTGCAGAAACGGATACCGGATTTTTTGCGTCGTTTGTGCCTTCTGTGGCTAAATCCCCGAACGAGAAAGTGACTTTCGGCGTGAGGCCGGGGTTGGCGGGGTCGAGGCGAAGGGCGTGTTCTTGCTCGGCGCAGGCAGGGTTGTCGCGCAGGCCGGCCATGCGGCGGGTGACGTCGCTCCAGATCGAGCGGAGGGTGAAGATACTTTCGCTGAAGATTTCTTTTCCGCTACTCGACCATACCCGGACGACAGAATCCATATTAGGCCCTCCGTGGGTGGTCACGCAGTCCAAAAGGTTGTATTCACGGAGCACATTTTGAACGTAGTGCGCTTCCGAAGCCTTCACCTGGATGATCGCGCCCAGTTCCTCGGAGAAAAGACACGCCAAGGGATCAACGCCTTGTGGCAGTATCAGGGTCACGCCGGTGTTGCCCGCGAAAGCCATCTCCGCCGCAGCGGCAAGCAGCCCGCCGTCGGAGCGATCGTGGTAGGCGAGGATTTTGCCTTCGCGGCCGAGTCGCTGGATCGCATTCCAGAACGCCTTTAGGTCGGCGGGCGAATCCACGTCGGCGGGAGCCTGGCCGGTTTGGCCGAAAACCTGGGCGAGGATGGAGCCTCCGAGGCGGTCTTTGCCGCGACCGAGATCGATCACAAAAAGCAGCGTGGCGCCGATGCCGCCTCCAGTGACGAGCTGCGGCGTGAGCGACTGGCGGATGTCGGCGACGGGGGCGAAAGCGGAGATGATCAGCGAGGTCGGGGCGGTGACGCGTTTGGACGCGCCGGTGGCGGGGTCGGCCCAGACGGTCGACATGCTCATGCTGTCCTTGCCGACGGGAATGGTGATGCCGAGGGCGGGGCAGAGTTCCATGCCCACGGCCTGAACGGCGGCGTAGAGGTCGGCTCCATCGCCGGGCACGGCGGGAGCGGCCATCCAGTTGGCGGAGAGGTTGATCTTGCCGAGGTCGCCGATCTGGGCGGCGGCGAGGTTGGTCAGGGCTTCGCCGACGGCGAGGCGGGCGGAGGCGGCGGCGGAGTTGACCGCGACGGGCGTGCGTTCGCCCATGGCCATGGCCTCGCCGGTGAAGGCGTCGTAGCCGGCGGCGGTGACGGCACAGTCGGCCACGGGGACCTGCCAGGGGCCGACCATCTGGTCGCGGCAGATCAGGCCGGTGACGGTGCGGTCGCCGATGGAGATCAGGAAGGTTTTGTCCGCCACGGCGGGGTGGCGCAGCACGCGGTGGACGGCCTCGGTCAGGGTGGCGCCGCCGAGATCGAGCGGGGCGAGCGGGCGCGCGAGGGTCTGGTCGGTGCGGTGCATGCGGGGCGGCTTGCCCAGCAGCACGTCGAGGGGGAGGTCGATGGGGCGGTTGCTGAAATGAGGATCGTCGAGGACGAGGCGTTTTTCCCCCGTGGCCTCGCCGACGACGGCGAAGGGGCAGCGTTCGCGTTCGCAGAAGGCGGCGAAGGTGGCGAGCCGGGCGGGCGGGACGGCGAGGACGTAGCGCTCCTGCGACTCGTTGCACCAGATGGCGAGCGGAGACATGCCGGGCTCGTCGTTGGGCAGGGCGCGGAGGTTAAAACGACCGCCGCGACCGCCGTCGTTGACCAATTCGGGCAGGGCGTTGGAGACGCCGCCGGCGCCGACGTCGTGGATGAAGGAGATGGGGTTGTCGTCGCCGAGGGCCCAGCAGCGGTCGATGACCTCCTGGCAGCGGCGCTCCATCTCGGCGTTGTCGCGCTGCACGGAGGCGAAATCGAGGTCCTCGGCGCCGGCGCCGCTGGCCATGGAGGAGGCCGCGCCGCCGCCGAGTCCGATCAGCATGCAGGGCCCGCCGAGGACGATCAGCTGGTCGCCGGGGTGGATCTCGCCCTTCTTGATGTGGCCCTCGCGAATGTTGCCGAGGCCGCCGGCCAGCATGATCGGTTTGTGGTAACCGCGCAGCTCGGTGGCGGCGGCGGAGCCGGCGGGCGCCGGAACCTCGGCCTCATAGGTGCGGAAATAACCGTTGATGGCCGGGCGCCCGAACTCGTTGTTGAAGGCGGCGGCGCCGAGGGGGCCGTCGAGCATGATCTCGAGGGCGGAGACGATGCGGCCGGGTTTGCCGTGGTCTTTTTCCCAGGGCTGGACCGCGCCCGGTATCCGGAGGTTGGATACGGTGAAGCCGGTGAGGCCGGCCTTGGGCTTGGAGCCGCGGCCGGTCGCGCCCTCGTCGCGGATCTCGCCGCCGCTGCCGGTGGCGGCGCCGGCGAAGGGGGAGATGGCGGTGGGGTGGTTGTGGGTCTCGACCTTGCAGAGGATGTGGACCGGCTCGGAGTGGGCGGAGTATTCGCCGGTGGCGGGGTCGGCCCAGAAGCGGCCCGCGACGGTGCCGGCGAGCACGGCGGCGTTGTCCTTGTAGGCGGACAGGACGCCCTCGGGGTGCAGCGTGTAGGTGTTCTTGATCATCTGGAACAGCGAGCGGTCGCGCGCGGCGCCGTCGATGGACCAGGTGGCGTTAAAAATCTTGTGGCGGCAGTGCTCGGAGTTGGCCTGGGCGAACATCATCAGCTCGATGTCGTTCGGGTCGCGGCCGAGGGTGGTGAAGGCGTTGACGAGGTAGTCGATCTCGTCGTCGGCGAGGGCGAGGCCGAGGGAGGCGTTGGCGGTGACGAGGGCGGCGCGGCCTTGGGCGAGGACCGGGATGGTGGACAGCGGGGCGGGGGCGGCGTGGCGGAAAAGCGCGGCGCAGGCGTCGAGCGAGTCGAAGACGACCTGGGTCATGCGGTCGTGGAGTTTCGCCCGCAGGGCGGCGAGTTGGGCGGCGGACAACACCATCAGGGGCTTGGCGAGGGCGACGTTGTCGATGTCGAGGGTGAACTCGATGACGCGCTCGATGCGGCGCACGGCAGCGAGGCCGCAGAGGTGGGCGATATCGGTGGCCTTGGAAGACCAGGGGGAGATGGTGCCGGGGCGGGGCGCGACGACCTGGACGAGGCCGGCGACGGCGGGAAGGGGGCGGCGGGGGCCGTAGGTGAGGAGTTTTTCCAACACGGCCTGACTCTCGGCGGGCAGGGCGGGGGTGTCGGCGGCGAGTTCGACCAGGTGGGTGAACCGGGCGGCGAGGGCCCGGACCGGGAGGCCGGCGGCGGCGAGGTCGGCGCGAAGTTTTTCCAGGCGGAACGGAGAGAGGGCGGAGGAGCCGCGGAGGATCAGCATGGTCGGGAAAACGGCGGATGCTTCGGAAGCGGGCGGGCGCGGTCAAGGGGCGGGACGGGTGCGGCGGCATTTTGGGCGTCGCTCGGGTGGATTCGCCCAAAAATCCATTGACCGGCGCGGGCTTCCGCCCGGTATGAAACGTTTTTAATGCCGTGAGAGTCACCGCGATCGCCAGCCCGAGGCAGAAGCAAACCCAGCCCGCGAACGGCGTGGGGCGGGGCGGTTCCGGACACGCGTCGATTTTCCTCCCTTCACCCGTTTTCGCCCTCCATGTCCGATAAAATCACCCACGAATGCGGCATCGCGCTGGTCCGGCTTTTGAAGCCGCTCGCCTACTACCAGGAGAAATACGGCACGCCGCTGTGGGGCTTTGAGAAACTGTTTCTGCTCATGGAGAAGCAGCACAATCGTGGCCAGGACGGCGCGGGCGTGGCCTGCGTGAAGCTCGATACCCCGGCCGGCGAGCCCTACATGTTCCGCGAGCGTTGCGTGAAGGCCAACCCGCTGGACCGCATCTTCAAGACCCTGCTCGCCCAATACGACGAGAAGAAGGCCGGCGGCGACATCCATCCGGAGTTCGCCCACACGGTGAAGAAACACTTCGACTTCGGCGGCGAGCTGCTCGTCGGCCATCTGCGCTACGGCACCTCGGGCGGTTACAACATCTCCTCGTGTCACCCGTATTTCCGGCGTTCGCCCTGGCCGACCCGCAACCTCGCGCTGTGCGGAAATTTTAACATGACCAACACCGACGAGCTGAACCAGTCGCTCATCGGCATGGGGCAGCATCCGATCTTCGCCACCGACACACAGGCGCTGCTGGAGAAGATCGGCTTTTTCCTCGATGAGGAGCACGAGGACATCTACCGCGCGCTGCGCGAACAGGGGCTGAAGGGCGAGGAGATTTCCCGGCTGATCAGCGAACGCCTCGACCTGGGGCGCGTCATCACCCGCTCGGCCGCGAAGTGGGATGGCGGATACACGCTGTGCGGCTTGATCGGCAACGGCGACGCCTTCGTCGCGCGCGATCCGGCCGGCATCCGCCCGGCATTTTTCTTCCAGAACGACGAGGTCATCGCCTTCGCCTCAGAGCGCGCGCCGCTCCAAACCATCTTCGACCTGCCCGTCGCCCAGGTGCGCGAGGTGCCGCCCGGCCACGTCATGGTGATCAAACGCGACGGACGCGTCTCCGAGACCCAATTCACCGCCCCGCTGCCCCGCGCGTCGTGCTCTTTCGAGCGCATCTACTTCTCGCGCGGCAACGACCTCGACATTTACCGCGAGCGCAAGGCCCTCGGCGGCCGACTCGCCGACCAGGTGGTCAAGTCCATCGGTGGCGACTGGGGCCGCACCGTCTTCGGCTTCATCCCCAACACCGCCGAGGTCGCCTGGTTCGGCCTCATGCACGCCCTGCGCGAGAAGCGCCGCGCCGAGGTGAAGCGCGACATCCTCGCCGCCGCCGCCCGCGGCGAATTGACCGAGGCGCTGCTGGACGAGCTCATCCTCCACAACTGGCCGCGCGGCGAGAAGGTCGTCTCGAAGGACATCAAGCTGCGCACCTTCATCGGCCAGGAATCGATGCGCAACCACCTCGCCAGCCACGTCTACGACATCAGCTACGGCTCGGTGCAGCCGGGCGACAACCTCGTCTGCGTCGACGACTCCATCGTGCGCGGCACCACCCTGCGCAAGTCCATCCTGCGCATCCTCACCCGCCTCCAGCCGCGTAAGATCGTCATCGTCTCCACCGCGCCTCAGATCCGCTACCCGGACTGCTACGGCATCGACATGTCGCAGCTGGGCAAGTTCATCGCCTTCGAGGCCGCCATCACTTTGCTCAAGGAGCGGGGGCGGACCGAGTTGATGCGCGAGGTCTACGAAAATTGCCGCGAGGCGGTCGCGAAGGGCGAGTCGGTCAACTACGTCCAGGCCATCTACTCGTCGTTCAGCCCCGAGGAGATCTCGGCCAAGATCGCCGAGTTCGTGCGTCCTACCGGCGTCGACTGGCACGGCGAGATCGAGGTGATTTTCCAGACCTTGGAAAACCTCCACGCGGCCTGTCCCCAGCACACCGGCGACTGGTATTTCTCGGGCAAGTATCCCACCCGCGGCGGCTACCGCGTGGTGAACCAGGCCTACGTGAACTACTACGAGGACAGCGAGGGGCGGCGGAGCTACTGAGCCATGGGTGATGCGAAGACAACGACGTCGGCCGACTCCTCTAAGGGCTCCCCCGCGCTGCCGCGCATCTACACGGTGCGAAAACAGAAGGTGATGCTCGATTCGGATCTGGCCGCGCTCTTTGGCGTGGAAACAAAGGTGTTCAATCAGGCGATTCGTCGAAATGCCGAACGGTTCCCATCCGATTTCGCCTTTGGCCTTACCCAGGAGGAGTTTGCGATCTTAAGGTCACAAATTGTGACCTTAAGATCCGGTGTTCACGGTAAACATGTGAAGTATCTACCTTGGGTGTTCACCGAGCACGGCGCGATCATGGCCGCGATGGTTCTGCGCAGCCACCATGCGGTCGCCATGAGCGTGTTTGTCGTCCGCGCCTTTGTCCAAATGCGCGAGCAGATCAGCGCCAATCTCGGCGTTTTGAGGCGCCTCGCCGAGATCGACAAAAAGCTCCTCGAACACGACGTCGTTCTTCGCGAGGTCGTCGAGCGTCTGGCGCCTCTCCTAAATCCCCCTCCAGAAGAAGAGGGCAAGAAACCCAAGATCGGCTACCATCGCGGCAACCGCTGAATTCTCGATCACGGCCCGCGTTTTTCCTTGGGCATTGGTCATTCGTCATTGGTCATTTTCCCGCCCATGTCCCTCAGCTACGAATCCTCCGGCGTTAACTACGACCAACTCGACGCCTTCAAACGCGCCTGTCAAAAGGCCGCCAAGACCACCGCGCCGCTGCTCGAGCTCCACGGCTACGCCGAGCCCGCCAATACCCGCGGTGAGAGCTGCTACCTGATGGAGGCCGAAGACCATTTCCTCGCCCATGTCGAGGAGGGCCTGGGCACCAAGAATCTCGTCGCCGACGCGGTCTACGCCGCCACCGGGCAAAACTTCTACCGCGCGATCTCGATCGATACCGTCGCCACCATCGTCAACGACCTCGTGACCTGCGGCGCGCTGCCCATCTCGGTGGCGATGCACGCCGCCGTCGGGGAGTCGGCCTGGTTCGCCGACACGCCCCGGATGGAGGCGCTGGTCGAGGGCTGGGCCGAGGGGTGCCGCCAGGCCGGCGCGGTCTGGGGCGGCGGCGAGACGCCGACCCTACGCGGTATCGTCCACGCCGAGGCCATCGTGCTCGCGGGCTCCGCCATCGGGAAAATCGAGCCCAAATCCCAACGCATCACCGGCGATGTCCGCGACGGCGACGCCATCGTGTTCCTCGCCTCCTCCGGCGTGCAGACCAACGGCCTTTCCCTCTGCCGGCTCATCGCCTCGCGCCTGCCGCAAGGCTACCAGACGCCCCTCGGCCACGGCGACCTGCGCACCTACGGCGAGGCGCTGCTGGCGCCGTCCGTCATCTACGTGAACTTCGTCCGCGAGTGCCAACAGGCCGGAGTAAAATTGAACTACGTCGCGCACGTCACCGGCCACGGCTGGCGTAAACTCATGCGCCTCGAGGAGCCCTTCGTTTACGAGATCCACACGCCCGGCGCGGAACCGGCGCTTTTTAAATTCCTGCGCGAGGCGGGCCCCATCGACCTGCGCGAGGCCTATGCGACCTTCAACCAGGGCGTCGGCTTTGCCGCCTACGTCTCGCCTGAAAACCTCGACGCCACCCTCGCCGCCGCGCGGGCCTCCGGCTACACCGCGTGGCACGCCGGCACGGTAAAAAAGGAAGGCGACCGCAAGGCCGTGACCATCCCGTCCCTCGGCCTCGCCTACGACGGCGGCACGCTGCAGGTGCGCTGAGCGGCCCGGCTTTCACCCCTTTTCTCCCATGCCCGCCCACACGATCCGCCTGCACCGCGTGCTCCGCACGACGCCCGAGAAAGTCTATCGCGCCTTCACCGACGCCGACGCGATGTGCCGCTGGCTGCCGCCCTATGGATTCACCGGCAAGATACACGCCTTCGACGCCAAGGTTGGCGGCGGCTTCAAAATGTCGTTCACCAATTTCGGCACCGGCCACAGCCACAGTTTCGGCGGAACCTTCCTCGAACTCGTCCCGCACGAGCGCCTCCGCTACACCGACAAGTTCGATGACCCGAATCTACCCGGCGAGAGCACGGTGACGGTGGTCTTGAAAGCGGTGCTCTGCGGCACCGAGGTGAACATCGAGCAGGCTGGCATCCCGGAGGTCATCCCCGCCGAGATGTGTTACCTGGGCTGGCAGGATTCCCTCGCGCAGCTCGCCCACCTCGTCGAGCCCGAGATCGCCAACGGGTAAACTCCGGCCCGCGCGGGTGCCGTGCGCCTCCGGCTACGTTGCGTGGCACGCATGAACGGTGAAAATGGATGGCGACCGCGAGGCCGGCGCCATCTCGTCCCTTGTCTTCGCTGGCGACGGAGGCACGCTACGGTTGCGTCGAAGTGGAAGCATTTCCAGTAAGGTTACCCAAGGTTACGATATTCCTTGAATACTCCCCTAACATACCTTGATTACGGCCTGCAATGGACCCAGCGCTCAATCCCTACGCTCCCGGCGCAGGCACTCCACCGCCTGAGCTCACCGGTCGCGAACAGCTTCTGGAGAACGCTCGCATCGCCCTCACTCGCACACGCAATGGATTGCCCACCAAAAGCTTTATCTTGGTCGGCCTGAGGGGTGTAGGAAAAACTGTTCTTCTGAATCGCGTGGAGGATCAAGCCCGCGAGGCCGGTTACCACACTTCGCTGATTGAGGCCCATGAGGAAAAATCGCTTCCCGCCCTGCTCCTGCCCGAGTTGCGCCGCATCCTCCTTGGGCTTGATCGGGGGGAACAAATCGAGGCCACGGTCAAACGCGGCATACGCGTGCTCAAAAGCTTCACCAAGGGCCTCAAGGTTAGCTTGGGAGAGGTGGAGATTGGTTTGGATATCGATCCCGAGACGGGCGTGGCCGACAGCGGCGACCTTGAGGCCGATCTTCCCGCCCTGTTCCTCGCTATCGGCGAGGCGGCGCGTGCGCGTAAGACCGCCGTGGCCATCATCGTGGATGAGCTTCAATACCTGAGCGAAATCGAGTTCAGCGCCCTCATCATGGCCTTGCACAAGATCGCGCAGAAAGGCCTGCCGCTTATCTTGGTGGGTGCGGGCCTGCCGCAGGTCGTTGGTCTGGCCGGACGCTCCAAATCCTACGCCGAGCGGCTCTTCGATTACCCCGAGATCGGGCCCTTATCCGAGGCCGATGCCGCCAAGGCCTTGTCCGAGCCGGCCGAGCGCGCAGGCATCACCTTTACTGCCGAAGCCTTGGCCGCGATTTACGCCCAAACCCGCGGCTATCCTTATTTCCTGCAGGAGTGGGGCTATCAGGCGTGGAATCTGGCCGTGCCACCCACCATCGACGCCGCCGTGATCGAGCGCGCCACGCAGGCATCGATTAATCGCTTGGATGAAGGGTTTTTCCGGGTCCGCTTTGATCGTCTGACTCCCCGGGAAAAGGATTACATGCGTGCGATGGCCCTGTTGGGTCCCGGCCCGCATCGCTCCGGCGAGATTGCGGAAAAACTTACCGCCTCGGTGCGCACGGTCGCCCCGGTTCGTTCCTCTCTCATTTCCAAGGGTATGATCTACAGCCCCGCCCACGGTGACACCGGATTTACCGTGCCGCTGTTTGATCAATATCTAAGACGCATAATGCAATAAACCTTCCGCTATTAAAGCAAATGACAGCAAGCAGCCCACAAGTCCCTATATTCAACATTCCCACGCCAGATTTAGGGAACCCTTTTCGCTTAGAGTTCGAAGGTGATGCCAGAGATATCAGGAACATAAAACCCAGATCACCAAAATTATCAAAACGACACTGCCTACCAGATAAACTCGTAGATGTGATTGTCACGTCGCCGCCATATTGGAACAAGAGGGATTACGGCGTTAAGGGTCAGATTGGACAAGAGGAGACACCTTCCGATTATGTAGAACAAATTATGGAATGCATGCGCAGCTGGAAGAATGTGCTCCGCCCTACTGGCTCGATTTTCCTGAACGTCGGAGATACGTATTACAAAAAAAGTCTTCAAGGCATACCAAGCAGAATCGAATGTGCGGCCATCGAAGCCGGCTGGAAACTTCGTAACAAAATCGCGTGGGTGAAGAAAGGAGGTATGCCTGATCCGGCAAAGGATAGACTCGCATCCCGTTACGAAAGCATTTTTCACTTCACACTGAATGACGATTATTATTATGATCTATTTGGATACTCCGAAAAATATAGTCAGAATGGACGTGGTGCCAATCCGGGAGATGTATGGGAGCTGGATGTTGAGTTAGAACTAGGCGATCACCTCGCTCCATTCCCGACTGAAATCGCCAGACGCGCAATAATTTTAGCATGCCCTAAGGAGGTGTGTCGCCAAAGTGGCATGCCACGGAGACGAATAATTGAAAAAACTCACGAACTAGATATCGAGCGTCCCCAAGCGCGAAGGGCTATGGAACTCGCCTCGCTGCATGGTCTTACGCCGGCTCATTTTGCGGCTATACGTGCAACTGGCATATCTGACGCAGGGAAAGCCCGACACGTGCAGAGCGGAACAGATCGAAATACGCCTGAAGTAAAGCGCCTTGCGGCTGAAGCAAAAACCGCGCTAGGAGGCTATTTCCGTGAATACACATTTGCAAAAAAAAGAAGTGCCGGCTGGACCAAATGTCCATGCTGTGAGGAAACATCCCCGGGCATAGTGCTTGATCCGTTCATGGGAACTGGAACAACATTGTCAGTGGCCGTTGAACTCGGAAGGTCCGCGATTGGTATTGATCTCGCATAATAAGATGAAATTGGCCATAGACCTTAAAACCGTCGCAGCATGCCTGAACGAGCTGCGAAGCAAACGAATCCACGAACATTTCGCCGGATACCTTTGTCTTGTAGAAACGGCGCATACGGCAAAGAATACGAAGAACATCAACCCAAATTTCAAGGGTTTCTATGATCGATTCCTTCGGGTAGAGGATAGGCCTGTCGATAAACCATATATCAAGCCATTCATATCCAAAAAAGCAAGCGAGAGCAATAGGTGGCTCAATCACAATATTGCAGGCTCCTACGCGCCGAGTTCCATAAGGGCCGTCTTGGCGAAAGTTGTGGCCATAGACCAGGAGAACGGCACATATACACTCAAAAATAACCACGCCGAGTTGGCGCTTTCAGAACTGCTCTACGGGACCAGGATAAACATACATGTCTTGGCCGTGTTTTTATTCCGCGAATATTCCTTTGAAACGGCGGAGACATCCATATTGGTCGTGACTAATTCATTTGCCGCTGACTTTGGCTATCTGGAAGAGGCCGGCGGCAAGGGCATCCACGAATACACAAAGGAGTGCAAGCAACTGTATGACCTGGAGATTCCAGAATTCCTAAAATCAAATTGGAGTATTCCAAATGAGTGAAACGTCAAAATCGAAAGATCGCCCCGTGCGAATGACGGACTTGTTTCAAGACGAGGCAACGAGCGTAGCGCTGCAAGCGACGACACTTGCCGAGCTTTCGGCGCAGTTTAGAGAAAATGTAACGGCCCCCCAGATCGGCCTACAACTCCCAAGCCCTCTTGAATCTAGACTGCTCGCTTCATTGTGCGCTAAGCGCTTTCTTATACTCGCAGGATTAGCAGGCTCAGGAAAAACGAAGATAGCACAGGCATTTTCACGATGGATTACGCCCGATCCGGGTTGGATAGATGAGGCGGACCACAGCAAAGGCAAAAAGCCACACCCGCATGCAGTGATTGTCCCCGTTGGTGCCGATTGGACGGGCTGCGACAACGTGCTCGGTTATGCAGACGGACTAAGGGACAAAGCTTATATAACTACACCGGCGCTCGATGTAATTCTAGCGGCGGACACAAATCGGAACATACCACACTTCCTGATTTTGGATGAGATGAACCTCTCCCATGTCGAACGGTATTTCGCCGCCATTCTGTCAGCCATCGAATCAGCCGATCCAATTCCGCTGCATAACGGCGATGGATTTAAAAGTGGCGAGGTGACTGTGCCAAATCGTCAAATCCTGCCGCCCAATCTATTCATCATCGGGACGGTAAATGTAGATGAAACGACCTACATGTTCTCGCCGAAGGTGCTTGATCGCGCCAACGTCATAGAATTTCGGGTAGACGATAAAGACTTTGGCGACTTCCTTGATAACCCGAAGCCGGTGCTACTCGAGAAACTAGACGGGCAGGGTAGCATGTTCGGCCAAGCCTTCGTGGCAGCGGCTTCCGATAAAACTGGTGTTGTTCCCGTCAAGGTTAAGGCAAGGTTTATTGAAGAGATGATGCTGTTCTTCAAATTGCTCCAACAGCACCAGGCCGAGTTTGGTTATCGCACCAGTTACGAAGCAGCTCGTTTCATTAATTTTTACAAGGAACTGGGTGGGCACTCCGATGAAGATGACACCTACTTCAATGCGGCCATGGATGCCGTAATTGTGCAAAAATTCCTGCCTAAACTCCACGGCTCACGAACCAAGCTGGAGGGCCTGCTCTGGGCGCTCGCCTACGCCTGTGGAGCTGATCGAGGACCCCTTGCCCCCAAAGACTTCACCACAGCCTGTCTTGCGGCTGGATTAACTGACGACGAAGCCAAATCGCCCGAGGCAGTGAAAAAGGCACTCGGAGGGGAAAAAGCGCGCTATCCGCTCAGCTTCGACAAGGTGCAGCGTATGTATGCGAAGCTGATCCGCGATCAATTCGTCACCTTCTCCGAGGCTTGAGCATGGCGGTGGAGGTGCCCAATCCAACCACGGTCATCTGCCGAGACCCAAAAGGTCGCGAAGTTGCCTCCGTCTGTATCTGGAATGCGCGTAAAGCGAACGGAGCCACCGGCGAAAACGCCGACCTTATCCGCTGGACGGATGCCGAGGCCGCCGCCCGTAACGAAGAGCCGGTGCAACTGCGCGAGCGGGGCCGCTACATTTACCAAATCAAAGGGCGTGACGGAGCGGAGGTGGCCGATCTCGCCCTGCAAGAGGCCCCTGGCGTGACCCGCAGCCCCGCGTCCGATCAAGAGGGATTTATCGAGCCGGGGGATCAGTGCGGCGTGCTGCCCCTCGTTTTGCTGCGCGGCACCGAAGTGGTGGCGCAAGCTGCGGTGGAGGTGCGGTCCATCAAACTGGAATACCGTAAACACTACCGAGACATGCTTGGCTACATCGCGCAAAAATGCGCCGGCCTCCTGCTCGATAGCCGCGCCAATACTCGCCTCCGGCTGTCTTCGGCGTGGCGCGATAACCGGACTGTCATGGAGCAGCAGTTGGAGTTCCTCCGCCACACGCTGGAATCGGCAGGATTTGATGGCGCGGTAAACGAGGTGCTGCGCAACCCGCACCGTCGCTTGGAGGACGATAGACAGGAGCAGTCGATTTCGCGCCCTTTCAGGGCCGGGAAAGACTTTGCTCGCCAAGTAGTCCGGGCCGGCAATCGCGTTGCGCTGCCTGAAGCGCATCCGCTTCGCGGCCTTCATCCGGCTCTCACCACTCTGCCCGCGCGCATCCAAGTCAGCCGTCGCACCGATTTTCTCGATACTGCGGAAAATCGTTTCGTGAAGATGGTGCTGGAGGAGTTTCGAGACTTTTTGGTCGAAGTGGGCGGCTTGATCGGGCGCGTGCCGGCGGATCGGGACAAACCGGAAAACATCCGTCTCCTTCGCGAGGTGGGGCGGCTGCGGGCACGGCTGGATGCTCTGCTCGGGCGCGGTTTTTTGCCCGATGTGTCGCGCCCCGAAGTGCTGCCGCTCGGTAGTCCGGTGCTCCAACGCAAGGCCGGCTACCGCGAGTTGCTCCATGCCTGGCTACAATTCCACGTCGGCGCACAACTTGAATGGGAAGGAGGCGGGGAGGTTTGGCACGGCGGAGCGCGCAACGTGGCTACGCTCTACGAGTATTGGTTGTTTTTCCGACTGGAGGCGGTCTTCCGCAAAAAGTTCAACTGCGAGGAGCCACTCCACGCGGTGTTGCTGGAAACCGACCGAGGCTTGCCGCGATTAAAGCTCCATCGCGGCGTGGAGCTACGCACCCCTATAGGTGGAGTGTGGTCGCAAGCGGCTCGCCGTCCGCTCAAGGCGGAGTTTCATTTCAACCACAAGTTCACGCGCAATCCCGACCACCGAAAGGGCGGCAGTTGGACGCGCGGCGTGCAGCCCGATTACACGTTGAGCATCTGGCCGGCCGAGTTCGACAAGGCCGAAGCCGAAAAACATGAGGTGCTCGTCCACGTTCATTTCGACGCCAAATATCGGGTCGAAAACGTGGAGGCGCTCTTCGGTCGGCAGGAAGACGAAGACGAGGCGATCAGCGACCGCTCCGAATCCACCGCCGCCAAACCGACGTCTGCGAAGTATTCAGATTTGCTCAAAATGCACGCATACCGCGACGCCATCCGGCGCACCGCGGGAGCCTACGTGCTGTATCCAGGAACCCCCGGGGACCAGAAGCGATTCGCGGAGTTTGAGGGGTTTCATGAGGTGCTGCCGGGTTTGGGGGCTTTCGCGATCCGCCCATCGGGAACAGGTAACGCCGACGGCATGGAGTCGGTTGCCAAGTTCCTCGACGAAGTGATCGAGCACCTGTCCAACCGCACCACCGCCCGTGAGCGAACAACCTACCACCTCGGAGAAGCCTACGCCGTGGAAGAGGCGCCCGTTGCCTATGGTGATTTGGTGCTTAACGAGCGGGACGACTACTCGTCCACCAAACGTGCGCTTCCGCCGGCAGAACACCACGTCGTCGTCGCATGGTATGACAGCGATGCTCAGCTAAAGTGGACTGAAACCAGCGGAAAGGTTTTGGTGCGTTTGGGCGACAGACCGGGAACGTGGCACGTTCCACCGGAATTCGCATCGGCTCGTCACGTCTTGCTACACACGCATGGCAGCGTGGTCCTACCGGGACTTCTTCGCCTCAAGCATGGTTACCCCGGCTACAAAATTTTCTCTGCCAAGGACGTGCTGGGTCTAGGCTATCCAGGAGCGGCCAGCGGCGAAATCTACGCGATCTTTGAAGTAGAGCCCGATCCCGCCTACATCGGCCAGCCGTGGGACGCCCCGAAACTCTGGCAGGCCCAAGCAGCATTCGATGTTCGCACCCTCTACCGCCCCGAGCCCCACAAGCGCCGGTCCCCCGATCCGCGCGTTTTGAACCTGCGGGAGTTGCTGACGGCAATCGCTTAAGCGGGACGCCGATTCACTGAATCCCGCATGCGTCTCCGCCGCCTCACCCTGCAAAACCTGCGCAACATCCCGTTCGCGGAGTTTTCGTTTTCCGGGCGGCAGCAGTTTTTCGTCGGGGCGAACGGGCAGGGGAAAACCAACCTGCTCGAGGCGGTCGGCTTCGTGACCGCGCTGCGCTCTTTCCGCACCGCCGACACCGCTCTGCTCATCGCCCAGGGCCAACGCGAGGGCGCGCTGGCGGCGGAGTTCGACCACGAGAAGTTCGGCCCCAGCCGCGTGGTCATCACCCTGCGCCCCGGCGGCCGCGAAGTGACCTGCGACGGCGAGCGAGTGGCGCGCATCGGTGATTTTCTCGGCCGTTTCCCCACCGTGGTTTTTTCGTCCCAGGATCAACAACTGGTGCGCGGCGCGCCGGCTCTGCGGCGGCGCTGGCTCGATCTCACCCTCGCCGGGGTGGATGCCGGTTATCTCCGCGCCCTGACCGGCTACCATCGCGCGCTCGACGGTCGCAATCAGTTGCTCAAGCGTCAGGGGCCCGCCGCCGAGCTCGCCGCCTTCGAGGCGCCGCTGGCGGACGCGGCGGCGGCCCTCTCCGCCGGACGGCGCGCGGGCCTGGCGTCGCTCGCGCCGCACGTGGCCGCCGCCTACGCGAGCCTGAGCGCGGAGGCCGAGCCGGCGTCGCTCGCCTACGCCGCCGACGCCGAACCCGACGATGGCGACCCCGCCGCGTGGCGCACGCACTTTGAAAAGGCCCGCGTCCGCGACCTCGCGTTTCGCTCCTCCCTCTCCGGCCCGCATCGCGACGATCTCGTGCTGCGCGTGGGCGGCCGCGCGGCGCGCGACTACGGTTCCGAGGGACAACAACGCAGCCTCGTGCTCGCCCTGCGTCTCGCCCAGGTGGCGCTCGTGCGGGAACGCACCGGCGTCGAGCCGGTGCTGCTGGCGGACGACGTGCTCGGCGAGCTGGATCCGGCGCGGCGGCGGCGTTTCTGGGCCGCGCTGGGGACGGAGCGGCAGGTGCTCGCCACCGGCACCGAACTGCCCGACGCCGAGCTGGGCGCGTGGGAGGTTTTTTCGGTGGCGGCGGGCGGGTTCACCGCTCCGGAGGAAAGCGCGTGACGCTCGACGCCTTTGGCTGGGCGCTGGCGATTCTCGCGGCGGGCATCGTGGGGCTGTCCAAGACCGGCGTGCCCGGCATCGGCATGCTTTTCGTGGCGATATTCGCCAACCTCATGCCCACCCGCCAGGCCAGCGGCTTTGTGCTGCCGCTGTTGATCTGCGGCGACCTCGTGGCGGTGTTTTCCTACCGCCGGCACACCGAGTGGAAACACCTCTGGCGCCTGTTCCCTTGGACGGCGGCGGGCGTCGGGCTCGGCGCCCTGGCCCTGGGCCGACTCGACGACCGCCAGGCGCAGCTGCTGGTCGGCGGCATCATTCTCACGCTCGTCGGGCTGCACCTCTGGCGGAAGCGGGCCGCCGCGCCGGCCGCGCTCGCCGATCCGGCGGCGGTGGCGGAGCAGGGCGCGTGGTTCGCGCCGTCCATTGGCGTGCTGGCCGGCTTCACCACCCTGGTGGCCAACGCGGCCGGGCCGCTGATGGCGATCTACCTGCTGGCGATGCGCCTGCCCAAGCTCGCCTATGTCGGCACCAGCGCGGTGTTTTTTCTCCTGCTCAACCTGTTCAAGTTTCCCTTCATGGCCGGGCTCGGGCTGATCACGCTGGACAGCCTTTGGTTCAATCTCGCGCTCGCGCCGGCGGTGTTCGCCGGGGCCTGGTTTGGGCGCTGGGTGTTGCCGCGGGTCTCGCAGGCGTGGTTCGAGCGGCTGGCCTTGTTATTTAGCGCGGCGGCTGGACTGAAGCTCCTGATCGGCTGAGGCTGCCGTCACACGACATGGCCACCAAAAACGTCAGGCAAATGTGGGCGGCGAAACTGGCGGGCGGCGGCGTGGGCGCGAAGGCCGGCCGGGCCGGTGGCGGGCTCGCGGGTGTGCCGGTGGGCACGGTCGTGCCGGTCAGCGCGGTGCGGGCGGCGGCGGGACCGGCCGCGCATCCGTTGGCGGGCGCGATGCGGGTGTCGTTTTCCGGTCAGGTGCTGGGCATCGACCCTTCGCTGCGCGGGACGGGTCTGGCGTTGGTCGAGTTTCTGCCCGGGCGTGCGCCGGTGTTGTTGCGCTGTCGCACGGTGACGGTGCATCCGAAAAAAAGCATGGCCTTCGCGCTGGGGGAAATCTCGACCGCGGTGACGGCGTTCTTGACCGACTTCGCGGTGCGCCACGTGGCGTTGGAGCAGACCATCTACGTGCAGAATTTCCAGACCGCGCAGATCCTGGGCGCGGCGCGCGGGGCGGCGATCGCGGCGGCGGCGGTGCACGGGCACGAGGAGGTCTGGGAATATGCGCCGCTGCGGGTGAAGCAGGCGGTGGTCGGCGCGGGCCGGGCGAGCAAGGAGCAGATGGCGCGCACCGTCATGGCTCTGCTTGGGCACGGGCGCATGCTGGCGAGCGACGAGGCCGACGCGGCCGGCGTCGCGCTCTGTCATGCCTTCACCTGGCGCGGCTGAGCCGGGCGCGGCGCGGCGGACGACAAACGCGTTGTCTTGCCGACGCGCGTCGGGGACAGTCGCGGATGGATAACAATCAAGACGGCTGGGCGAAGCGTTTCGAACTCACGATCTGCGCAGCGGGGGAAATCGAGAAAGCCATTCCGGCCGCCGCGCTCGGGGTGGCGGTGGTCTATGCCGACGGCGCGGACGGTGAAGCGGTTTTCCTCGTGATCGAATCGCGCTCCGGGAGCCTGCTTGCGCAGGTGACGCGCCGCCTCCAGACCGCGAAGTTTCCGGAGGGAGCGGCCCTGCGGGTGGCCTTCCGGGTCGATGCGCCGACGCCGGTCACGCCCGAGGAGATCCACGTCGCCTGCCGCGAGCAGGTGATCTTCGCCGGGGCGCTGCGCCGCGAACTTCGGCCGGCGATGCGGTAGATCGGGTCCGCCCTTCCGTTCGCTCCAAAGTCTACCAAATTCCTCTCCGGGAGAACTTAAGAATTGGTGCTCCCGGCGGGAATCGAACCCACATCAACGGCTTCGGAGACCGCTACACTATCCATTGTGCTACAGGAGCGAACTACGCCGGCGCAGGCGGCGGGCAGGATGGGGAAAATGCCGGGCCGGACGCGGGTGTCCAGCGGTTTGTGCGGCGTGCTAGCGGAGCAGGAAGCGGACGGCGGCGAAGTAGCCTTCCAGGCCGAGGCCGGTGATCACGGCGACGCAGACCGGGGCGGTGAGGGATTTTTGGCGGAATTCCTCGCGCTTGTAGATGTTCGAGATGTGGACCTCGACGGCGCGCAGACCGGAGCCGGCGAGGGCGTCGCGCAGGGCCACGCTGGTGTGGGTGAGGGCGGCGCCGTTGATCACGATGCCGTCGATCCTCGCGTCGGCCAGGGCGGAGATCCGGTCCACCAGCTCGCCCTCGTGGTTGCTTTGGAAAAACTCGAGGTTCGCGACGCCCCCGAACTCGGCGCGGAGCCGCGCTTCCAGGTCGGCCAGGGTGGCGTGGCCGTAGATCTCCGGTTCGCGTTTGCCGAGGCGGTCCAGGTTCGGGCCGTTGAGGATGGCGAGGGTCTTCATGGCGGGAGGACTTACGGCGGGGGGCGGCGGGCGTCACGCCTGAATCCGGACCGGGTCCGGCGGACGCGCGTGGGTTTCCGTCGTTCCGCGGTCCTGCGCGCTTGCGCCCGCGACGGGACGGCGCGCAAATCGCTACACGTCCCGCCTGATGTCCGACCTCGCCGCGAAACGTTTTCCCCGCCCGACCGGGCTGCGCCTGCTCGACTGGGGGCTGGGCGCGTGGACGGCGCTGGTGTTTCTTTTTCTCTACGGCCCCATCGCGGTGCTGATCGGCTACTCCTTCAACACCTCCAAGCTCAACGTCGTCTGGGAGGCGTTTACCTTTCGCTGGTATGGCGAGCTGATGCGGAACGAACCCATCCTGCGCACGCTGGGCAACAGCCTCGTCATCGCCGCCGCCGCCACCGTGCTCGCGGTGGTGATCGGCACGACCGGGGCGTGGTTGCTGCACCGTTTCCGCTACCGTGGCGCGCGCGCCATCCAGACGCTCATCTGCGTGCCCATGATCATGCCGGAAATCGTGATGGGCGTGAGTCTGTTGATCCTCTTTCGCGTCGCCTCGCTGGAACTCGGCTTCGCGAGCGTGATCCTGGCGCACACGACCTTCTGTTTTCCTTTTGTGCTGGTCGCGGTGCAGGCGCGCCTGCAGGGGCTCGACCCGGCGTTGGAGGAGGCCGCGCTGGATCTCGGCGCCACGCCGTTGCGGGCGTTCTGGCTGGTCATCGTGCCCTGCCTGCGGCCGGCGGTGATCTCCGGCGCCTTGATGGCCTTCACGCTCTCGATGGACGAACTCATCATCAGCTTCTTCACCGTCTCGCCGGCCTCGCGCACGCTGCCCCTGCAGGTCTTCGGCATGGCGAAGGTGGGGCTTAACCCGATGCTCAACGCCCTTTCGGCGATCTTCGTCGTCACAACGGTCGCCTTCGTGCTTTTCACCGAGCACCTCAAACGCCTCGCCGCTCGCTGAGGCCCGCGCCGCCGCCCTTTTTCACTTTCTACCCTCCGCCCACAATCCAAACCACCATGAAGATGCTTCGCTCCCTGCTCCCGCTTGCCCTTGCCGCCGCATTCGGCGTCGCGACCGCCGGCGCCGCCCCCAAGGGCGGTAAGCTCAACCTGTTCGGCTGGTCCGAATACGTGCCTCAGGCCGTGATCGACGGCTTCACCGCCGAGACCGGCGTGAAGGTCAACTACGAGACCTACGCCTCGGGCGAGGAGATGCTCGCCAAACTCCTCGCCGGCGGCGGCTCCTACGATCTCATCCAACCCCCCGATTACATCGCCGAGGCCCTGATAAAGGGCGGCCTACTGACCCCCGTCGACCAGGCCAAGCTCCCGCATTTCGGCAACCTGATGCCCGAGTATCTGCACATGCCCCACGATCCGGAACAGAAGTTCACCGTTCCCTTCATGGTCGGCACGGTCGGCATCGTGGTGAACACCGAAAAGGTGACCACGCCGGTCAACAGCTACGCCGAGCTCTTCACCGAGGCGCACAAGAACCGCATCGTCGTGCTCGACGACGGCCGCGAACTGGTCACCGCCGCGCTCTACACCCAGGGCAAGGACCTCAATGCGATGACGGCGGAGAACATCGCCGGCACCCGTCCGGTGCTGGCCGCCTGGTTCAAGCTGATCAAACTCTTCGACTCCGACAGCCCCAAGACCGCGCTGCTCAACGGCGACGTCGATCTCGGCCTGGTCTGGTGCGGCGAGGCCGCCATCCTGCACAACGAGGACAAAAAATTCCGCTACGTGCTGCCCAAAGAGGGTGCGCACCTCTTCGTCGACCTCCTCGCCATCCCGAAGGACGCCCGCAACGTGGAAAACGCCCACCTCTTCATCGACTACCTGCTGCGCGCCGAGGTGAGCAAACTCGTGTCGGACGAATTCCCCTACACCAACCCCAACGCCGCCGCGCGCAAGCTCCTCACCCCGGAGCAGCTCGCCAACCCCGCCAGCTACCCAGTGACCGACCGCAAGCTCGACACCTTCCGCCACATCGGTGACAGCGGCGCGGCGATCGACGAGCTCATCACCGACCTGAAGAACGCCAACTGAGGCCGGCTCGCGCCCCCCTCGTCCCCGCCGACAACCCGTCAGCCCTTCCCTCCGCCGCCCGAAATGCAGGCCCTGCCCGCCGCCGACGCCGAGAATCCGCACGCGCGGCGGGCCACGCCCATGGGCTGGTGGTTGCTCGCGCCGATGTTGATCTGGCTGGCGCTGTTCGTGGTCGCGCCGCTGCTCATCCTCGTCGTCTACAGCTTCTGTTCGCGCGACGACCTCGGTCGGGTGGTCTTCGACTTCACCTGGACGAACTACGCCCGCGTTTTCGACGACACCTACCTCAAGATCCTCGCCCGCTCGGTCGGCTACGCCGCCCTGACGACGCTGATCTGCGTGGCGGCGGGGTTTCCGGCGGGCTGGTTTATCGCGCGGCGGCCGCCGGCGGTGCGGAATCGCTTGCTGCTGCTGGTGATGATCCCGTTTTGGACCAGTTTCCTCATTCGCACCTACGCGTGGATCGCGATCCTCAAGAGCGAGGGATTGCTCAACGCCACCTTGCTCTCGGCCCGCGTCATTCCGCAGCCGCTGGAGCTGCTCTACACGCCGGTGGCGGTGGTGATCGGCCTGGTCTACGCCTACCTGCCTTTCATGATCCTGCCGGTTTACGGCAGCGCGGAGAAACTCGACAACGCCCTCGTCGAGGCGGCGCACGACCTCGGCGCGGGGCCGCTGCGGGCCTTCAGCGAGGTCATCATCCCGCTCACCTGGCCGGGCATCGCGGCCGGCGTGCTGCTGGTCTTCGTGCCCGCCATCGGCATGTTCGCCATCACCGACCTGATGGGCGGCGCCAAGGTCGCGATGATCGGCAACGTCATCCAGAACCAGGTTTTTAAGGCCCGCAACCTGCCCTTCGCGGCGGCGCTCGGGGTGGTGTTCACCCTGCTCTTTGTCGCGAGCTACCTCGCGCTCCAGTGGCGCGGCCGGCGCGCCCGCGCCTGAGCCCGACCGGTCACGCCGCGCGAACCTGTTTTTCATCCCGCTCCTTTCCAACCATGTCCGACCCCGAATTCATGATCGACGTCCGCGCGGTGACGAAACGCTTCGGCGACTTCACCGCCGTCAACGACATCACGCTCGGCGTGCGTGCGGGCGAGTTCATCACGTTGCTCGGGCCCTCCGGCTGCGGAAAGACGACCCTCCTGCGCATGCTTTCCGGCTTCGAGACGCCGGACGAGGGCTCGATCCGCATCGAAGGGAACGACGTCACACGGCTCGCGCCCTACCGGCGCAACGTGAACCAGGTTTTCCAGAGCTACGCCCTTTTTCCGCACCTCTCGGTGCGCGACAACATCGCCTTCGGCCTGCGCATGCAGAAGGTCGGCGACGAGGAGACCCGCCGGCGCGTGGCCGAGGTGGTCGATCTGGTCGCGCTGGGCGGTTTCGAGGACCGCATGCCGCACCAGCTCTCGGGCGGCCAGCGGCAGCGCGTGGCGCTGGCCCGCGCCATCGTGCCCAAGCCCGCCGTGCTCCTCCTCGACGAGCCGCTCTCCGCCCTCGACGCCAAGCTGCGCCGGCAGATGCAGGTCGAGCTGAAGCGCCTGCAAAAACGCCTCGGCATGACCTTCGTGTTCGTCACCCACGACCAGGAGGAGGCGCTGACCATGAGCGACCGCGTCGCGGTGATGAACCGCGGCCGCGTCGAGCAGCTCGGCACCGCCACCGAGATCTACCACCGCCCGGCCTCGGGCTTCGTGGCCGACTTTATCGGCGAATCCAACTCGCTCCCGGCCGAACTCCTCGCGCGCGAAGACGCCGCGGTGCGCGTGCGGCTCCAGGGCGGGCTGGAGCTCCGCGTGCCCCGCGCGGCCTGGCCGGCCGACGCGACCCGCGCGCTGGTTTCGGTGCGACCGGAAAAAGTCTGCGTGTCCAAGCGCCCGATCGAGGGCGCGGAAAACGGGTTCCAGGCCGTGATCGCCGAGGAGATTTTCCAAGGCGCGCTCGACCACCTCGTCCTGCGCACCGACGCCGGCACCGTGCTTTCCGCCGTGGTCGCCAACGAGAGCGCCATCATGGAGGCCCTGCACGAGGGCGACCGCGTGTGGTGCGGCCTGCACTTCGACGACCTCGTCATCCTGCCCGCCCTGGCCTAGGCGCACAAGCCGCGTCCCGGACCTTCGTTTTTCGCCGCCGTTCGTTTTCGCCTTCGTCCCGCTTCCCGATCCCAAGCCCCAACCCCGACTCCTCCCCATGTTCCCCCGACTCGCCGGATGGCGTCGCGCGTTGCTGCGCTGGGTCGTCATCGCCGTCTCCGCCTACCTCGGCATGTGCGCCCTCATCGCGTGGCAAAAGGAGGCGATCATCTTCCCCGACCACGGCCGCGAGCGGGCCGCCGGCCGCACCGCGCCGCCGAGCTACGAGGTGTGGTGGCAAACCATGCGCGACGGCGTGCGCGTCGAGGGCTGGTGGCGGCCCGCGCCCGGCGTCTCGGCCGCGAATCCCGCGCCGGCTGTCATCGTGTTTCACGGCAACGGCGAGATCGTCGACGACTCGCGCGATTTCGCCGACGCCTGGAACAAGCTCGGCGTCTCCGCCCTGCTGGTCGACTACCGCGGCTACGGGCGCTCCGAGGGCGCGCCCGGCATCACCGCGTGCAAGGCGGACTCGCTCGAGTGGTTCGACCGCCTCGCCGCCCGCCCCGAGGTGCGTCCCGGCCTCATCCTTGCCCACGGCTACTCGCTGGGCGGCGTGTTCGCGGCCGAGCTCGCCGGCTCGCGCCCGCTGGCCGGGCTAGCCCTGGAGGGCACGGTGGCGAGCCTGCGCGAGGCCGCGCGCGACCGTCACGTGTGGGTGCTCTTCACCCGCGAGCGCTTTGACGCCGCCGCCGTGCTGCGCCGCCTCGATCCGCGCACGCCCGTCCTGCTCACCCACGGGCGGGGCGACGTCGTCGTGCCCTATCGCCATCACCCGCTGCTGCTCGCCGCCCGCCCCGGCGCCATCGCCGCCGTCGGCGATCACGGCCACGGCCCTCTCGCGTTGCTGGAGCGGCCCGAGCTCTTGCGCGAATTGCTGGCAAAAGCCCTCGCCCGCGCCGGCCATCCCCCGGAGGCGGCCCCGGACAACACGCTTGCCTCGCGCCCGGGCGAAGCGGCACGCTGACCCCTTACGTAACAGCTATGAAACAACGCACGCTCGCCCGCGAGGTCACTATTTCCGGCCAGGCCCTCCACACCGGCGAAACCGTCACGCTCACGCTCAAGCCCGCCGCGCCCGACGCCGGCTACATGTTCCGTCGCATCGACTTGAACGGAGCGCCCGAGCTCAAGCCCCGCGCCGATCTCGTCGGCGACCTCGTGCGCCAGACCACCATCCAGGAGGGCCACGCCAAGGTCCACACCGTCGAGCACGTGCTCAGCGCCCTCCACGGCTGCGGCATCGACAACTGCGTCATCGAGATGAACGCCTCGGAGCCGCCCATCCTCGATGGTTCGGCCAAACCCTACGTCGACCTCATCATGCAGGGCGACCCGGTCGAGCAGGACAAGGAGCGCGAGTATTTCGTGCTCGAGGAGCCGGTCTCCATCCAGAAGGGCAACTCGTCCATCATCGCGCTGCCCCACTACGGCTTCAAAATCTCGTGCACCTCGGCCGACGTCCGCGGCATCCACGCCCAGTTCCTTTCGCTCAATATCGATCCCGACGTCTACATGACGCAGATCGCCGCCGCGCGCACCTTCACCGTCTACGAGGACATCGAGGCCCTCATCAAGATGGGCAAGATCAAGGGCGGCTCGCTCGACTGCGCCGTCGTCATCAAGGGCGACAAGATCCTCTCCAAGGAGGGCCTGCGCTTCAAAGACGAGTTCGTGCGCCATAAGATCCTCGATATCATCGGCGACATCACCCTCGTCGGCCTGCCGATCAAGGCCCACATCATTGCCACGCGCCCCGGCCACGCCATCAACGCCGAACTGACCAAGGCGCTTTCCGCCCAGCTCGAGGAGAAG
>JAIXVP010000405.1 GCA_027482905.1 Opitutaceae bacterium
ACCCCCCGAGCAGGCCGGCGGCGGCGTTGTCCGGATGGCCCTCGAGGTGCGAGGCCACGGCGACGAGCTGTTCGCGCGAAAGCGGCGCGCCGCAGAGCACGTTTAACCCGGCCAGGACGCCGCCGATGACGGTGATGGAGGACCCCAGCCCGCGGGCGGGCGGCACGTCGCCCTCGATGCGATAGGAAAAGACGAAACCGCCCACGCGGGCGAGCCGGCCGAAGGCCTCGGCGGTGTCGGCGACCATCTTTTCGGCGCGGCCGTCCGCCTCGCGCTCGGGCTGCGGACGCCAGCCGGACGTCGTCCCGTCGGCCTCCGCGCGGCGGAGGGTCACGCGGTTGTAAACAGTGAGCGCGAGCCCCAGGGTGTCGAAGCCGGCCCCGCAATTCGAGGTGCTGCCGGGCACGCGGATGGTGACGTGGGTGGGGAGAGGGCCGTTGCTCATGTCGGTCGGAAAGTCGTCGCAGGATTCGCGCGCGCGTCCAGCCCCGGATGCGGCCGCGCGCTCAACGGCGCTGGTTGGCCTGCTTGATCGCCTGCTTCATCTCCATCGTGACCACGCGTTTTTTCAGGTCGTCGCGTTTGTCGTGGAGTTTTTTTCCGGTGCAGAGGGCGATCTCGACCTTCACCAGGGCCTCCTTGAAGAAGATGCGCAGGGGGACCACCGCGAAACCGCCGATTTGCAGGGCCTGGGCGATTTTGCGCAGCTCGTGTTTGTGCAGGAGCAGTTTGCGGGTGCGGCGGGTGGCGTGGTTGTTGAAACTGCCGAACGCATACTCATCGATGTGGGCGTTCATCAGCCACAGGTCGCCCTTCTCGAAGCGTCCGAAAGCGTCGTTGATCTGGGCGCGGCCGGCGCGGATCGCCTTCACCTCGGTGCCTTGAAGTTTGATGCCGGCCTCGAAGCGCTCCTCCACGGCGAAATCCCGAAGCGCCTTGGCGTTGCGGATCTCGGTGTAGCGTTTGGCGTCTTTCTTGGACTTGGCGGCGGACATGAGGGGAACCTAAACAAAAAACCGCCACCCGCGAGCAGGTGACGGCGCGAAAAGGGAGGCCGGCCGGCGGCGGGCCGGAATCAGGCCAGCTCGTAGGTGATCTTGCCCTCGATGACCTCGCGGAGGGCGACGTCCTCGGGAGACAGTTTTTCGAGCGACTCGACCAGCGGGCGGCTGCCGCGCTTGAGTTGCTTCACGCGGCGGGAAACCACGTTGATAAGCACGTTCGGGTCCTTGATGACCGCCTTGGCATCCTTGAGATATTCTTCGCGCATGGTCGTTCGAGAGTCGGGCGTTGAGATGAAAACCGGAAAGAACAAAACCCCGCGCCGCGTCGGTCAAGGGCGATTTTCCCGCTCGCGCACCGGCCGGCCTTGGCCCATCCCGGCGCGTCCCCGCCATGCTGATCGCCACCACCACCGTCGCCACCCGGCCCGAGGCCGACCATCTCGCCTCCGCAGCCATCGAACAAAATCTGGCGGTCTGCGCGCAGGTCGAGGGGCCCATCCACTCGCACTACGTCTGGGAGGGCCGCAAGACCGTCGCAGAGGAATGGCGCATCACCTTCAAAGTCCTCCCCGAGCACGCCGCCGCGCTCTCCGCTTACGTCCATGGCGCCCACCCCTATGAAACTCCGCAGTGGTTGGTGGTGAAAGCCGAGCAAGTGGGAGAAAAATACTTGTCATGGGCCCGGGCGCCCCGTAGCTCAGTCAACTTTTAACTCGTCTCTTCCACCACCGACCCCCTTCCCGCCATGTCCCAACACGCCAGCCTCCAAGGTGCCAAAGGCATCGTCATCAAACGCAACGTCCTCAAGCGCTTCGAGCGCGTGGCCACCCTGAAAAAGCGTGGCCAGTGGAAAGAGGGCGACCGCATCATGGGTCTGCGCAAGACCAAGCCCGACGTCTGATTTAGGATCCTTTCTTTCCTTCTAAAAAACCGGCGCACCCTCGGGTCGCCGGTTTTTTCGTGTCCCGGGGTTTGCAGGGACGGCGGCGAAATCGGTTAGAAAATCGCGCTGATCAATGCGTTGTAGGCCTCCCAAAGCGTCGGAATAATCTCGATGAGAAACATCAGCACGATCGCCGCCTCCATGGTGGTCATGAGCCGGTGGTTTTGGTCGTTCTGCAACAACTGGTAGAGGTCGTCGAGGGTGCGGAGCTTGTTGGTGATGGTCTGCTGCCACTCGGCGAGGTGGAAGCGCCGTGAGAGCAACTGGTAGACGCGGGCGTAGTGCCAGTCGCCGAGGAACTTGGTGGCGTTGGACAACTCGTCGCCGAAACGCGCCATATCCATGCGAATCTCTTTCAACTCCTTGAGGATGTCCTTCTTCACCCGCGCGCGCCGCGATTGCACGTCGCGGTAGGCGCGGTCCAGCACGCCGTCGAGCAGACGGTCGAAGGCCTCGAGCTCGGCGAGTTGCAGGTTGGCCAGCTCAATCACGTGCAGGGTCTCCATGCAATTGCGCGGCGTGTCCATCAGGAGGGCGGCATCCCAGTCGATGACGGCGAGATCTTGCCGGTAGTAGCTCACGCGCTGGTGGATGCTTTCGTCGATCTCCTCGCTGGCGAGGTCCTCGGGATTTTCCTCCTGGGTGAGCAGGGCGGCGACGTTGCGCCGGTTGGCCTGGAGCCATTCCTGGGCGTTGTCCGGCGGATTCTGAATGCAGAACACGGTGTAGGCCTCCTCGGCGGGCAGATCGAGGTTCGGGCGCACGCAGGCGTCGCCCAGCTCCTCGGTGATCTGGCGGGCGAGGGCGCGGGCCTGCTCCTGGAGGTCGATGACGCCGAAGCTCGGGAGATGGTAGGGCACCAACTCCTCCAAAGTCTTTTGCACGAAGGGCACGCGAAAGGTGATGCTCACCGCGCCGGTGGGCAGCAGGCGCACGGTGCGCTTGGCCGGCACGCGTTTGCTCTCGCGGTCCACGTCGACGTGCACGTCGGGCAGATTGACCATCTGGGAGCGGTAGAGAAACGACTGGCGCGGCGTGCGTTTGCTCGGGTCGAGGGTCGTCTCCGTCACGGTCTGGCCGAGCAGGGTGGCCACCTTCCGCCGCAGCTCATAGGCGATGTCGAAGGCGTAGATGTAGGCGATCTCGCCGCTGTAGGTGGAGTTGGACATGGGCGGAGGGAGCTACCCACCCTGCCCCGCCCCGCCGACCGGAGCAACCCCGCAGGCGCCGGCCGGTCGGAGCGTGAAATCGGTGGTTTCCGGCCGGGCTTCGGTTCTAATCGGGGCATGCCTCCCGACTGGAAACCCGCGCTCGACGCGCTCATCGCCGCCCGCCACGGCGGCCGGATCGAACACCTCGCGCCCGCGCTCCGCGACCTCGACCGCCGCCACCCGAACGTCCCCGAGATCGCGGCCGAGCTCGGCTACACCCTCGCCGCGCAGGGCGCGCTCCCCGAAGCCCTTGCGGCCTACGAACGCGCCCTCGCCCTAGGGCTCCCCTCGCCCGCCGAGCAGGCCAACACCCTCGCCGGACACGCCGTGTGCCTGCTGCGGCTGGATCGGGCGGCGGACGCCACGCGCGCATTGGAGGCCGCGCGGACGCAGTTTCCCGACCATGCCGAGTTTACCGCCTACCTCGCGGTCGCCCGGCACCGCGCCGGCGCGACGGCGGAGGCCTTTGCCCTGCTGCTCGGGCTGCTGCTGGAGACCAGCGAGGACCTCGGCCTGGCCGCGCACCAACGCACCCTGCGCGCGCTGCTCGCGAAGCCGTGCCGCGCGCCGGCCGCCGTCGGTTAGCCCAAGGGGGTAAGATCCGGATCGGTTTTCGCCAGCGCGGCGAAATCCGGATCGAGGCGCACCGCCGTGGCGAGGTAGGCCCGGGCGATGTCGAGATGGCCGAGCTGCGCTTCGTAGCAGGCGAGGTTAAAATGAATCGTGGCGTCGCGCGGATGCAGCGCCAGGCCGCGCCAGAGGATTTCACGCGCCGCCTCGAGGCTCGCGCCGCGTCGGGCCGCGTAGGCCCGCTGGATCCAATGGCCGGCGTCGAGGGGTTCTCGATCGCACAGGCGTTGCGCCAGGTCCGCCGCCGAGCCCCACGCGGCGCGCGCGATCTCGACCCCGAGACGCAGCCGCAGGACCGGGGTGGCGTCGGCCTCGGCCGGCGAGACGCCCGCCAGTTCCTCCGCCGCCTCCGCCGCGAGACCAAGCGCGAGAAAACCCTCGGCGTAGGACAACCTGCGGGCCGTAGCCGGGGAGAGATTCATCGCACCATCAACCGAAGCGCCAACCGGACCGCGTCAAGGCCGGTCCGCTCCGCTGCTCAGGACCTTTCCGTTTTCCGGCTCCGCCCTCCGCTTTCCACTGTCAGCTTTTCCCGGATTCACCGGCACCTTTGTAGCGAAGGCGGCGCTGGAAATACCTCTGATATCCTTCGCCGGGCTCCCGTGAAATGAGACCGGTCTGACCGAAAATGTGCCGGCGAATCAGGAGCCGGACGCGCCAAGGGAAGAGCACCCAGAGCCGGCTCGCCAAGCCACGGCTGGCCGCCGCCACATCCGTCCGCGGACGGGCGACGACCAGGGCGGAAAGTTCGTCTGCCAAGCTCGGATCGGCCAGCATGCGGTCCGTCCAGTCGGATTGCTCCCGAGAGCCTTTGCGTTTGTAAACATCCTTGCGATCCGCGGCCGCGAACTTGATCGCCGAGACGGCGGGCAGGACGGCGTGGCGGGCGCCGGCATCCGACATGCGGGCCCAGAGATCGGTTTCCGGGTCCACCTTCAACTTCCGCCAATCCGCCCAGCCCCCGACGCGGTCCGTGATGCTTTTACGATGCATGACACCGGTAGGCGGAAACCACTTGCCGGGCACGAAGGGCGGACACGCCGGGCGCACCACGGAATCCGGCGTGATGCTGGCGACCCCGGCAAGCACAAGGTCCGCGCCACCGTCGATGGCCGCGACTTGGGCGGCGAGGTGGCCGGGGAGCCAAAGATCGTCGTGACCGAGGTAGGAGATCAAATCGCCGCGAGCCACGCGCAGGCCTTCGTTGTTGGGCGCGGCCTGCTGTCCGAAATTCTGCGGCAGATTGATCCACCGGACGCGCGAGTCGGTTTGCGCAAGGCGGAGCACGACGGCCTCGGAGTCGTCGGTGCAGCCGTCGCCGATGACGAGCAGTTCAAAGTCGGTCCACGTCTGGCGCAGGACGGAGCCGATGGAAAAGGGCAGGACCACGCTCCAGTTCCAAGTGGGGATGATGACCGTGACCCGGGGCGTCGGGCTACCATCCGGGGGCGTCACGAGTGAAATCGAAGGGGATGAGGTCATTCTTGGACGGCAGCCGGTATTTGTCGGGGTCGGCGTGATTGTAGGCCCGCGTGGGGAAATTCACGAAGACCGCGTCCATGGTGGCGCCGGTGTTTTTCACCGCGTGCCAGACGCCGGAGGGGACGGTGATCAGGGCGCGGTTACGCTCGCTGAAGGTGAAGACATTGAGCAGGCCGCGGGTTTCGGAGTCCTCGCGGTCGTCGAACAGCGCCCAGGTCATGACGCCGTCGAGCACGGCGATGCGATCGTCCTGAAGCTTGTGCATCTGCCAGCCCTTCACTTTGCCCGGACGGATCAGGCAGCGGTAGGCGTAGACCATGGGCAGGGGATGGAAACCCCAGGCGGGGGTGTAGATCTCGGTGGTCGCCGTATCATTAAAAAAAAAAGGACGAAGCGGGCGGATTTCCACGCCGCCGATGCGGCGGGCGAGCGAATGACCTTCCGGGGTGACCGAGGCGGAGTCTTTTTTCATTTGGTCTGGGCCGGAAAACAAACCGGTCGGAAAAAGCACACGAGATTAAAGGGTTCACCCCGCGTCCGCACCCGCCCTTCCCGCTTACCACTTATTCTTTTGTGCTTTTCGAACTCGTTCCGGAAGTGAAACGAGGCCAAGGCACCCACCGGTGCCTTGGCCAGAATGGTAGTCGTTCGGCAAAGCGTCCGTCCCGGATCCGCAGGGTGCCGGGTATGTTCGATACTCGTTCGAGAGAGACCACATGAGCACCGGAACGATCTCCGTCGTCCTGACCCATGAGCCCATAAAAAACAGCCGGAAGGGATAAGCCCTCCCGGCTGCTGCCGGCGTTATACGCTTTATCGAGCGAATTCCGTGGATGCTTCAGGAACGTTTGCGACGGGAAGCGGCGACGGCCGCGACCAGAAAACCGGAGATCACCGCATAGGTTGAGGGCTCGGGCACCGCGGCGGCGGGCGCGGTGTAGAGAGCAAATATCGTATCGCGGAGCAGCCCGGCTCCCGCGAAACCATCCGGGTTAAGAACCCCGGCTCCGATGGCTCCCGTGCCGTCGGCATAGGTGGACGCCCCACCACTCAACCGGTGTAGGGTGGCGGAACTGGAGCCGGGAGCGGTGATACTCACCGAATAATAGTTGCTCGAACTAAGAGTGACCGCGTCGCTCCCGCTAAAATCGAAAAGCATCTGCTTCTTGCTCACCGAGCCGCCGAGGGAAAACGAAGCGACCACCAGAGCTGTGGCCGGAGTGACCGGGTTAAACTCGGAAAAAGTGTCGATCGGACCCGAGGTGCCGTAGTCAAGCAGGGTGATCGTGTAGCTGAGGGCGGAGGCGTTGCCACCGTTGCCGAAAAAACCCCATCCTTCGATCGCCTGGCCGTTACCCTTGAAGCTCTGGCCATAGACGGTGTTGCCGGAACTGGCCACGGTCATGGCGACAGAGCTATTCAATGACGCCGCGACTAGGGAAACGGCCAGATTACCTCCGCCGAAGCTCGCGGACCACGCGGTGTTGTCGTTGGCGTCGACTTGGGAAAAAGAGACCGCGGCACGCACGTTCGCTGCGCTTAGGCAAAGAACTGCGACGATGGCTGATGATAGCTTACGATTCATGATGTGGGTGGTATTTATTGGGGGGGTGGACGGAAGACCTGATCGGTCATCCGCAAGCGAACTACTCGCGTAGTTGTGGATCGACCGTGCGGATCGATCGGGCGTTTCGCAAAAGACGATTCAGTCTAACACTAGCGCGTGGTTTCCCTTTTGCGCTAGTGTTAGCCCGAAATGGACTTCGCGAAACGCGAATGATCGGGACTATCCCTGCACGAGCCGTCTACCCCTGTAGGCCCGTCCGCACCCCAAATCCGATGTCGCACCGTTCAGCCCTGCCCCTGCTGATTGTATTCACCCTTCATGCCGCCTGTCGCGCGGACGCGCAGACGCGAATCGCGGTAAACGTGGCCGACGTCCGCCAGCGGATCGACGGCTTCGGGGCCTCCAGCGCCTGGACCGCGCAGAGCATCAGCGACGCCCAGGCCGACCTGTTTTTCTCCCCCGTTAATGGGTTGGGGCTGTCGCTGTTGAGGGTGCGAATCGCCCCCTCGGGCAACAGCTGGGAAACGGCCACCGCCCTGAAGGCCGTGGCGCGCGGCGCGCAGGTCTGGGCCACGCCCTGGAGCCCGCCCGGCGCGTGGAAAACCAACGGCACCGACAACAACGGCGGCTCGCTCCTTCCCGACTATTACGACGACTGGGCCGCCCGCCTGGCCCAGTTCACGGTCAACATGAAGGCCGCCGGGGTGCCGATCCTGGCCCTGTCGGCCCAGAACGAGCCGAACTGGACGGCCACGTGGGAAACCTGCCGCTGGACCCCGTCCGAACTGACCGGCTTCATCCGCGACCACCTGGGGCCGGCCCTCGTCGCACGAGGCGTCCCGACGCGGGTGCTCGCCCCGGAGAGCATCGATTGGTATTCGATCGACGACTACGCGGACAACCTGCTCGCGGACGCCTCCGCCCGGGGCTACGTCTCCCATGTCGCCACCCATTCCTATGGAGGCACGGCCTTCGCCTACGCCGCGCCCGCCTCGGCCGGGCTGCCCTTTTGGCAAACCGAGTATTCGGACCCGGGGGCGACTTCGGACCCGACCATCGCCTCGGCGTTGCGCGTGTCGGGCGTCATCCACGACTTCCTCACCGTCGCGCAAGGCAACGCCTGGCATTATTGGTGGATGTATCCCGCGACCAGCGGCGGCTCCAGCTCCAGCGCTCTCGTCGAGGCCAACGCCATGACCAAGCGGGGATGGGCGCTGGGCAACTGGGCCCGCTTCATCCGCCCCGGCCAGCGCCGCGTCAACGCCACCGGGTCGACCTCGGCCCTGCGCGTCACCGCGTTCATCCAACCGGACGGCCGCCGCCTTTCCGTCGTCGTCGTCAACACCGGCGCGTCCGCCCTGCAGCTCAATCTCTCCATCGCGGGCGGAACGGCTCCGTCGCTCACCCCGTGGGAAACCTCCGCCACCCGCTCGCTTGAGGCATTGGCTCCGATAGCGGCGGGAAGCAACGGGGACTTTACGCTCGGCGCCCCCGCCTCGAGCATAACCACGTTCGTCGCCGAGGCGATGAATCGACCGCCTTCCTCCCTGGCGCTCAGCACATCCGCGATTTCGGAGAACGCACCCGCCGGAACGCCCGTGGGTCGTCCGTCCGCGACGGATCCGGATGCCGGCGAACAATTCGTCTATTCCCTTGCGACGGGACCCGGCGATGCCGACAACGCCCTTTTCAGCCTCTCGGGGGGATTCCTTCGCAACGTGACTCCCATCGATTACGAGGCCGGCGCCACGCGTTCGATACGGCTCCGGGCGACCGACTCCGCCGGCGGCATCCGCGAACAGGCGCTGACCATTTCGATCATAAACAACCCTGCGGAATACGCCGACTGGGCGGCTACGCTGGCGGCCTCCGCTGATCGCTCCGCGACCGCCGACGCGGACGCGGATGGTATTCCGAACCTGCTCGCCTACGCGCTCGGGCAAGCGGCCGGACTTCCCTTGTCGACGAGCGCCCGGCCGTCGCTCTATCCGGGAACACAAGGCGAACTGCGTTTTGGTTTCGAAATCGCCGCTTCCGCGCCACCGGACCTGACCTATGTTGTTCAAAGGTCCTCCGACCTGACGACGTGGAGCGACCTCGCTACGCTGACCGGCGCGGGAGCATGGAGCGGCGCGGTGGCGGTGCTTTTGGAGCCGGGCGCATCCGGCCGTGTGCGCGCAAGTTTGCCGGTATCCGGCGAGGAAACCGGCCGCTTCTACCGCCTGCGTGTCCTGATCGCGCCCTGAGCCCTCTTTTTCCCAACCATGAAATCCCACCCCGCCCTTTCCCTGCTGCTCGCGCTCCCGTTGATGTTATCCGCAGCCCGCGCCGAAGTCGTCGTCCTGCGAAGACCCGCCGCCCCGCATTCTCCCTGGCTGCCGAATCTCGAACACGGCTCGCTGTCCATCGGCCTTCTGCCGGGCGGCGCCGCGGATGCCGTCGGCGAACTCATCGACGGACGCGACCTCATCTATTTCGGGCAGAGCATCAAAGGGAATGGCCGAATCCTGAGCGCGGTCGCTTTCTATGGCAACGGCTCCGACGCCTCCTCCGCGGTCTACAGCATCACCCTTCTCGACTACGGCATAACCGGCCCCATCGACACGGCCGGGGCGTTCACCCCGCCGATTCCGCCGGTGGTTGTCTTCAACGAGTCCTTCACCCTCACCAATTCGCCGGCGGCGCAACTCTACTTCGAATTTCAGGGCGACGCCCGCGTTCGATTGGACCGCGAGCACTCCTACGTTTTCCTCATCGCGTCCGCCGGAGGCGGCGGAGGCAGCTTCTACCGTTTGAACGGACGTGACTCGGTCTACGCGGACGGCACGGCGGCGAAGGGCCTGACCGCGTTGAATCCCGACGCTTTCGCCGGGCCGAGGGCGCTGCGCGACGCCATCTTCGCGCTCTACACATCCGCCGATTAAACCGATCCCAGCCGCGCCATGTTCAGATTCCCCCCGCACCCGATCCGTCTGTCGTTCCTGGTCGCGTTTCTAAGCCTGAACGTCGTTTCCGCGGAAAATCTCTGGCTGCCGTCGTGGGTGTCGGCCCAGCAACTCGTGGAAGGGAACAACCTGCCACCCGCACCCGGACTTGCCGACCGAACCCTTCGCCAGGAAGTGCGGCTCTCGATCGGAGGCGGCGCGTTGCGCGTCGTGTTGTCGAATACCTTCGGCGACGAACCGCTCGGCGTGGGGGCGGCGTGGGTGGGGCCTTCGACCGGCGGGGGAGGCATGCGCGCCGGTTCTGTCCGCACACTCGGTTTCGACGGGGCCGGAGGAGTCATGGTCGCGCCGGGTCGATCGGTCGTTTCCGATCCCATCGATCTCCCCACGGCCCCTTTGGAACGCCTGGTCGTCTCGCTTCACCTGACGAAAGTGCCGGCGCGCCTGACCGGCCATCCGGGATCGCGGACCACCTCGTTCGTCGCGCATGCCGAAACCGGGGACATGCCTGACTGTCCACCGGACGCCGTGCGCGTGACACGCTGGTATTTCCTTTCGAGCGTCGAAACATCCGCCCCGAATCGCGCGTCCGCCGTGGTTGTCCTGGGCGACTCCATCGCCGACGGCCGGGGCTCCACCACCGACGGCCATGATCGTTGGCCCGACCATCTGGCGCGCCGACTGTCCGGGAGATTTCCGCACATGGCCGTGTTGAACCAAGGCATCGGCGGAAACCGCGTGCTGAGAAACGGCCTCGGTCCGACCGCGCTTGCACGGTTGGACCGCGACGTTCTATCGGTGCCCCGCGTGCGCTGGCTCATCCTGCATGAAGGCGTAAACGACCTCGGGGAGGACGCCACGGCCGAGGAACTCATCGCCGGCTACAGGGAAATCATCCGGCGCACGCGAGAGCGCTCCATTCGCATCGCCGTCGGCACCGTCATGCCCTTCGGCGGATCATCCTACGATAATCCCGGGCGCGAGCGGGAACGCCAGGCGGTGAACCATTGGATACGCGAAAGCGGCGAGGTTGACCGGGTCGTCGACTTCGACGCGATGTCACGCGATCCCGAGCGTCCGACGCGACTGGCGTCCGCCGTCGATGGCGGCGACCACCTGCACCCATCCGCCGAGGGATACCGCCTGATGGCCGAATCCATCGACCTGTCCATTTTCGCGGACTGAACTCATCGGCCGGTTCGGGTTGATCGCGTCCATGACGAAACCCATCGGCCAGACCTCGGCGAATCACGCCGCCCGGGTCATTTTCCCGACTCGGCAAAGGGCAAATTCGCGGAAGGCGGACCGCCGGGTTCTTTTCCCGAGACCAGGGCGGCCAGCCAGGCGTCGCGACGATCATTGTAGGCCTTCTCCTGGCCCGGTTTGGCTTGATGCCCGTGCGGCGTCTCGATCATCGGCACGACCTCCTTGGGACCGGCCAGTCGGTTGAACGCCATCCAGATACCGGAGGCGGGCGTGACCGTGTCGATAAAGCCCATGGAGACCAGGGCCCTCGCATGGATCCGGTCCGCGAAATTCACGGGATCGAAATAAGGGGCGGTCACCGCCACGCGCGAATCGCCCGCGTTCCAATTCGGATAACCCGCCGCGCGCCCTCGTTGCGAGGCCAGCGCGTCACATCCAGCCGGGGTGTGTGCTATCAAATGGGTGACACGGGGATGGAGCGCCGCGACGGCGAAAGCCTGCATTCCGCCCATGCTGGGCCCGAGCACGACCAAGGTTTTACCATCCCAATCCGAACGCTTCGAGAGGTAATCGGCCGCCCGCCAGGCACCGAGAAACATCCCGAGGAAATAACTGCGGTTCCGATCCGTGTCTCCGATGCTTTGGTAATCCTTGAGCAAACGAGGCAACGAATCATAAAAGTTCTTCGGCAGATCGCACGGAATATCATGCGGCATGATGTTCAATGCGAGCCAACCCTCCGCCGCGCGGTCGGTCACCCAGGACTTCTGCAAGGGATAGGGGCCTCCCGCCCATTGGAGGATGAGCACCGCCGGGAAGCCGCCGGGCCGCGCCGGATGCGCGATTTGTCCGTGAACCCGGGCGCCGCGAATGTTGCTCAGCGTAAGCGTAGCGTAGTCCACATCCGCTCGCCCGCCGGCGCCCGGCGTGAGCACGGAGTCGACCGGAATGGCCTGCAATTCACTCAATTTCGCCGACCAAAAGCCGTCGAAGTCGGCTGGTTTGGTCGCTTCCCCGACCATCTTTTCGGGTGCGACGGCCGCACCGGCCTGGGCGACAAGCTCGCCTCCCGGCGCCGTGGATACCTCCAGCCGCCACATCGCCGGGGCGTCCGCGTTTGTTTCCACCAACGCCTCGCCATCGCGCCAGACCACCGGCCCGGAGGCGACCACTTCGGCGCCGTTACGCTTCAGCGTGTAGGTCAGATTCGGCGACGACGGGCCGGCGCTCATCGTCCACCCCACCCGTTCGCCGATCATATATATTCCGCTCGGTCCGTGGGGCTTGAGCAGGATATCCTGCGCCCCGGCCGAAACGGAAAACACCATCAACAGACAGTTTAAGTATAAACAGAATCGAGGCATGCTCATTATGATTTGATATCTTCAAGGCGCCCGCGGGCTCTCGATCGGCCCCAGGTAGGTGGCGGACTGGGCGCCAAAATCGATGGAGAAGCGCTGCAATACCACGCCGGGATCGACCTTCCAGATTTTCAACACATGACGTCCCGGTGTATTGATCCGCAGGGGCATGGTGACTTGATTGACGCCATCCCCGACCATGCGATCCCACGCCGTCGGCGAGAGGTCGGCGAGCAGGTCGATGATCCGCGGAACCTCGTCGTCGAGCGAAACCGCCACCCGCAACCCCCGGCCGGGAACGAAAGCCTGGGTGGGTGAAACCACCAGCCTGAGTCGCGACGCGCCCGTTCGCGTGAACCACAGCAGGTATTCCAAGCAAGGGGTATCCCGTGCGGGAAGGGTCGAATCGGCGGTCACCGGATAAAAGGTGACGCCTCCGATAGCACGGCCATGACCGGACAGTGTTTTCCACTCCTGGCCCGGACCGGCCAGCGCGCGTGCGAAGTGGGGCGCCTCGACGGAAAGTCGTCCTGCGATCTCCAAAAACGCTCCGGAATCCGGAATCTCGACGGGACGACAGACCGGCACATCGATGGCGACCGAACCCGCGCCGTCGGTCGCGCGGACCG
>JAIXVP010000097.1 GCA_027482905.1 Opitutaceae bacterium
CCGTGTAACCCGCCCGCGGCACGCTCACGATCAGCGGTCTCACTTCCTCGCCGAGCGGACCAAGGGTCAGCGGCGCCTCGAACCCGGTCTGCACGATCACGGCCGCGCCCCGGCGTTCCGAACCGTGCTCCCCATGTTCCTTTTCAATCTCATCCGCTTCCTCCTCCCGCTCGACCGTGACGGTGAACGTGACCGGCGTGTCGCGCTTGTTCACGAGCCGGACCAAAAACTGGTTTCGCACCGAGGTCGCGTCCACGAAGTAGGGCGCGCCCTGCAGCCGGGTCACGCCAAGCATGGCCGGCCGGACCGACGACACCGCGAAACTCGCTACCGTCGCGCCGGCCGCCAGCAGCACGAGGTAGATCCAGATACGCGGCCGCAGCCAGCGCGTGCGCCCGCCAGCGAACCCTTTCGCCGAATCGTAGCGGACGAGCCCCGTCGGCCGCTTCACCTTGGTCATCACCTCGTCGCACGCGTCCACGCAGGCCGCGCAGGCGACGCACTCGATCTGCAGGCCCTGGCGGATGTCGATGCCGGTCGGGCAGACCTGCACGCAGCGGTTGCAATCGATACACGCGCCGGCGTCGGGCGTGCCCGCCTTGCCGCGCGGTTCGCCGCGCGTGGTGTCGTAGCCGATCACCAGCGAATGGTCGTCGATCAACACCGACTGCAGCCGGCCATAAGGGCAGATGATCAGGCAGAGCTGCTCCCGGAACCAAGCGAAGTTGAAGTAGAGAATCGCGGTCGCCACCGCCATGAAGAGAAACGCACCCCAGTTGTCCCGCGGTGAGTGGTGGAGCATGGCCCAGAGCTCCGGCAGCGACACGAAGTAGGCCAGAAAGAGATGCGTGATGACCGCCGAGAGCGCCACGAAGATCACCTGTTTGCCGCCGCGGCGCAGGAGTTTCGCCGTCGTCCACGGAGCGGCATCGAGCTGGCGCCGGGCCACCGCGTCGCCTTCGAGCCAGCGCTCCACCCGGCGGTAGACGTGCTCCAGAAATACCGTCTGCGGACAGGCCCAACCGCACCACACGCGACCGAGCAGGGAGGTGATCAGGAAGAGGGAAAAACCCAGCCCGGTGATGGCAAAAAACAGCAGCCACACGTCTTGGAAAGCCAGGGTGAAGCCAAAGAGGTGGAAGCGATGGTCGGCGATATCGAGGAAGACCGCCGGATGCCCGCCGATCGGTATCCAGGGCAGCGCGAGGTAGATCACCACCAGCAGCCACGCCGACCACCGGCGCGCGCGGGTCCAGAAACCGCGGGCGTCGGAGGGATGCAGGAAAAAGCGCGACCCATCCGCGCGGATGGTGGTGACGGAGTCGCGGTTGGGGCGAAGCAAGCCCGAAGGACGAACTCCGGAATCCGAAGACCGGGTTGGGGCGGAGGCTGGGTGTTCGTGGTCGGAACCCCCGGGTGCATTCGGCATTCGGGTTTCGTCATTCGGATTTTCCACGCCGTTCACGGCGTGGAGGCCGGCTGTTTGCTGAGCACGAAGGCGACGACCTCGGCGGTCTTTTTCGGCCCGAGCACGGGGCCCCAGGCCGGCATGCCCTTGGTGAGCACGCCTTCGTTCAAGACCCGGAGTAGATCGGTCGGCTTGTTTCCGTGCAGCCAGGTGGCGTCGACCAGGTTGGCGCCGATGCCGCCCTTGAGTTCCGGACCGTGGCAGGATATGCAGGTCGTCTGGTAGGTCGCCGCACCGGACGCGAGCACGCTGGCGGTTCGGCTCATCTCGAGCAGGGCGGAGTCGTCAAAGGCGCCGGCGGAGGACAGCTTGGCGGCGCGGATCTCCTGGACCGCGGCGGTCACCCGCTCGCCGTCGTTGATGCGGCGGAACTGCTGGGTCACCATCCAGTAGAACACGGCGAAGATGATCGAGCCGTAGAGGGTGGCGAGCCACCAGTTGGGCAGGCGTTTGTCGTATTCGGAGATGCCGTCGAAAACGTGGGGGCGCACCGGGTCTTCACCGGGCGCGGGAGGAATTGGATTTGGGTGATCGGACATGGCGGGGGTGGTCAGTCGTTGAGCGGCAGGTTCGCGAAATGGTCGCGCTGGACGCGCGGCATGCGCAGGGCGCGCCAGGTGATCGAAAGGTAGATCGACAAGGCGGTGACGAAGGCGACGAGCGTGAAAATGCCCGTCCAGTTATCGAGCAGGAGGCGGCGGAACATGGTGGGGCGGGTTCAGGGTTTGGCGGCGAGCGCGGGATGGGCGGGTTCGGATTTTCCGACCTTCTGCAGATAGGCGATCAGGGCCACGATGCGGCGACTCGGCTCGACCCGCAGGTCGGCGTCCCGCAGGCGGGCGACGATGCCGGCGGCCTGCTCGTCCACCCGCGCCTGGATCTCGGCCGGCGTCCACTCGGGGTAGGGCACGCCGAGGGTGCGCTGGACGGAAATCTTGGCGGGCAGCGCGGCGACGTCGGCGTCGTTCTCGAACAGCCACGGGTAGTTCGGCATGTTGGAGCCGGGCGAAATCGCGCGCGGATTCATCATGTGCTGGAAGTGCCAGGAATCCGGATACTTCCCGCCTTCGCGGGCGAGGTCCGGCCCGATCCGCCGCGAACCCCACTGGTAGGGATGGTCGTAGATCGACTCCCCGAGGCGCGAGTAGTCGCCGTAGCGCATCACGTCGGGCACGAGCGTGCGGATCATCTGCGAATGGCAGTTGTAGCAGCCCTCGCTGATGTAGATGTCGCGGCCGGCCAGCTCGAGCGGGGTGTAGGGCACCTGGATGCGGTCCTCCACGTTGCGGGCGCGGTTCACCAGGACGGTGGGGATGATCTGGATGAGGCCGCCCGCCGCGACGGCGATGAAGGTCAGCACGGTGAAGGGCGCGGCGTTGAGCAGCAGCCGGTCATACCAGTCGGACCAGCCGCGTTTCTTCGTCTCGAAATGCAGCCAGGCGATGATCACCGAGGTGATGGTGCCGAAGAGGCCCACCAACCGCAGGAAGTCGCCGCCGAACATCCAGACGCAGGCGAAGAGCGTGCCGAGGACGGAGAAGACGACGGGCGGGTTGGCGAAGGTGCCGACGACGCCTACGCGGGGCGAAGGTGCGTCCTCCACCAGCACCTCGGCCGAGCCGTCCACCACCTCCGCGCCCCGGATGGTGCGGAGCACGTTGTAGCCCAGCAGGAGGAAGCCCGCAAGGTAGAGCGTGCCGCCGACGATGCGCAGCGCCATCAGGGGCCGGATCGCGTTGAGAGTGTCGAGGAAGTTCGGATACACCAGGACGGTGCCGCCCTCGGCGGTGGCGTTGAGCATCAGGCCCTGGGTGATGCCCGAGACCCACATCGCGGCGACGTAGAGGAGGATGCCGACCAGCCCGAGCCAGAAGTGGACGTTGGCGAGCGAGTTCGAGTGCAGCGGACGGTTCCAGAGACGGGGGACCAGCCAGTAGATCATGCCGGCGGCCATGAATCCGTTCCAGCCCAGCGCGCCGGCGTGCACGTGCCCGATGATCCAGTCGGAATAGTGGGCGAGCGCGTTGACCGAGCGTATCGAGAGCAGCGGCCCCTCGAAGGTCGCCATGCCGTAGAAGGTCACGGCGGCGGCGAAGAACTTCAGCACCGGCTCGGTGCGCAGCTTATGCCAGGCGCCGCGCAGGGTGAGCAGGCCGTTGAGCATGCCGCCCCACGAGGGCGCCCAGAGCATGAGCGAGAAGGTCATGCCCAGGATTTGCAGCCAGTAGGGCAGCGCGGTGTTGAGCAGATGATGCGGGCCGGCCCAGATGTAGACGAAGACGAGCGACCAGAAATGGATCACGGAGAGCCGGTAGCTGTAGACCGGGCGTTCGGCCGCCTTCGGCACGAAGTAATACATGATGCCGAGGATCGGCGTGGTGAGGAAGAAGGCCACGGCGTTGTGCCCATACCACCACTGCACGAGACCGTCCTGGACGCCGCCAAAGATCGGGTAGGAGTGGGTCAGCGAGGTCGGCAGGCTCAGGTGGTTGACGATGTAGAGCATCGCCACGGTGATGATGGTCGCGATGTAGAACCAGATCGCGACGTAGAGCCCGCGCTCCTGACGGCGCGCCAGGGTCCAGAAAAAGTTCACCGCGAACACCACCCAGATGCCGGCCACGGCGATGTTGATCGGCCAGATCAACTCGGCGTATTCCTTGCCGCGCGAAAAACCCAGCGGGAGCGTGATCGCCGCCGAGACGATGATGAGCTGCCAGCCCCAGAAATGCAGCTGGGAGAGAAAATCGCTCGCCAGCCGGGCCTTCACCAGGCGCTGGGTCGAGTAGTAGACGCCGGCAAACATCATGTTGCCGACGAAGGCGAAGATGACCGCGTTGGTGTGCAGCGGCCTCAGCCGGCCGAAGGTCAGCCAGGGCAGGTCGAAGTTGACCCGCCAGAAGTTCAGCTGACTGGCGATCAGAACGCCGACGAGCATGCCGACCACGCCCCAGAGGACGGAGGCGAGCAGGAACTGGCGGACGACCTTGTCGTTGTAGTGGATTTTGACGATGCGAGCGGACATGGGTGAAGCGGGTTGGGGTTAGGACCTGGAATCGTTTGCGACGGAAACGGGCTGTTCGGCCGTGCCGCCAGGGACTCGGGCGGCGCGCTCGTCGCGCCGGCGCCGGCAGGAGTCGCAGCATCCCGCGCCGGCTTTGGATTTCGCGCAGCCCTCTCGATTCGCGCCGTGGTCGTGGTCGTGATGGGGGTGGCCCGAACCGGCGGAGGAACCGGCCTCGGGCGCGACGGAGGCGAAGACCGTCGCCCGGGCGGGCTGGAAGTCGGGCTCCAGGGGCAAAAGCGAATCGTGCTCGGCCCCGGCGCGGCGCGGGCGGGTGAATTCGCGCAAAAAGAGCGCGATGAAGGTGAGCGAAAGCAGCAGGCTGAGCGCGAGCGTGAGAGGGATGACTTCCATGGGGAAAAGGCGACAGGTGGGAGGGAAAACGAAGTTCGGGATCGACGGCCCGCATCCTAGGCAAGAAACGCCCGGCCTGCTGCGCGGGCCTTGGCGGTGGCCTCGCATTTTTTGCGTCTTCGCCAAAAACCGGGGCAACGGATGCACAGGCTCGGCCAAGGAAGGCGGCGCGCGGCCGGCCGGGCTCGGCTAGGATCTTCCCCGATGAATCCCGGCGATCCGCGCCCCCTTATCGACCGACACGCCGCGCGCATCCTGACGCGCTGGCGGGAGCAACTGCGTTCCCTGCCGCCCTCCAGCGCTCTCGCCACCCCGGAACTGCTCGGCCCGCTCATGGCGCCCGCGCTCGCCCGGGTGCGGCATGAAAGCGTCCAGCCGCCCCTGCCGGGCGAGGAACTCCGCGGGACCGAGCCGTCCGAATGCCGCTGCGGCCTGAACCCGCTCGTCGCGCTCTACCTCACCGGGGAATGCGCCACCTTCGACGTGCTCTGGGCCCAGCCGGAGGCGCTGGCGACCTTGAGCCCGCGCGACCGCGAAACACTCTGCTCCAGCCTGCGCGCCGCCTGGCGTCGCGTGGCGGCGGAAGAAATCGCGGTGTTCTGCAGCCTGTGCCGGCGCGGCGCGGAACTGGAAACCGCCAGCCTGGCCCGCCGCGCCGCCGCGTCCGAACGCTCCCCCCGCGCGGCGCTCAGCGCATCGGGGCGAGGCGTTTCTCCAAGCTCTCGCGGTAAGCCTTGGGCGACTCCCCCGCAATCCGTCGAAACACCCGGTTAAACTGCGAGAGCGACTGGAAGCCGGCCTCGAACGCGGCCTCGCTGACTCGCTTGTGCGGGTTCAGCAACAGGTTCTTCACCCGCTCCACGCGAATGCGCGCGAGGTAGTTGGTGAAGGTCATCCCGGTGGCCTTCTTGAAGGTCTTACAGAAGTAAAAGGCGCTCATGTTGACCGACTTGGCAACCTCGTCCAAGCCGATGTCTTCGCCATGGCGCGCCGCGATAAGAGCGCGGGCCCGGGCGATGGGAGGCGCCTCGCCGTGCTCGGCCTGGACCGCGAGTTCCTGCCCGAGCGAGGCGAGATGCTGGGCGAAAATCGCCAGCAGGCGCAGGATGGAGTCGTATTGGCGGCGGTCCAACACGCGGCTTTGAAACCACGCTTCCTCCATGCTCTTCATGTCCACCTGGGTGCCGAATTTCAGAATCTGTCGGGCGGTCGCGGCGAAGCGTTGTTTATCGGGCTTTTCCAAAAACACCTGGCCGGTCTGCAAAAACGCCACCAGGTCCTCGCCCACCCGAACCGGCACCGAGGAGTCGCAGAGCCCGGCAAAACACTTCATCGTCTTGGGCTCGAGACGCGCCTCCTCTTCCACCCGGCGCTGCAATTGCAGGCAGGCCGCGCAACTCTGATTGGTCTTGGCCATGAGGGCGCAAAACGGGTTCTCGTTCGGGTCGCCGTGGTGCGGTAGGTCGAAAGCCTCCAGCGCCCGCAGATTGATGGGCAGGCCGGTGGTATCCCGGAAAGCCTGTTCGTAATCGCGATAAATACGGCTGCGCTTCAGCTTCTCCACGAATTCGCGGCTGCGTTGAACGGAATCGTCGGAATTGGCGGTCATGTCTCGTTCGTAGAAGACCATGCAACCGCCACGCCGCCCCGGCCGCAATCTATTCCTCCGCCCGCGAGGGCCGCACGCCGCGAAAAACGCATTCGACATGGCGCCCACCAAGCGCTGAATCGCCCTCAACATGGCCTCGCAACCGAACTCCCTCGACAACGTCCACGCCCCCTCCGAGCAGACCCACGTCACGCCCGTCACCATCGCCGTCGATCTGGTGCTGGTCGGGGTGTTTTTCTTCTTCATGTTCGGCTGGGTGAAGAGCCACGTCCCCTCCACCAACCCGGCCTTCGTTCTCTTTTTCGGCGCGTCCACCACTCTGTGCGTCACCGGCGTGTTCTGGATGGCGATCCAGATGTTTCGCGTCGTGCTGGCCGGCGAAAAACGCCTGAAGGCCGAGCGCGCCGCCAAGTAGACCGCGCCCCCGCACCCCGTCCTCGCGGCCGCGATCCCGGATCGCGGCCTTTTCATTTACCCGCCCCGCCCGTGACCGATCCCGCCGCCAACCCGCCCGTCCCGCCCCGGACCACCGCCGCCGCCGAGGATTACCTGGAACGCATCGCCGGGCTGATCAAAAACAAGGGCTACGCCCGCGTCGTCGACATCGCCGCCGAACTGAAGATTTCCCAGGCCAGCGTGACCACCATGGTGCAGCGCCTCGATGTCGACGGCCTGGTGAAATACGAAAAATACCGCGGCATGGTCCTGACCGACGCCGGCGAGGCCGTGGCCGCGCGCATCGCCCACCGCCACGAACTGCTCACCCAACTCCTGCGCTTCTTCGAACTGCCCGAGGATGTGATTTTCCGCGACGTCGAAGGCATGGAGCACCACATCAGCGGAGAAACGCTCGACGCCCTCGAACGCCTTACTCGCCACCTCCACGCCCACCCCGAGATCGTGGCCCAGCTCCGGCGCTGACCCTCAGGCAAGCGCGGTCGTCCAGAGCCAGCCCGCCGCCCCGGCCGCCGCGATCACCACGATCAGGTTGGCCTTGAACCGGTGCAGAGCCACGAAGGCCGCCGCGCTCAACGCGACCGCGAACCAGTCCCACCGCGCGCCCGCCTCGGTCGCCGGCCGCCAGATCTGCCAGGCGAACCAGACCGCGAGGTTCAGCACCACGCCGACCACGGCCGCCGTCACCGCCGCGAGCGCCGCGCCCAGCGCGGGTTTGTCCCGCAACCGCTCGACGTGTGGCGCGCCGAGGAAAATCCACAGGAAACACGGCGCAAAGGTCACCCAGGTCGTCATGCCCGCGCAGAGGGTCGCCGCGAGCAGCGGCGAGAGCCCGCCATCCGGGTGGTTCCAGCCGCCCATGAAGCCGACGAACTGGAGCACCATGATGAGCGGTCCCGGCGTCGTCTCCGCGAAGGCCAGCCCCGCCAGCATCTGCGGGCCGGAGAGCCAGCCGTGAACCTCCACCGCCCGCTGCGCGACGTAGGGAAGAACCGCATACGCCCCGCCGAAGGTGACCAGCGCCGCCCGGCCGAAAAAGAGCCCCTGCACGACCAGCGTGCTGCCCCAGCCGACCGCGACCCCCGCCGCCACGACCGGCGCCGCCCAAAGGCCGACCCCGATCGCGGACACCCGCAGGGCCCGGCGCCAGCCGAGCGCGGAGGCGTCCCGCCTCGCCGCCGCCGCGTCCACCGCCCCGCCGCCCAACGGGGCGGCCGCCTTCGCGGGGAACCACCGCGGCGCGAACCTTCGCCCCGCCCACCCGGTAAGCGCCGCCCCGCCCACGATCCAGGGAAAGCCGACGCCAAAGGCAAAATTCAACCCAAACGCCGCCAGCGCGATGCCGACCAGCGCCGGCGTCGTCAGCGACTTGCCCGCGAGCCGGGGCACCGCCGCCGCGACCACCGCCACCACGGCGGGTTTCAGGCCGGCCAAAATCCCCGCCAGCCACGGCGCGTCGCCGCGCATCACATAGACGACGCTCAGCCCCCAAAGGATAAACGCCGAGGGCAGCACAAAGAGCAGCCCGGCCGCGAGCCCACCGCGTGTCCGGTGCAGCAACCAGCCGCAGTAGATCGCGAGCTGCTGCGCCTCCGGGCCGGGCAGGAGCATGCAGAAGTTCAACGCGTGCAGAAACCGCTCCTGACCGATCCAGCGTTTTTTCTCCACCAGCTCGCGTTGCATGATCCCGATCTGACCCGCCGGCCCGCCAAAGCTGATGAATCCCAACTTCAGCCAAAACCGCAGCGCCTCGCGAAACGTGGGCGCCGCCGCACCTCGGGCCGCCGGATCGGACGACGCGCCGGCCTCCGCCCCGCCCGCGTGCCGAACGGACCGCGCCATGGCCGCGTCGCTCATTTTCGCCCGTCGCGCAGCCGCACCAAGCGCTCGCCCGCCGCCGCGAGGACCTCGCGACCCTTGGCGAAATGCAGCCGAACGTAGCGATTCTCCGAACCCGGGAAGAACGAGGAACCTGGCACCGGCGCGACCCCGATTTTCTCCGCCATCCAGTGCGAACACTCGACATCGCTGGCGAAGCCCAGCGGCGTGACGTCGAGCATGACGAAATACGCGCCCTCCGGCCGCGAGTAGCCGAGCCCCGTGCGGTCGAGGTAGGAGAGCAGCAGGTCGCGCCGCGCCTGATATTCCGCGCAAAGCCCCGCGTAGTAATCCGGCCCCCAGCCGAGAGCCGTCACCACCGCGTGCTGGAGCGGCGCCGCCGCGCCGATGGTGAGGAAATCGTGGACCTTGCGGGCCTGGGCGATGACCGCCGCCGGAGCCTGCACGTAGCCCAGCCGCCAACCGGTGATGGAAAAGGTCTTCGAGAGCGACGAGCAGGTCAGCGTGCGCTCCGCCATGCCCGGCAGGGTCGCGAAGTAGACGTGTTCACGTCCATCGTAGACTAGGTGCTCGTAGACCTCGTCGGTGATGACGAAGGTGTCGAACTCCTCCGCGAGAGCCGCGATCTGCAGCAGCTCGGCGCGGGTGAAAACGCGCCCGCTGGGGTTGCTCGGGTTGCAGAGAATAAAAGCCTTGAGCCCGCCGCCGGTGGCGAAGGCCGCCCGCAGCTCGGCCGGATCGAAGCCGTAGCCGGGCGGATGCAGCGGCACGTGCACCGCCGTCGCCCCGGTGAGGATGGCGTCGGCGTTGTAGTTCTCGTAAAAGGGCGAGAACATCCCGACGCGATCGCCCGGATCGCAGACCGTCATCATCGCGACCATCATGGCCTCGGTGCCGCCGCAGGTGACGACGAGCTCTCCGGCCGCATCAACCGGCCGACCCGAGAAACGCGCGATCTTGGCCGCGAGGGCCTCGCGCAGCTCGGGAGAACCCCAGGTGACCGCGTATTGGTGCCGGCCGGCGTCCATCGCCGCGCGCGCCGCCTCGATCAAGGCCTCCGGCGGATCGCCGTCGGGAAATCCCTGCGCGAGGTTGATCGCGCCATGACGGGCGGCCACCCGCGACATCTCGCGGATCAGCGATTCGGTGAAGACGGACGTGCGACGGGAAGTCGTGGGCATCGGGGAAAAACTTTGACGAGACGGCTCGGACGCGGCGCGGAGCGCGACGGACTACTGCGGGATCTTCAACTCCATCCCGATGCGCAGCGTGCCCTCGTTGGGCATGACGTCTCGGTTCGCCGCGTAGATGTCGCGGAAACGCGAACGCGTGCCGTAGTAACGCAGGGATATCGACTGGAGGGTGTCGCCCTTCGCCACCACATGCCGGCGCGCCCCGGCGGTCGGAGCGGGCGCGGCCGGCGGCGGCGTGGTCGGAATCGTGGGCGCGGGCGCCGCGAAAGGCGCCGGCGCGGGCGTGAGCGGCACCGGCGAAACACCGACCGGCGCGGAATACTCCGGCTCGGCCCCGCGGCCCGCCAGCCCGGTCGCGGGCGTGTCGGTGACGTAGCCGCCCTGGGAGGGCTCGACGTCCAGGCCCGGCGAGACGGTCAGGCCCGCGCCCGTCGCCGCTTGGCGGGTGGTGTCGAGCACCGCCGCGCGCGCGCCCGCGAGTTGTTCCTTGAGTTGCAAGTTTTCGCGCTGCAGGCGGTCGATCGCGTCCATCAGGTCCGTGCGCTCCACCTGGTTGTCCAGCGGCTGGGCCGGCAGGGTTCGGGCGAAATCGCGGATGCAGGCTTCGATGCTTTGCAACACCAGCCGCGCCTGCTCCGTGCCCGGGCGCAGCTCGCGGTAGCGCCGGTAGTGATAGATGGCCGCGATCGGGTCCTTGATGTGTTTGTGGTAGAGGATGCCCGCCTCGAGGTGGGACTCCGCCGCCGCCCCGCCGCGCTGGTCGATCAGGCGGAGAAACTGGGCCAGCGCCTCCTGCTCCCGCCCCATGCGCAGCAGCTCCTTGCCGCGGCGGTAATCGGGATCGTCCGCCTCCGCCGTGAAGGGCATGGCCGTCTGCGGCCCGCACCCGGTGTGCAGGAGCGGCGCGAGGGCCAGGACGGAGAGAAAACAGAGGGACGACGGACGACGCATGACGCGAAAAAAGGGAACGGACCGGGAACCGGAGGGAAATGGGAGTTGAACGAAAAAACCGAGAGACCAAGTCTTCCGACTCCCCCACGGACACAAACCCGAAATGGCCCTCGACTCCACCTTCGTCCTCCGCCGCGCCCGCCAGGTCCTTCGCATCGAGCAGGAGGCCATCGCGGCCACCCGCGAGGCGCTCGGCGCGGAGTTCGTCGCCGTGGCCCGCGCGGTGCACGAGACCCTCGTCGCCGGCCGCAAACTCGTCTTCACCGGCGTCGGCAAGTCCGCCCACATCGCCCAGAAGCTCGCCGGCACCTTCAACAGCACCGGCGCGCCCTCCTGCTTCCTCGACGCCACCCAGGCCCTGCACGGCGACCTCGGCATGGTTTCGGAAGGGGACCTCGCCGTTATCCTGTCGAACAGCGGCCAGACCGACGAGGTGTTGAAACTCGTCCCGCTGCTGCGCCGCTTCGGCGTGCGTCTGGTGGCCTTCACCGCCCGCCCCGAATCCGACCTGGCCTCGGGCTGCGACCTGCGGCTGGTCTACACCGTGCCGAAGGAAGCCTGCCCGCTCGCCCTCGCCCCGACCGCCAGCACCACCGCCGCCCTCGCCCTCGGCGACGCCCTCGCGATGGTTCTGCTCGAGGCCCGCGGCCTCACCCGCGACGACTTCGCGCGCTTCCACCCGGCGGGCAACCTCGGCCGCGTGCTCCTGCTGAAGGTCGGCGATATCATGCGCGCCGGCGACCGCCTCCCCGTCGCCCCGGAGACCATCACCGTGCAGGACGCCATCCTGCGCATGACCAGGGCCCGCAGCGGCAGCATCGCCCTCGTCCACCCCCGCACCGGCAAGCTCACCGGCATCCTCACCGACGGCGACTTCCGCCGCAGCGCCCTCACCGGTCCCGATTTCCTGCAAAAGCCCGCCGCCACCTTCATGACCCGCGCGCCTAAGACCATCGCGGCCGACGCCCTCGGGGTCGACGCCCTGCGCCTGTTCGAGGCCCACAAGATCGACGATCTCATCGTGGTCGACGCCAAGGGCAAACCGGTCGGCCTGGTCGACGGCCAGGACCTGCCCAAGCTGAAAATCGTCTAGCCGCCGACCGATTCGGTTGATCCGCCCGCTTTCGCCGGCTCGGCCGCCTTGGTTGCCCGCAACAGCTCGAACAACGGGCGCCCGGCCGCCGCCTTCTTCAGCTCGACCCATTCAAAAACCGCCTGCGCCAGCGAGACGTCGTGCGGCTTCAAGGCGTGCTCCGCCTCGGCGTAGGCCCGCGCCGCCTCCACCACCGAAGCTCCCGTGCCCTGCAACAGCCCGTGTGCGCCGACATAGCCGAGGATCGCGTCGCGAAAACCCAGCCCGCGCGGCTGCAAGCGCAACGCCGCAAACTGCACGTCCTTCGAGGTCACGAA
>JAIXVP010000406.1 GCA_027482905.1 Opitutaceae bacterium
GAAGTCCGAGAGCTGGTGGGTTTTGCCGGCGAGGTCGGTCAGGGTGAAGGCCGGCGCGGGCTCGCCGACGGTGGCGGCGGAGAGCAGGCCGGCGGCGCAAAATCCGAGGACGGACAGGCCGCCGCGGACGAGGGTGAGGAGGGAGCAGGTCTTCATGGGTGGAGGTGTCGAGGTTAAGCGCAGGGAATACAAAAACGCCCGCCAGCTAATACAAACCCCCGGTTCGCGCCAGCGGTCCCGGCGTTTTTCTCCGCGCTTTGCCCTCGCCCCGCCCCGCCCCGCCTCGCACGTTTCGCGCCGTGGCTGGCTGGCTGACCGACACCTTTCGCCTCGGCTGGGGCGCCTTTTACTGGAACACGCGCAAATCGTGGTTCGCGGCGCGCGGCCGCCGCGGCCGCTGCCCCTGCCAGGTCGGGAGCGACTCGGGCCGGGGCGGGGAAACCGGGTGCGAGGCGATCCTCGGCTACCGTTCGCCCGCGCGTTTCCGCGCCCTCTGCCCTCTGCTCGCCCAGCGGGCCGACGGCAACTGGGTGTGTTCGGTCGACACCGCCCGGGTGCGTCCGTTCTGGGGCCGCGTCGCGGCCGGCGTCGGTGTCGCCACCCTCGCCCTCTCCCTCGCCGCCATCCTCGGCGTATTCGCCCTGCTGCGCGGCATTGGCTACGATGTGTCCCTGGTCCAGGTCGCCTGGCCGCCCGCCTGGCGCCAGTTTCGCCAGGTCCAGTCGTCGTTCTACCTCGACCGCGCCCGCGAAGCCCGAGTCGCCGGCCGTATGGACGAAGCCCTGATTTCCCTCTCGAACGCCTACGAACTGAACCCGACCGACCACAAGACCGGCCTCCTCCTCGCCCAGCTCTGGCAGGCCGGCCAACCGCTCCTGTCCGACCAGCTCTACGCCCGGCTCTTCCGCGAACACCCCGCGCACCGCGACGAGATCGGCCCGGCCTGGTATCGCGCCCTGCTCGCCCGGGGGGACTTCGACGCCATCCAGCGCCTGGCCGGGGAACGCCTGCTCTCCGGCGGCCCCGCGCCCGGCGCCTGGCTGCAGGCCGTGCTTTTCGCCGCCCGGCAAAGGGGCGAACCCGGCCCCCTCGCGCGCCTTCTCGCCGAGCCCGCCCTGCCCTCCGCCGTCGCCCCGCTGCTGCGGCTCGAACAGGCGCTCTACACCGCCCCGACCGAGACCCGCGTCCGCCTCCTCACCGATGCCGTCGCCGGCGAAACCGACCCCTTCGCCATCTACCACGTGCTTTCGCGTCTCCTCGAGGAAGGGCGCCCCGACCTCGTGTTCGCGCGGCTCGACGCGCCATCGTTCCCGTTGGGCAACCGGGAAAAAATCCGCCTGCGTCTCGATGCCCTCGTGGTCGCCGACCGCCTCGACGTGCGCGCCGACATCGTTCGCCAACTCCTCACCCAGCCCACCCAGCCCGCCGTTTGCGAACTGCTTAGCGGCCACCTCGCGGCCCACCCCGACCGCGCCCTGCTGCTCGCCTACGCCGCCAAACTCGAAGCGGAACCTCTCCCCCCGGGCGAGTCCGTCTACCCGCAACTCCTCGCGTTTTTCGGCGCCTGCGCCGCCCTTGGCGACGGCGACCTGCTCGACACCGCCGTGCGCCTGGTCAACACCTCCGCCGGCCGCGATTACCGCACGCTCGCGGCGCTACGAGAACTTTTTGTCCAGAAGGCCCTGCTCCGCCCCGAAGCCTTTCTTCCCGTCCTCCAACCCCTGCCCCTCGACACCGTCTACGCGCTCTACAGCCGCTTCGCCCCCCCGCCGCCGTTTCCGCCCTGACCCATGTTGCACAAACTCACCCGCTCCGAGCGCGACGCCGTGCTCATCCTCGCCACGCTCCTCGTTCTCGGGGTGATCGGCGTCTGGTGGCTCGGCTGAACCTCGACCGCTCGCTCCGCCCCGCCATGCGCCTCCGCCTTCGCCACGTGCTCGTCCTGTTCGCCGTCGCCGCGCTCGCGGTCGGCCTCGGCTGGATCGGCCTGCTTCGCCAGCAACGCGATCTCGCCCGGCTCGAGACCCGCGCGCTCGAAGCCGAGAACCGCGCCCTCCGCCAGCAACTCGAAGCCGAGCGCATCCTTGCCGCCGCCCTCGCCCGCGGCGAACCCGCTCGTTCCGCCACGCCCGCCACGCCCTAAAACGGTCTGGACGCCCTTTTTGCCCGCCCCACCCCTCCCCCACTTATGGTCATCAAACCCAAAGTCCGCGGCTTCGTCTGCGTCACCGCCCACCCCGCCGGCTGCGCCGCCCACGTCCAGGAACAAATCGCCCGCGTCCAAGCCGGCGGCCCCATCTCCCGGGGCCCCAAGAAGGTCCTGGTGATCGGCGCGTCCACCGGCTACGGCCTCGCCTCCCGCATCTCCGCCGCCTTCGGCTCCGGCGCCGCGACCATCGGCGTGTTTTTCGAGCGCCCCTCCGAGCCGGACAAAACCGCCACCCCCGGCTGGTATAACACCGCCGCCTTCACCACCGCCGCCCGCGCCGCCGGCCTCTACGCCCGGAACTTCAACGGCGACGCCTTCTCCGACGCGCTCAAGGCCGAGGTGCTCGCCGCGATCAAGAAGGACCTCGGACAGGTCGATCTCGTGGTCTACTCCCTCGCCTCCCCGCGCCGCACCCACCCGAAGACCGGCGTCACGCACAAGTCCGTCCTGAAACCCGTCGGCCAGAGCTACACCAACCAGACGGTCGACACCGACAAGGGCATCGTCAGCTCCATCACCATCGAGCCCGCCAACGAGGCCGAGATCGCCGACACCACCGCCGTAATGGGCGGCGAGGACTGGGAGATGTGGATCAACGCCCTCGACGAGGCCAAGCTCCTCGCCCCCGGCGCCACCTCCGTCGCCTACTCCTACATCGGGCCCGAGCTCACCTGGCCGATCTACAAAAACGGCACCATCGGCCTGGCCAAAAACGACCTCGAACGCGCCGCCAAGGCCATCAACGCCACCCTCAAGGTGAACGGCTACGGGCGCGCCTTCATCTCCGTGAACAAGGCCCTCGTCACCCAGGCGAGCTCGGCCATCCCGGTGGTGCCGCTCTACATTTCGATGCTCTACAAGGTCATGAAGGCCAAGGGCAGCCACGAGGGCTGCATCGAGCAGATCGACCGCCTCTTCCGCACCCAGCTCTACGGCGGCCACGGCCTGGTGTTCGACGACGCCGGCCGCGTGCGCATCGACGACTGGGAGATGCGCCCGGACGCGCAGGCCGAGGTCGCCGCGCTCTGGCCGCAGGTGAACACCGGGAACCTCGCCGCCCTGACCGACATCGCCGGCTACCGCACCGAGTTCCTCAAGCTCTTCGGCTTCGGCCTGCCCGGCATCGACTACGACGCCGACATCGACCCGCACGTCGAGATCGCGGGCTGAAGCGGTATCGCCTCCCGCCGGCGCCTCCCGCCCGGCCCCGCCTCAATACCCTACCGCGCTTCCTCGTCGCGCTCCGCCGCCCGCAGCCGGACCGGTCCGAGCAGGCCGGAGGGCGCCAGCGGCCACTCCGCCGCGTTCAGCTCCCGGTAGCGGATATTGACGAAATAAAAGTTCCGCCACGCGACTCCGCGCCGATCCAGGTCCCGGATACGGTTGGCGGCCAGATTGGTCACCTCGATCTCCAGTTCGTTCCCAACCGAACGGAGCAAGTCGGCCGGGACCGCAACGCGATGCGGACGCATAAACGTGACGCCCAGGTCGCGCCCGTTTAGCCGCACCCGCGCCACGTGGAAAACCTCGCCCAGGTCGAGGTAACATTCCCCGGTGCCGACTTCACCCGGGTCAAAACGCGTGACATACCGCGCGGTGCCCGCGAAAGCCTCGCGCCGGACGTCGCCGCCCTCGGTCCAAGAACCCAAACGCGCCGGTTCCCACGGGTCGGGCCGCTCCGGGCCGCCCGCGATAAACTCCACCCGCCACGGGCCGTCCAAGGCGAACAAGGTCCGGCCCGGTCGCACGAGCCCGTCGGGCGTCGCCAAGCCCGCGGTTGATGCCGCTTCCGAGCCGTTCAGGCGGGTGCGCACCCAGAGGCTGTGCCCGGGCTCCAGCCGCAGTCGCACCTCGGTCCGACCGGCGGCGTTCAGGCGCACCCGGCCGGCCGAGATCACGCCCGTCCGGGGATCCAGCAAACTCGCGGCCGCGGCCGGGCGCCCCAACTCGACCCAGCCGTCGAGCGCTTCGAGGGCATGGTTGACCAGAAAATAGCCCGGCGCCCCACCCTCGGTTTTGCGCAGCAGAAGCAATCCCGGGTGGGCGCGCAGCGCCGGCTCGGGAAAAATACCCGCCAGCGCCAGGACCTTTTCCGCCGGTCCGAACAAAATCCGCCCGCGCCCCCGCCGCAGCTCCCGGGCCTCGGTCGATGCCTCACGACCAAAATCGGGCAACAGGTCCCGCAGCTCGCTCCTCCGCCGCTCAAGCCCGCCCAGACCGGGCACATCATGCGCGACCGGCGTGACAAACCCGACCGTCGCGCCGGCCTCGGCCAGGCGTAGCGCCGCGCGCACCGTTTCCGGCCGGAAGGTCATCGACGCCGGAAAGAGCACCGCGCGATAGCCTGCCCCACCCTCGAGACCGACCCCGCCCCCGTCTCGGATCCGCAGCCCCGCGATCTGCCGGTCGCTGACGTAGTCGAAGGCGTGGCCCCGCGCGAAAAGCTCATGGCCGAGGGGCGGCACCCAGTTTCGGCTGTGCACGCTCAACAGAGACACCCCGGGCTTGGGATCGCTCCAGACGTCATCGATGGGCCAGTGGAGCAGGAAGTCGTTGTCCGGCTCGGTGGCCTGCAGAAGGGACTGCACGCGGGTAACGTAGGTGTTGAACGCCGCGAACTCCCGCCAGAGCGGGTTGCGGGTGTTGAGCTCGCTGGCGGCGTAGAAAAGCCAGCCGGGCCACGGAACGTCGTCGGGCGAGTAGGCGTTGCCGTGATAAAAAACATGGTTCACGCCGGCGACGAACAAGCGGTCGGTGAAGCCCTTCAGCTCCTCGAAGGTTTCGTGAAAATGCTCCGCCATCCAGGTGCCGGTCTCGGCGGAAACCAGCCGCCGGCCGGTCACGTGCGCGGCGGACGAGGCGAATTTGCTGACCTGCATGTCGCGGTCGGCCCCGCCGATATTTTGGTCGAAACGCGAGTCCAGCGGGTCGGGGCCGCCGTGGCCGAACATCTCGGTCTCGGGAATCGAGGCCAGCGCGTAGAGATCGAGAAGGTTGGCCGGCGCGCCGTGGGCCTGGAAACGGGTGCGCAGGCCGCTCTCCGCCGCCCAGTCGGTCCAGAGCGGAAAGACTTTGTCCACCATCACATCAGAGACCGTCCGGCGGTAGTCGCTCCATAGACGACCCACCGAATCCGATCCGCCCTGCCCCGCGAGCAGGTCCCAGTGATCCTCCAGCCGGTAGCCGCGCCGGCGGAAAAACTCGTCCGCGAGCGCGGGGCTCCAGGCCGCTTCGTAATACTCGTAGGAGTCGTGATAGATCGCGCGCGGCCGGGCGTGGCCGGAGCCGGCGGCGAAGGCCTCCTGAAATGGTGCGAGGTGGTGTGCCATCGCCGTCGGCGACAGGGGATCAATCATCCTGCCTTCGCCCCCGGGCCCCGCGCGTTTGACCTTCAACCCGGTGCTCTGCGCGCCGACCGCGACCACCGTCCAGCCGTCGACCGCACCGAGCGGCATCCAACCCAGCCGCCCGTCCGCTCGCACGAGCGAACGCAGGTCCTCGCGCGCGCCGGCGGCCGAGACCGCCGCGAACGATTGCCACGCGATGGAATCGAAGCCCTTGGGCGGCGTGATGCGGCCATCGGCGGGAAAGGCCGTGTTGATCAACACCAGCCGCTTCCCGCCTTCCTCCTCCGTGACGTTCGGTCCGCCGAAACACCACCCCGTGCCGGCCGTCAGATCAACGCCGAGGTCGCGCTGCTCCGCCGCCGCGACCGTCCAGTCGAACATCCGCCACCACTCGGGACTGAGAAACGGAATCCAGCGCGCCGCGGCGTCCTTCGCGCCGTAAATGGGAATGATGTGAATGCCGCCGAGTCCCGCGTCGCGGTAACGATCAAGTTCCCGTCCGAGATTGTCCTCGTCCACCGCCGAGCCGAGCCACCAGTTGAAGGTCCACGGCCGGGCCTCGCGCGTGATCGCGGGCCAGCCCGGGGCGGTGGTAGGCGGCGCGTCCGCGGGCCGCGTTTGCGCCCCAAGCCACGCACCGAACCAGAGACCTAAAATCGCGCAAAGAAAGCGCATGAACGCGTCCGGTTTTATGAAGCCGATACACACCGAGGAAATCATGGGGTGGGCGGGTATGGCGAGCCGTTCACGTTCACATGATCGAAATAAACCTCGCTCCCAGCCCACACGCCAAGTTTCGGCCGGACGAAGTTAACGTCCACGTCCTTAAACCGCACGGCCATGATTTCAGTCTGGCCGGGATTGCCGGAAACAACCCCGAACGAACCGAAACGTCCGCGGAGGCCGGAAAAGGTGACGTCGCGGACCACCGACCGCGGCGGCGCGAGCCCCTTCAGATCGAGGTATTGCGTCCACGGCTGCATGGAGACGAAAGCGCCCTCCGTGCTTTCCAGCGTGATGTCTTGATACCGGATGTTTTCGTAACGCTGCGGCGTGTCCGGACGCAGTTTGAAATTGGCCACGACCATCGCACCCGCGACCCGGCAGTCCCGCACCAGCAAATCGCGCACGACGGTGGCTTCGCTCCCGAGCGTGACGGCCGCGTGGCCGCGTTTGAAAACGCAACGGGTGACGCGCACGCGCTCGACCGGCGGGCTGTGTTTGTCTTCCAACGCGAACGGGCCCTTCGTGCCCTTCATCGCGATGCACTCGTCGGTCACGGAGAAGAACCAGTCGTCCACACCCACGTCCTGGCAACTGTCCACATCGATACCGTCGGTGCTCGGGGCCTGCTTGTAGTCGTCGGGGACGATGAAGCGGGCGTTTTTGACCAGGACGTCGCGGCAACGGTAGAGGTGGAGATTCCAGAATTGGGAATCATTGAAGGTGACGCCCTCGATCAAGACGTCGCGGGAGTTTTCGATCAGGGCGAGTCGGGCGCGCGGGATGGCGAGGTTTTTGAAATTGGCTTTGTCCGGGGCGGCTTTGCGGAGTTTCCAGAAAAGATCCCAGATCGGGCGTCCGGCGCCGTCGAGGGTGCCTTCGCCGGTGATACGCAGTCCGTCGCAACCGTCGGCGTTGAGCAGCGCGGGCGTGAAACTTTCCTCGAAATGACCCTCGATCCGGGTCCGGCGCGGCGGAAAGTCGGACGCAAGGTCGGTGGAGGCGCGGAGCACGGCGTCTTTTTCTAGATGAAGATTCACGCCGGGGCGGAAGTCGAGGGCGCCGGAGACGAAGATGCCTCGCGGGATGACGACGGTGCCGCCGCCGGAGGAGGCGAGACGGTCGATGGCGGACTGGATGGCGGCGGTGTTGACCGTGGTGGCGGCGGCGATGGCGCCGGTGTCGAGGATGGAGAGGCGGGGAGCGGAGGCTGCGCCGCGGACGGCGCAAAATGACCAATGTCCAATGACGAATGACGAATGGAGAAGAAGCAGGCGGAGTAAACGCATGGGACAGGCGGGGTAGGGGGAAATTTGAATCACGAAGGACGGAAGTGTTAATGTGGAATGCTGGAATGTGGGAATGCCCCTGGCGGGACTTCGCTGCACTCAGCGCCGCGCCCACCTAATCGACTAGGAGAATTTTTTGCACGGAGACGAAGTCGTCGGAGCTGCCGTAGGCGGCGCGTTTGGCCTGCCAGAAGAAGCGTTCGCCGAGAACGGTGACGGTGAGCGTGTAGTCGCCGGGGGGGAGGCGCGGGCTGAGGAATTTGAGCGAGGCTTCGGGGTAGAGGCAGTAGGTCTCGACGATGGACGTCAGGACGACTTTGCCGGTGTGGTCTTTGATTTGGATCTCGCCGAAGCCGCCGTCGGAGCGGGCTACGCCGTGGATGGCGACCTGGGTCCCGGTGAAGGGGAGGGTGAGGGTGGCGCCTTTGACTTTGGAGCGGAGGTCGGTAACGCCGGCGGCGTCTGTGTGGGGAGTCCAGCCTTCTGCGGGAGGAATGTTGAGGAGTTTTCCCCTGAGGGAGACAGGCGCCCAGCGGCCGGTTCGGGTGTCGAGGTTCCAGCTCTGGTGGAACTCGGGGAGGGAGAGCCGGCCGTCGGCGTCGAACTGGAGCGGTTGCCAAACGTAGGTGGCGGCGGAGTTTTGGCGCGGATGGGCCCAGCGATCACCCAGGAAGAGGTAGGTGGTGGTCTCGGAGCCGGTGACGGGGAGGACGAAGGTGGTCTGGGAGTTCCAGGTGAGCGTGCCCTGAGGGGCGAAGAGGCCGCGGTCTTGCCATGGGCCGGCGAGGGAGATGGCGGTGAAGTAGTGATTGTCGTTGCGCTCCCAGGCAGTGAGGCCGGAGCCGAGCCAGTAGTAGAGGCCCTCGCGCTTGAAGATGGCGGGGGCCTCGCAGTGGGGCGTCATGTCTTTGACCAGCTGGCGGGCGACGGATTTGTAGTCGTCCGAAAGAGCGTAGAGATTGCCGGAGTGGGTGATGAGGTAGCCAGAGCCGTCGTCGTCCTGGAAGACGCCCATGTCCCATTTTTTTACGGGCTGGCCGGCGAAGAGGAGCGGGCCGTGGAAGGTGTAGGGGCCGGTGATGGAAGGGCTGGTGGCGTAGCCGACGGCCTGGTCTTTGTAGGCGGCGTTGTCGGTGTGCATGAACATCACGAACTCGCCGGTGCGGGGATTTTTCATGACCTTGGGGCGCTCGCCGACGCGGTCGGGGCCGAGAGGGCCTTCGGGCTGAACGGGGAGGGCGATACTCTCGAAGATCCAAGTGGCGAGGTCGGCTGAGGAGTAGCAACTGAAGCCGACGAAAGCGTTGCCGTGATCGCGCTTGAACTCGCCGAAAAGGTAGAAGCGGTTGCCCTCTTGGATCAGGCCGGCGCCGCGGGCGCTGACGGCCTGGTGGTGCTGGTCATACCACGGGACGCCGGAGTGTATGGCGGTGGCGGCGACGGGGACGGCGCGAAATGACAAGTGTTCCTCTTTTCCCGAGGCTACGGAGAGCAGGCCAATGACCAAGATCCGTTTGAGAAGTAGCAGGCGGAAGAGACGCATGGGACAGGCGGAGGACGGAGGACAGAAGTCATAGGTCAGACGTCAGATATCAGAGGGCGGGGAGGCGGGCTTGCTCGAGGAGGGTCTCGATGGCGGGCCAGGTGATGGTGAGGCTGGCCTCGGGAGCGGGGTGGATCCCGTCAGGAATGAGGGCGTGAAACCGGGCGGGATCGGATTGCTGGATCGCGGCCCACACGGGGTAGTGATCGACGAGGGGCAGGCGATGGTCGCGGGCGTAGTCGCGGCAGGCTGCGTAGTAGGTGGCAAGCTCGGGGCGGTCGCTGGCGTAGAGTTTGGGGGCGGAGGCGGGTGAATCCCAAGCGGGGTTCATCGTTTGCACGATGATGTCGACGGACGGATTTTGCCGACGCAGGGTCTGAACCAGGGTGTCGAGATTGGCGACGGATTGGGCGACGGAGATGCCGTGTTTGGTGGCTGCGTCGTTCACGGAAAACTCGATGAAAACGAGGTCGGGTTTATGGGAGAGCACGCGGGCGTCCAGGTTGGCCAGGCCCCAGTTTGAGTGCTGGCCGGACTGGGCGGCATTGAAGCACGCGACCTGACCGGGGAAGTGACGATCGAAGTAGCGATGAAGGGCGTCGGGCCATTCGGCGGCGGCCGTGAGGCTGGTGCCGTAGGTGACGACGGTCTGCGGGCGGGCTGCGGCGAGGTTTTGGAAAAACGTGAGCGGAAGCGGGGCGGACTCGGAGACGGCGCCGAATGACGCGGGACCAAGGGCGAAGGACGATAGGAGCAGGAGCAGGCGGATGAAGCGGGGCATGGGGTGGGAAGCAAACAAAGGGCAAACGCTCGCAGGGCGGGGCGAGAGCTTAGGGGAGGTGGACGTCGGTGGACCGCGTGATCTCGTAGACGGGGGGCGTGGCGTCGGGGGTGGTGATGCCGGTGAAGGTCACGTTGGCGACGCGGTCGAGCTGGACCGTCGCGCCGGCGGGCAGGCGGATGTTCTGGAAGGAGACGTTTCGGGTGCGGTGCCCCTCGGCCTCGAAGCCGTTTACGACGATGGCGGGCTTGGCCGGGTTGGCCTCGGTGAGATCGATGTTTTCGAAACGAAAGTTACGGAAAAAGGGCGCAGCGGGCGCGGCCCCGCCGTCGTTGTTGTAGGGCAGCTTGGTGTAGACGGTGATCTGCCGGAGCGTGCAGTCGCGCACGGTCACATCCTCGACGAAACCGCCGCGCTTCTCGGTCGCCTTGATTTGCAGGCCATGGAGAAGCGGGCCGGCGACGCAGTCCTCGATCAGCACGCCGCGCACGCCGCCGGACATCTCGCTGCCGATGGAGATGCCGTGGCCGCGGTCGAAGCGGCAGTCGAACACCCGCACGTTCGCGGTGGGGCGGTTGACCACGTTGCCCTCGGGATTTTTCCCGGACTTGATCGCGATGCAGTCGTCGCCGGTGTCGAAGGCGCAGTCGAAGATGAAGGAGTTCTCCGACGAGTCCGGGTCGATACCGTCGCCGTTCAGCACGTCGCTTCGAATGGCGAGTCCGTGCAGGCTCACGTTTTTCGAGTAGATGTAGTGGAGCGTCCAGCACGGCGTCTCCTCCAAGGTGAGCCCGGCCACCTCGACTTTCTCCGCGTTCATCAGGAGGATCAACCGACCGCGCGAACGCAGGCCTTTGACGCCCGGGAACTCGGCGCGCACGGCGTCGGAGAGTTTTTTCCCGCCGCCAGAGATCGTGCCCGCGCCGCGGATGCTGAGATTGCGCACGTTGGCCGGCCCGGCGGAGTCCAGGGTGCCGGCGTTGAGCAGGCTGGCGTAGGTGTCCATTTCCCAACCCTCGAAACGATTGCGGATAAACGGGGCGTAGTCGGCGGGATTCGTGGAGCCCTTGAGCACTCCGCCCTCGGCGATTTCCAAGGTCATGTCGCTTTTGAGAAACAGCGCGCCGCTGAGGAACACCCCGGCCGGCAGGCGCACCACCCCGCCGGGCGGGCAGGCGTTGATCGCGGCCTGGAGGGCGGGAGTGTTTAGCGTTTGGCCGTCGCCGACCGCGCCGTGGTCGAGGACGGAGACGACCGGCTCCGGTGAAAGGGTGCGCAGTTCGAGCGGATTACTCTCCGATCGGTTGCCGGGGTCTTCGGCGCCGGCGGCGGCACGGGCGCGGACGGCGAAAACGTAGGCGTGCTCTGGAGCGAGCCCGCGGGCGGTGAAGTGGGTCTTGCGTGTCTCCCCGCAAGGTTGGCCGTCGCGCAGCACTTCGTAGGCGAGGCCGGCCTCGGCGCCTTCCGGTTTGTCCCAGATCAGCGTGGCCTCGTCGGAGCGCAGGGTTTGCGGCGCGAGAAAGAGCCGGAACTCGGCGGCGGGAGCCGAAAAGCAGGGCAAAAACCCGGCGAGAAACACAAGACCGGGGGCGAGCCAACGGTGACGAAGGAAGAGCATGGATGGATCGGGACGGGGCGGCGGGGATCGCGGGATGGGGTGCCCGTCGATCTCGCTCGCAGACTACCCTATCACCCCGTCCTTTGCCATTGCCGGATCGCGCGCAAAGATGACAGAAACGCGCATGACGGGCTCGGCTCAGAATCTGGTCTATATGGCGAAGGGCGCCCGCACCTATGGGCTCCGCCCGGTCCTGGGCCGGCCGCGCGGCTACTGGGAGCTGCAATGGGTTTTCAAGGGGAACGCCCGACCGGACAACTCCGTCCTGCCGAGCGAAGCGGCGCGATCCCCTCGTCTCCACCTCGCCCACCCGGATTCCCCGCACGGCTGGACGGACGACGGCGCCGGAGTATCGGAGGTCTTCGTCCTGCATTTCCGGACCGTCCCGGAGGAGTTGTCCGCCCATGTGAACATGGCTGGAACGCTCCTGCTATCCCTGAGCGAGGCGGAGCGTCGCCACTTCGCCGCCCGCCTGGAGGACGTGGCGGAAATGGCCGGCGCGGCCGATGTTCGTCTGAAACTGAAACTCGAACAAATCCTGATCGAGGTGGCGTTGCTGGTGTTGACGCGCGCCACGCCGCCGCCCGCGAAACGGCCGGTCGCCGATCGGGTCGAGCAGGCCTTGCACTGGTTCGAGGAGAACATCGCCGAGAACCCCTCCGCAGCCGCGGTCGCGCGCGCGGTCGGGGTGTCGCCCGCCCACCTGCGCCGCCTATTCGCGGACGCCGGCCGGGACGCCCCCCGGACGGAACTGGCGCGCCTGCGCATGGCGGTCGTCCAACGCTGTCTCCGTGACGGCTGGAAGTTGGAAAAAATCGCCGCTTACCTCGGCTTCAGCGAGGCCAGCGCCGTATCCCGCGCATTCGCCAAGGTCTGCGGGACGTCCACCCGAGGCTGGCTAAACCAGGTGGAAGCCAGGGGTTCGGAGTCGAAACCGACCCGCGACCCGGACGCGGCGCCCGGACCTTAGCGGCCGGCCTTCCTGCGCTTCACCCAGGCGATGATCGCGGCGTCGTCATCGCCCGCGCGCCAGATCAGGGCGAGAAACTCCGCCGGCAGGATGTCGTTCTCCTTGAAAAACCGCCGGTCTCCGCCGCAGCCATACATCATCGAGGCGGGCAACTCGCCGCGGAGCTTGGCGCGCGTCTTGGGCAGGATGCGGGGCAGCCAGACTATGCCGTCCACCGCCGCCGACTTATCCGGCCAGGTCGCGGGATCGGCCACCACCCCGGTGCCACGCCCCCCCTGGACGTTGAGAAAGTAATCCCGACGAACGGTCTCGATGGCCAGGGCGTGGCCGAACCCGGGCTCACCGCCACCCGTGTCGTCCTCGGCGTAATCATAGAGGTGCTGCGCCGTTAAACCATTGGCCGCCAGCCAGGCGGATTGGTTGGCGTCGAAATAAGTCTCGGCCCCGCGTCGTCCGGCTCGATACAGGTCGAGGGCGTGGTCGTAGAGGGTTCGGAAGCGACTCGGGAAATCGTAGTGGTTCATGACCACGAACGACTAGTCGGAAAAAGCCTGCGAGCAAACCGCGAAGCGCGACCACCACCGCCTCGCCGGTCCCGTGGGTGTTTCCAGCCACCATGCCTTCTCAAGCCCGAACCGATTCGGCCGATAGTTTGATGCCCCACCTCCCATTCTATGAAAAATTGGACCATCGGACGGCTCGTCACCCTCGGATTCGCCGGCCTCACCCTGCTCATCGCCGTGATCTGCGGAGTGGCCTATCAACGCATGCTCGCGGTGGAGCGCGCGAACGCCAAGGTGGTCGAGCGCAGCCTGCCCGCCCTGGCCTTGGTCGGGGACCTCGCGGCCACGGTTAAGGAGAACTATATCAACGTTTTCCTGCATTTTTTGGAAAAAGATTCGTCCCACATGACAGAGCTGGAGAAAAAGCTGGAAACGATGTCCGCCTCGCTCTCCGCCACGTATGAAAAACTCGAGGCCCTGCCGATGGACGAAACGGAGCGCGCGCTCTATGAGACGGTGAAACAACGGCGCGCCGACTATCGGAGCGCGCGCAACGCCGCGCTGGAACTCAGCCGAAACAACGCCTCCGGGGCCGAGAACGCCATCACCCAAAACCTTCACCCTGTTTTCGTCGCCTACATCGACGCCCTCGCCGCGCTCGCCCGGCACATCCAGGACAGCGCCCGCGCCAGCTCGGATGCCTCCGTGCAAATCATCCGGACCACCCGCCTCGTGCTGGTCGTGGGCGCGGCCGCCGCGTTGCTTTCCGCCACGATCATCGGCTTCGCCATCGTGCGCCGCACCCGCCGTGTGCTCGGGGACCTGAGCGCCCGGCTATCCGCGGGGTCCACCCAACTCACCGCCGCCGCACTCGAGATCAACCGGTCCAGCCAATCCCTCGCCGAAGGCGCCAGCGAGCAGGCCGCCACCCTGGAGGAGACCAGCGCCGCGCTCGAGGAGATCTCCGGTATGACCCGTCGCAACGCCGAGAACGCCGCGCAGGCCAAAGGATTGTCCCACCAGACCCGTGAAGCCGCCGAGGCCGGCGCGGCCGACATCGGGGAGATGACCTCCGCGATGAATTCCATCAGGGCGGCCTCGGACAAAATCTCCAAAA
>JAIXVP010000457.1 GCA_027482905.1 Opitutaceae bacterium
TGGTGATCACATACACCTCGCGCCCGCCGCCCACCCGGCGACTCACCTTGACGCCCGGAGGAGCCGAAACCACCGAGCCGGCAACGTCGGCCTCCTTCACCCACGCGAGCGCGACCCGCCGCATCAAGGTGTCGTCCAAGACCGAGCCGAGGTAGGTGATCACGCCCTTGCCCAGCGGGCGGCGAATGGCCGCCGGATGCCCGGCCAACCAATCGTTGCCGACTCCGAAACGCAGCACCACCTCCGCGTCGGGCGCGAGCCGATCCAGCCGCTCGGCCCAGACGGTGGCCTTGCCCGCGCCCCAGGAACCGGAGACCGGCGCGTCCTCGATCAAGGCATAAAACTGCTCCACCCGGCCGCCGACCGCGGGCGCCAGCGGTCCCGGCTGCCGCTCACGATTGAGCGCGTTGGATTCGTTTTTCATTCCGCCGCGCGGGCCGAGCACGAGATGCCCGCCGGCGCGGACGTAGTCGGCGAGGCGCCCGGCCAGCGCGGGCGAAACCACGTTCAGGCTCGGCGCGACGACGAGCTTGTAGCGGGCGAGATCCATCTCGGGCGTGACGATGTCCACGGCCTGCGTCGCCTCGCGCAGCACCCGATAATAATCGATCAGGATCTGCATCTGGTCGTAACGCTGGCTGAAGGGATTGAAGTCGATGGCCCAGCGGCTGTCGTAATCGTGGATCAAGGCCACCTCGGACACCGGCTCGGTCCCGGCGACCACCGGACCCGCCCGGGCGAACTCGACCCCGGCTTGCGCGACCTCCTCGTAAACCGGCACGGGGTCGCCGTCGGGGCCGACGAGGGAGCCATGGTATTGCTCCTGGCCGTTGAGCGCGCTGCGCCACTGCCAGAACGCGACGCAATCGGCGCCATGGCCGACCGCGTGCCAAGCCATGGCGCGGGTCTCCCCGCGGTCCAGCGAGTTGCTGACCGAGCCCCAGTCCACGAAGCCGGGCGGCATTTCCAGCACCCAGAAATTCCTCTGCTTCCAGCCGCGCACCAGATCGTGCGTGGCGCCGCTGCGCAAGGGATCGAGGTGCCCGGTGCCGTTCTTCGTTTTGTCGAACCAACCCGAGCCGAGGTATTCGTCCCACGAGATGACATCGAGGTCGGCGGCGATGTGCTGGCGGTTGAACCGATTGGCCCAGCCCAATCCGCCGAGGTTGGTGGTGATCAGTTGCCGCGGATCAACCCGCCGCCGGAGCGCCTCGATCTGGTTGCGCTGAAAGTCGCGCCACGTGTCGGTGACGAAGCGTTTGTATTCGAGCAGGAGCCCGGGATTGGACCGTCCCGTGGTCATCGGAATCTGGCTCCACTCGGTGTAGGTCTGGCTCCAGTAGGCCGTGCCCCAGCTCGTGTTCAGCGCGTCGAGCGAACCGTATTTCGCCTCCAGCCAGCGGTGAAATCGTTCGCGCGACTCACGGTCGAAGGAGTCCTCCGTGTATTCGTTCCCGATCTGCCAGGCCACCACGTTCGGATTGCGGCCGAACCGATCGGCGAGCCGGTCGACCATCTCGCGACAGAGCCGGCGGTATTTCTCGCTGCCGATGGAAAAATGCCGGCGGGATCCGTGCTGGAGCCGCGCGCCGTCCTCGGCCACGCGCAGGATCTCGGGATACTTCGTGGTCATCCAGGCGGGCGGCGTGTCCGTCGGCGTTCCGATGATGGTCACCAGTCCGTGGCGCGCGGCGGCGGCGACCGCGCGCTCCATCCAGTCGAGTTCGTAGCGCCCCTCGGAAGGCTCCAGCGAACTCCAGGCGAACTCGCCGATGCGCACCATGTTGAGTCCGGCGGCGCGCATCCGCGCCAGGTCGGAGTCCCATTCCACCTCGGGCCACTGCTCGGGATACCAGGCGGAACCATACATCAGCGGCGGGATGGGCCGCGGCTCCGTCGCCCCTCGGGTGTCGGCGGCGGATCCGATGGAAACGAAGGCCCCCGCGAGCAGGGCGAGAAACAGGAATGGGTTGAGCATGAAATCAGGGTGACGCGGTTTTCAGGAGAAGCTTCGCGACCGGCAATCCGGGCGCCTCGACGACGAGCGCGATCTTGCCGGGTCGCGTCCCCGCCCGCACCACGGCGAGGGCTCGACCCTGGTAAAGCGACCGCGTCGGCCCCCCGTAGGTGTCGATCGCCGTCAGGTCGCCGGAGCCCAACGCGGCCAGCGTGCCCGCGCCCTCGACTCGCACCGACAAGCGTTGCTCCGCCTGCGGCTGCCACACGCCTTGCCGATCCAGCGCCTCGATGGTCACGAACGCGAGGTCCTGGCCATCGGCCCGGAGCACCGCGCGGTCCGCGCGCAGCCTCAGCTTCGCCACGCTTCCCGCCGTGCGCAGCGTAAAAATCTCGGCCGACCGCGCGCCGCGGAGACCGGTCGCCTTCAACTCGCCCGGCGCGTATGGCACCGTGAACACCGCCTTGAACTCCTCCGCCCGCGTCGTCGGCAACTCGCCCAACACCCGTCCGTCGAGCTCCAGTCGCACCGCGTCGTGCCGCGAATACACCTCCACCGTCATGGGCCGGCCCTCCTGCCCGGGCCAGGTCCAGGACGGAAGCGTGGGCGCCATGGACCAGGGCGTCAGATTCCACTCTCCGCCGCCCGGAGGTGGCACGCGGACGACCGCGTAAAGCTGCTCGCCCCGATCCCAGACGATCTGGCGGTAATGCGAGGCCGGTTTGCGCCAGCCGGTCAGGTCGAGGTCGCCGCAGTAGGCGCCATGCCACGGAAACATCTCGGCCTCCCAGTGCTTTTTCGCCTCCTGCCCCGGCGGAAACACGCGACCGATGCCGGCCTCGCCCAGGTAGTCCGACGCGCTCCAGACGAAGTCGCCGATCACGTAGGGGTGATCCGTCATCGCCGCCCAGTTGGCGAACGCCTCCGTCTGGTAGGATTCCGCCGCCATGATAACGCGCTCTGGACGACGCGCGTGGTCGGCGGCGTGGCGGTGGAGCTCGTAGTTGTATCCCGCCACGTCGAGACGCGCGAACAACGGATCGAGCTTCGGCCAATCCTCCGGCTTGGCCAGGCCGTTCACCCCGGCGGTGACGGGGCGGGTCGGATCGAGTCCGCGAATCCGGTCCGCGAGTTCCCCGGCGATGCGGAGCCCTTCTCCGTTGCCACGCTCAAACATCTCGTTGCCCGTGCTCCACATCACGACCGAGGCGTGATGCCGGTCGCGACGCACCCATGCGTCCACGTCGTGCGCCCACCAGTCCTTGAACAACCCGCCGTAGTCGCGCTTGTTTTTGGCCTTTTCCCAGCCGTCGAAGATCTCGTTCACCACCAGCAGACCGAGCCGGTCGCAGGCGTCGAGAAAGGCGACCGATGGCGGGTTGTGCGCGGTCCGCACGGCGTTGAAGCCGGCGGCCTTGAGCAGCTCGACCTTGCGCTCCTCCGCGCGGGCGAACGCGGCCGCGCCGAGCGGTCCGGTGTCGTGATGCACGTTGCCGCCGAACAATTTCACCGGGCGCCCGTTCAACTCGAACCCGCGCTCGGGCGAAACCCGCACGGTGCGGATGCCGAAACGGGCCGCCGTCTCGTCCAACAGGCGCCCGCCCGGTTCGCGCACCCGCGCGACGACCCGGTGGAGCCGGGGAGACTCGGGACTCCAGGTGCGCGGCTTGTCCACCGTGAGGTCGAACGCGCCGCTCCAGGTCGTCTTCGCCGCCAGGGTCGCCGTGGTCCGGGCCCGGCCGACCGTCCGGCCGCGGGGATCGAACAACTCCACCTCGACCGCGATCTCCCGGGTTTCGGCCGCGAAACCAGCCACCTCCGTATGCACCCGAAGCCGGGCCTGTTTTGCGTTCAGCTCCTCCGTCGTCACCCAGACGCCGCCCTCCGGCAAGCGCACGGGATCGGTCACGCGCAACCAAACCGGCCGGTAAAGACCCGAACCGGAATACCAACGGCTGTTCGGCTGCGCGGCATTGTCCACCCGGACGCTCAGGACATTGTCCGCCCCCGCCCGGAGAAGGGGCGTGAGATCAAACCGAAAGGGGGTGTAGCCGTAGGCCCAGCGACCGAGCGCCACACCGTTGCACCAGACTTCGGCGCCCATCGCCGCGCCCTCGAATTCGATTTCCACCCGGCGGCCGTCCCACCCGGGCGGGACGTCCAACCGCAAACGATACCAGCCCGTGCCGGTGGGGAAATAACCTCCGTGTCCCGCCGCCGGTGCCGCCGGATCCGGCGCACGAGCGATGCTCCAGTCGTGCGGCAAAGCGACCTGCCTCCACCGCGAATCATCAAAATCGACCGCGGTCGCCGCCGGCTCGTCCCCTTCGTGAAAACGCCACCCGTCCACCAGCTGACGTTCCTCGCGTGGCGCGCCACCCAGAGCCGTGTGCAACAGCACGGCGCAAACCAGCGAACGCAGAAAAAAAACGACAAGGAAGGAAGGACCGCGGAACATCGGTGGGGAGACGGGGAGAATGGGCGCGAAGGGGCACGCTTGAACTCCGAGCAAGCGCACTGGTCGCCCGCTGGCAACCCAGAGTGCGAATCGCCGTGCGTTTGGCATGCGACAAACCCGGTTCAAAGCGGTTTTTCAGGTGACGCCCTACCGATGGGCGTGTGCATTACGAACCTTGGTCAACCCCCAACCCCGCCGGCAAACGACCGCCTTCCTCCTCTCCATAATCTCCGTCGCGTCGACCCGCTACGACATGTCGCTCTCCCTCCTGCTCCGCTCCCCTCTCGTCTTGCTTGGCTTGGTCGGTGGGCTGATCGCGGCCGAGCGACCCGCGGTGATTCCTTTTCCATCCGGCAAACCGCGTCTCGTTTCCGGCAAACTCATGCGCGAGCTCCACGAGCAGGTGAAAACGCCGCACAAATACGGCGTCGTCCTCCCGGCCGGCCCCGGCGAGGTGCTCGATTGCCCCAACGTCTTCCGCCACGGCGGCCGCTGGTTCATGATGTTCGTCGTCAACCAGGACAAGGTCGGCTACGAGACCCACCTCGCGGTCAGCGACGACCTCCTCCACTGGCGACGCCTCGGCAAAATCCTGCCCTTCGCCAAACAAGGCTGGGACGCCTGGCAGGCCGACGGCGGCCTCTCGCTCTACGACACCCGCTGGGACGACGCCACCCACGAGCTCGGCACCCACGAGGGACGCTATTGGCTCTCCTACATCGGCGGCGCGCTCCAGGGCTACGAGACCGACCCGCTTTCCATCGGCCTCGCCCACACCGACGATCCCACCGCTCTCCGCGAGTGGACCCGCCTGCCGGAGAATCCCGTCCTCTCGCCCGCCCAGCCCGACACCCGCGATTTCGAGCACACCACGCTCTACAAAAGCGCCATCGTCCGCGACGAGGCCCGCACCCTCGGCGCGCCCTTCGTCATGGCCTACAACGGCAAGGCCCCGCCCTACGGCCAGGAAAGCATCGGCCTCGCCATCTCCGACGACCTCCGCGTCTGGCGCCGCCTCGGTCACGGCCCGGTGATCAACAACGTCGGCCCCGCGCCCTGGGCCATCAGCGGCGACCCGCAGCTCGCCAAAATCGGCGAAGTGTGGGTGATGTTCTACTTCGGCGCCTTCTGGAAACCCGGCGCCTTCGACACCTTCGCCGCCTCCTACGACCTCGTCCACTGGACCAAGTGGGACGGCCCCCACCTCATCGAGCCGAGCGAGCCCTACGACCAACAATTCGCCCACAAACCCTGGGTCCTGAAACACGAGGGCGTCGTCTACCACTTCTACTGCGCCGTCGGCAACCAGGGCCGTGTCATCGCCCTCGCCACGTCGAGAGACCTACGCGCCCCCACCGCCCCGGCTGTCAACGCCCAATAGACGTTGCCGTCTTCGATGGGTGTCTCCGTTGCCGCGTGAGGAAAAACCTAACGCGCGGTCAACTCACCGACCCAGTGTTCCGCTTCGCGCCTTGTTCCGCTCCGCGCCGGTCTTTCCGTCGACCCCGCCGCCACCTGGACGTTCCTGCACCTGAGACCTTCACGCTCCGAGTTTCTCACCGCCACCGCCCTCCAGCCGCTGCTTTTGGGGCCTTTAACCCGGATTCACTATCCTTTGTCTGGAACAATACGTCCCGATAGATCCGCGTTATCCTTCTTGACCCTTTAATGTGCATATGCACAGATGTGATATGCCCGAGATTTCCTTTCACGATTTCCAGAACTGTTACTGCTTCAATCTTCGCTGGGTTTCCCGGGTGGTCACCCAGCATTACGATCATGCCTTGTCCGGTTGCGGGCTGCGCGTCACGCAGCTTCCAATTCTCGCCCGCCTCGCCGCCGAAGACATGACGATGGCGGATCTAGCGGATTGGCTGGCGATGGATCGCACCACCTTGTTGCGCAATCTGCGACCGCTTGAAAGGGCCGATCTGGTCTACAGCGTGCCCACCGGCGAAGGCCGGAAGCTAAAACTCGTCCTCTCCCAAGAAGGTGCCGCTCTGCTCGAGAAAGCTTACCCGGTCTGGCGCGCCGCCCAACAATCGCTCACCCGCATTCTTGGGCAACAGCGTTGGGAAACGCTTATCAATGACCTGGCGATGACCGGCGAAAATCTCACCGGAGGATCGAATTAGGTTAGTTTCGGCCTTATTGTGCATATACACTCAAAAGTAATCGAACCCGCCTAGATCCACCCTCTTAAACCAATGTGTCGATAGCCCCCACCACTTTCTTGTCACTCCTCTTAATATAGAAATCTCGAAATACTACCATGAACGTAAAACCAGATATCCTTGTCACGGGCGCGACCGGAAAAACCGGCCGCGCCCTTGTCCGAGAACTGCTTCGCGAAGGCTGGCCTGTCCGGGCACTCGTTCGCAGCGAAGACGAGCGCAGCGACCGTTTACGGTCACTTGGTGCGACAATCGCCGTCGCCGACCTGTTCGACCCCGGACAACTCGTCGCAGCCATGCGCGGAACCCGGCGCGCATACTTCGTGCCACCGATGCATCCCTACATGATTCAGGCCGCGAACGCCTTTGCCGTTGCCGCCCGGGAGACGGGCTTGGAAACGATCGTGCAGATGAGCCAATGGACATCGAATCCTTCACATCCCTCGGTGCACACCCGCCAGATGTGGCTTGTGGACAACATCTTCTCAATGATTCCCGGTGTGGGACACACCATTCTCAATCCCGGTTATTTTGCAGATAACATCCTGCGTTTGACCGACTACGCCACGTTGCTGGGAGTATTGCCCGTGCTTACCGGCACTAGCCGCAGCGCCCCGGTATCCAACGAAGACATCGCCCGGGTGGCGGCCCGTATCCTGATTTCCCCCGAGTCGCACGTCGGCAAGCGCTACCGGCCCACCGGTCCCATGCTGCTCTCCGGTCGGGATGCCGCCGCGATTATGGGACAGGTGATTGGCAAACGTGTCATCCCCCTCGAGCTTCCGTTCTGGCTATTTCTGAAAGTGGCACGGATGCAGCGAGTCGATCCTTTCCATATTCACAGCCTGCGGGATTACTTGGAAGACCATCGTCGCGGCGTTTTTGAATTCGAAGGCGGTGTCAACGATACCGTGTTGGAAGTCACCGGCACGCCCGCCGAGTCTTTCACAACGACCGTCCGCCGTTATGCGTCCCAGCCCTTCGCCCGGGTTACACCAGCCAATCGGCTGCTGGCTTTGGCCAACTTCCTACGAAGTCCGCTTCATCCTGGTTATGATTTGGAGCGTCTGGCCCGGGAGCGAGACTTCCCCGAGCCCACAACTCCCGTTCTCTCCGCCGATTCAGAGGTCTGGCGCCGCGAGCACACCCGGCAAAACCTTCAAACCGCGCACGCTGTATGAAGACCCTCGAAAACACGGTCCCGCCACCGTTCGTTGCGCTGCTGGCGGGCGCTGGCATGTGGGCCGCAAATGGGTTCGCGCTTCCGACCGTGCCTCTTTCGCCGCTCAGGGCTTCGCTTTTCACGCTAACCTGCGCTCTTTCGTTGGCCATCGCTGGAACGGCGATGTGGACCTTTGCCCGGGTCAGAACGACCATCGATCCGGTAAACATCAAGCGGGCCTCAAGCCTTGTGACCAACGGAGTCTTCCGCCTGACTCGAAATCCGATGTATGTCGGACTCGCGGGAGCCTTGATCAGCTGGGCCGTATTGCTCAACTCACCTCCACTCCTGCTCGGTCCGGTTGTGTTTATCGCATTCATCGATCGCTTACAAATCCTGCCCGAAGAGCGGATGATGAGCGCAAAATTTGGTCAGGACTATGCCGAATACAAGAGCCGCGTCAGACGCTGGCTCTGACATGCACGGAACCACCAGACAGACGAATACAACAGGTTCGCGAGTGTAACGCCAAAGATGGGAATGCGGGTTCTGAAACGGGTGAACTTCACCCGTCGCCAGAGGTTTACTGTGCCCGATATTGAGACATCCGTCGACCAAAACACCAACAATATCACCCCCGCCTGCCTCCTAGGGGATAGGCCCCCAGCCCTGGTTTCGTCCTCGTTTAAGACCGTCCGTCCATAATCGGCATGCCTTGGAGACGCCCCACGGCAAGGTGCCTTCACGCATCACACCACATGAACTACACACACCTCCTTGTTATCGCGGCCTGCGCCCCTCTCGTCATCACCGCTTCTCCCCTCGCATCCGATGATATCGCCGCGGACAACGCTAGGCCGACGACCACAAAAATCAGCTTCTCCTCGTCCGGAAATACCGGTCTCGATGAACGCGGCCAGCGTGCCGGCGACGCCACGGTGAGCAAGCTCGGTGTCGAGTTTACCCGGTCGCTCCCTTCCCCCGGCGCGGGCTTGCTGCCCTCGATTGGGATCGACTACGATGGCTTCTTCATCGATCGCGATTCCGGCACCGCATTGCCCGAGCGATTACAAACGGTTGGCCTTCCGATCTCCTTGTATAAAGTGTTTGACTCCGAGTGGTCGGCCCTGGCCGTGGTCGCCCCCGCCTTTAGCAATGCCGGCACCTCCTTTTCCTCGGATGGATTCGGAGTAAACTTTTTTGGTGTCGCCACCTACACCTTTGGTCCGACCCTCAACGTATCGTTTGGCTTGGCCGCGGATACGCTTGCCACCGATTTTGGCGCCCTGTTGCCCGTGATCGGCACGGAATGGAAATTCGACCCCGGTTGGACGCTCAATCTCGGATTTCCACGCACCGACGTGACTTGGCAAACCACGCAAAACCTCAGCCTCGCCGCCCGGGTAGAGGTGGACTACGGCACCTTCTACGTCAAGGACGATCCCCTGCCGGGCGCAGCGGGGAAACCGTCACTCGCGGACACCACTCTCGAATACACCGCCATTCGTCTCGGTGTTGGCGCTGACTACGCCCTCACCAAAGCCCTTTCGGTCGGTGTATCGACAGGAGTGCTTGTAAGCCGCGCCGCCGACTACCACGACCGCGACTATAAACTGGAATCGCGGGACGCCACCGTCTTCGCCGGTTTCGCGGCCACCTACGTGTATTGATTATATAAACCCGGCAACGCTCACTCTCGGGCGAGCCCGGGAGTATCAAGAATCAATACAATGAAGCCTGGTATAAAAAACGAAGACAGCCTGGATACCGCTACGCCGGTGCCGACCGCCAGACCCGAATCCATCACCCGCGAGAGCCTTCGCCAGTTGGCCCTCGATTGCGGAGCCGACGATGCCGGCGTCGTCTCCATCGGGCGCCCGGAACTCGACTCGGAGCGCGAACACATCCTTCGATTCTATCCCCGCACCAAAACGCTTCTTAGCTTCGTTTGCCGGATGAACCGTGAGCCCATCCGCAACCCCGCGCGCTCGGTGGCGAATGTCGAGGCGCATGAGGGCGGTTATCATGTGAACGAGACCGCGCGCCAGATCGTTACCGCGCTGGAACGCCGGGGCGTGAAAGCCATCAACCCCCCGATGGCCTTTCCGATGGAA
>JAIXVP010000266.1 GCA_027482905.1 Opitutaceae bacterium
ATCAGAAGCCGTGGTTCCCACGACCGTGCCCGCTCCCATAAGCCACAGCGGCCAGCCCGCAGCCGCCGCGCCCTTGAGCGCATCCAACGTGAAGGCCAGGTCGCCGGCGCGTCTGCCCTTCTTGCCGAAGAGGCCGCCGAGCACGCGCTTCACGTTGGTCGCGCCGGGGTTTTTCGAGCCGTGCTCGAAGATATTGATCCCGAACTTGCGCGCGATCAGCCACCCGAAGGGCAGGGAGCCCAACAGGTAGCCGGCGACGGCGGCAAGGAGGAGGGGGATCAGCATGGGATGAGGAAAAAGAAGTCAGAATTCAGAAGTCAGGAGTCAGTAGAACGAGTGCGGCGCGGCTGTGCCGCAGGTGGAATCATTCTGAATTCTGACTACTGGCTCCTGACTTCAATTAAACGGCGCTGCGCGCCGGGCTCAGAGCTGCACGAATTTCGCCAGTTTGATCGCGGCGTTGGCCTTGATCGCGTCGCGGGCGGCGGCGCTGGGTTCGTGGTCGACGCGCACCACCATGTAGGCGGTGCCGCCGGGAGTGAGGCGGGAGAGCGACATGTCGGCGATGTTGACCCCGTCGTTGCCGAGCAGGGTGCCGACCGCGCCGACCATACCGGGCTGGTCGTTGTTTTCGAGGACGAGAAGCGAACCCTCGGCGGCGACCTCGACCTCGCGGCCGTTGATGCCGACGATGCGGGGCGCGTTGGACTTGCCGATGAGGGTGCCGGCGGCGCGGTGCACGGTGCCGTCGCCGGCGGTGGCCTCGAGCTCGATCAGGTCGGTGTAGTCGCCCGCGTCGATGGATTTGACCACCTCGAAGGCGAGACCGAGGCGCTGGATGTAGGTGGGGGCGTTGACCGCGTTGACGCCGTCGCCGCTGATGCGACGGAGGAAGCCGCGCTGGAGGGCACGGGTGATGGCGTTGACGTCGAATTCGGCGACCTTGCCCTGGTAGACCACGCGGAGTTTGGCGATCTGCTTGGGCGCGATCTGCTGGACGAGGGTGCCGAGCTTGGCGGCGAGGTCGAGGTAGGGCGCGATGACCTTGGCGGCGGCGGCGTCCATCGAGGGCAGGTTGACGGCGTTGCGGACCGCGCCGTGGAGCAGCACGTCGGCGATCTGCTCGGCGATCTCGATGCCGACGGTCTCCTGCGCTTCGGAGGTCGAGGCGGCGATGTGGGGCGTGAGCACGATGTTGGGCGCGGAGCGAAGCTCGCTATCCTTGGGCAGGGGCTCGGTCTCGAAAACATCGAGGCCGGCGGCGCCGACCTGTCCGCTCTTCAGGGCGGCGACCAGGGCCTTCTCGTTCACGATGCCGCCGCGGGCGCAATTGACAATGCGGACGCCCTTCTTGCACTTCGCGAGCGCGGCCTCGTCGATCATGTTGTTGGTCTCGTCGGTCAGCGGCATGTGCACCGTGATGTAGTCGGAACCGGCCAGAAGCGCGTCGAGCGAGACCGATTCGACCTGCATGGCGGCGGCGCGGGCGGGGGTGAGGTAGGGGTCGTAGGCGAGCACCTTCATGCCAAAGGCCTGGGCGCGCTTCGCGACTTCGCTGCCGATGCGGCCGAGGCCAATGATGCCAATGTTCTTCCGGAGCAGCTCGACGCCGCTGAGCGTCTTGCGATCCCAGTTGCCGGCTTTCATCGAGGCCGCGCCCTGCGCGATCGGACGGGCGCAGCAGAGGATGTGGGTGAAGGTGAGCTCGGCGGTCGAGATCGTGTTGCCACCCGGGGTGTTCATCACGACCACGCCGTGCTCGGTGGCGGCCTCGACGTCGACGTTGTCCACGCCGACGCCGGCGCGGCCGACGACCTTCAGGTGGGGGGCGGCGGCGAACACCGCGCGGGTGATCTTTGTCTCCGAGCGGACGGCGATGGCGTGGACGTCCTTGACCAGGTCGATGATCTTTTCGGGGGAGGAGCCGTAGGCCTCGATGACTTCAAAGCCCGGCTGCTGGCGCAGGTAGGCGACGCCCGTGGGTGAGATCTTGTCGGCGACGAGGATTTTCATGGGAGGGAAAAGGGTCTAGGCAACGCCTCGCGGCCCCGGCGGGCAAGGAAAAGCTCGGCCCGTCCGCCCCTCCCGCGCAGCCTCGCGCGGCCATGACCCGCCTCCAGCAGCAATACGCCTTTTTGGCCGAGTGCCTGAAGCTCGCCGAAATCAGGCGCCAGACCCTCCTGCCGGCCAGCCGCCGCCGCGAAAACGATGCCGAGCACTCCTGGCACCTCTGCCTGATGGCGATCACGCTGGCCGAGCACAGCAACGCCCCGGTCGACCTCACCCGCGTGCTGCGGATGCTGATCATCCACGATCTGGTCGAGATCGACGCGGGCGACACCTATGCCTACGACGCCGCCGGCATGGTCGGGCAACACGAGCGCGAGGCGCGCGCCGCCGACCGGATTTTCGGGCTTCTCCCCGCCGACCAGAGCGCGGAACTGCGCGCCTGTTGGGAGGAATTCGAGGCGCGGCTTACGCCCGAGGCGCGTTTCGCGGCGGCGGTCGACCGGCTGCAACCGGTGTTGTTGAACATCCTCACCGACGGCGAAAAATGGCGCGAACACGGCGTCACCCGCGCCAAGGTGATCGCCCGCAACCAACACGCCCGGGAGGGCGCGGAGGCGGTCTGGGCGCACGCGCTGGCGATGCTGGACGACGCCGTCGCTCGAGGGATTTTACCCGAAGGCTAGGCGGTTAGGGTCCGGGAAAACAACGGTCAGACTATCCCCGCGGCCGCGAGCCGGGCGTCACGCCGAGCCTGCACCCGCGCGCCGACCAGGATGGCGATTTCGAAGAGCAGGTAGAGTGGCGCGGCGAACATGGTCTGGGTAAATGGATCCGGCGTGGGCGTGACCACCGCCGCGACGATAAAGATGCCCACGATCGAGTGGCGGCGGAACTTGCGCAGGGTCTCGACCCGCAGCACGCCGAAGTGGACCGCCATGACGATGAGGAGGGGAAACTCGAACGCCGCGCCCACTCCGAGCACCAGCCAGGTGAGCAATGAGTAGTAGCTGTCGGGCGTCCACTGCGGCTTGTAGCTCATCAGGTCGTTGATCTCCAAAGAGACTCGCAAGGTGCTGGGGGTGAGCAGAAAAAACCCGAACGCCGCTCCCAAGATGAAGAGCACCGTCGCGCTCAGGCCGGTCGGAATCACCAGCCGCTTTTCCGCGTCGCTCAAGGCCGGCGCCACAAACTGGCCGATGAATATGATCATGAACGGCGCGGCCAGTGCCAGGCCGCCGAATCCGCAAAGCTGGATGACGATGCTGAAGCCCTCCATCACGCTGCGCGTGGTCAGCTCCAGCGCCAGCCCGTCGCGCTCGGCCTGCACGTGCCGCAAGGGCCAGAGCAGCACGTCGTTGAACTCCTTCAGAAAGTAACCGACGAGCCCCGCCGCCGCCGCCAGCGCGATGGCGCATTTGATCAGGGTCCAGCGCAGCTCCTCGAGATGATCGAGGAAGCCCATCGGCTTCTCGCGCGGATCGGGCGCGACGTCGGCTTCCACGGGATCGGCGTCGTCGAGGGCATCGGTGGGCGCGCGGTTTTCGTTCACAGGTCGCCGAGCAAGCCGCCCGCGCGGCGCTTTTCAACCCTCCTGTTGCCCGCGACCCGCGCCCGCGCCGTTGACACCCGCCGCCCCTCGCGTCTTGAGTCCCGCCTTTGCGCGCCCCACCCCGGGCCCACGAAAACTCCTTCCCTAGACCCACCACACCACATGGCCAAAGCCACCAAGAAACCCGCCGCGAAAGCCTCCAAGGCCTCCGCTCCCGCCAAGAAATCCGCTCCCGCCGCCAAGTCCGGCAAGAGCCCCAAATACGTCTACACCTGGGGCGCCGGCAAAGCCGACGGCGACGGCTCCATGAAGGCCCTCCTCGGCGGCAAGGGCGCCAACCTCGCCGAGATGACCCGCATCGGCCTGCCCGTGCCCCCCGGCTTCACCATCACCACCGAGGTCTGCACCTACTACTACGCGAACAAAAAGACCTACCCCGCCTCCCTCCAGGCCGAGATGGAAGCCGGCGTGAAGAACATGGAGAAGATCATGGGCACCACCTTCGGTGCCAAGACCGGCATGCCCCTGCTCGTGGCCGTGCGCTCCGGCGCCCGCGACTCCATGCCCGGCATGATGGACACCATCCTCAACCTCGGCCTCAACGACGAGACCGTCGTCGCGCTCGAGAAGGCCACCGGCAACGCCCGCTTCGCCTACGACTGTTACCGCCGCTTCATCCAGATGTATGGCGACGTCGTCATGGGCGTGCAGAAGCGTGAAGGCGAGGACCACGATCCCTTCGAGCACACCATCCACTCCTTCAAGCACGAGGTCTACCACGGCGACATCGAGGACTCCAAACTCACCGCCGCCGACCAGCAGGAGCTCATCAAGCGCTTCAAGGCCCTCGTGAAGGCCCGCACCGGAAAGGCCTTCCCGAACAACGCCTGGGACCAGCTCCGTGGCGCCGCCGGCGCCGTCTTCGGCTCCTGGATGAACGACCGCGCCTGCGTCTATCGCCGCAAGTATAATATCCCCACCGAGTGGGGCACCGCCGTCAACGTGCAGGCCATGGTCTTCGGCAACACCGGTGACACCTCCGGCTCCGGCGTCGCCTTCACCCGCAACCCCGCCAACGGCGTCAACGAGTTCTACGGCGAGTTCCTGGTCAACGCCCAGGGCGAGGACGTCGTCGCCGGCGTCCGCACCCCCGAGCCCGTGCTCAAGCTCAAGGACGTAATGCCAAAATCCTACGCCGAGCTCCTCAAGGTCCGGGCGACCCTCGAGAAGCACTTCAAGGATGTGCAGGACGTCGAGTTCACCATCCAGGACGGCAAGCTGTTCATGCTCCAGACCCGCAACGGCAAGCGCACCGCCGCCGCCGGCCTGAAGTTCGCCGCCGACATGGTGAAGGAAGGCCTCATCGACTGGGAGACCGCCGTGCTCCGCAACCCGGCCGACCAGCTCGAGCAGCTACTCGCGCCCATCTTCGATCTCTCCGAGGTCAAGAAGGCCAAGGTCATCGCCACCGGCCTCCCCGCCGGCCCCGGCGCCGCCACCGGCAAGATCTACTTCAACGCCGACCGCTCCGTGCAGGCCGCCGAGAAGGGCGAAAAAGTTCTCCTCGTTCGCGTCGAGACCTCGCCCGAAGACCTTCGCGGCATGATCGCCGCCGAGGGCATCCTCACCGCCCGCGGTGGTGTTTCCTCCCACGCCGCCCTCGTCGCCCGCCAGATGGGCAAAGTCTGCGTGTGCGGCGCCGCCGGCGTCACCATCGACTACGACGCGAAGACCGCCACCATCGACGGCCATACCTTCAAGGAAGGCGACTTCCTCTCCATCGACGGCACCTCCGGCCTCGTCTACGCCGGTCAGATCAAGACCGCCCCCTCCGAGATCATCTCCGGCCTCCTCTCCGACGACAAAGTCGCCCAGAAGACCGAGAAGTATAAGAACTACGTGCAGCTGATGAAGTGGTGCGCCCAGAGCACCAAACTCAGCGTCCGCACCAACGCCGACACGCCCAAGCAGGCCGCCGAGGCCATCGCGTTCGGCGCCGTCGGCATCGGCCTGGTCCGCACCGAGCACATGTTCTTCGAGGGCGACCGCATCGACGCCATGCGCGAGATGATCCTGGCCGACAACCTCGCCGACCGCGAGGCCGCCCTGGCCAAGCTCCTCCCCTATCAGCGCGAGGACTTCTACGGGATCTTCAAGGCGCTCAAGGGCTTCCCCGCCACCATCCGCTTCCTCGATCCGCCCCTGCACGAGTTCCTCCCCCACTCCAAGGAGCAGCAGATGGACCTCGCCCGGAAGATCAACGTCCCGGTCGAGAAGATCATGGCCCGCGTGCACGAGCTGCATGAGTTCAACCCCATGCTCGGCTTCCGTGGCTGCCGTCTCGGCATCAAGTTCCCCGAGATCACCCGCATGCAGGCCCGCGCCGTCCTCGAGGCGGCCGCCGATGCGACCAAGGCCGGCTTCAAGGCGAAGCCCGAGATCATGATCCCGCTGGTCGGTTTCAAGAAGGAGCTCGATCTCCAGACCGCCATCGTCCACGAGGTCGCCGAGCTCGTGCAGAAGGAGAAGAAGGTGAAAATCGCCTACTCCGTCGGCACCATGATCGAGACTCCC
>JAIXVP010000111.1 GCA_027482905.1 Opitutaceae bacterium
GACTGGAGGGAAACGATCGGCGTGCCGACGGCCAGGAACTGCCCCAGATTGACCTGACGGATGCCGACCCGTCCCGCGAAAGGAGCGGTCACGCGGCGCTTGGCGATGACGGCCTGGATGTTCTTCACCTCGGCCTTGGCCTGCTTGCTCTGGGCCTCGAACGAATCGAGCTCGGCCTGGGAATTGGTGTTCTGGTCGCGGAGGGATTTGGCCCGCGCCAGGTTGAGCCCGGCGAGTTCCGCGTTGGCCAGCGCGGAGGCGAGCTGGGCCTCCTCGACCGAGGTATCGAGTTCGACCAGCACCGTCCCGGCGTCGACCACGGCGCCGGATTCGAAGTTGATCCGGCTCACGGTGCCGGTCGCCTCGGCGCCGAGCGTGACGCCTTGCACGGCGGCGAAAGAGCCGACCGCGTGGAGACTCGGCTGCCAGGTATCCTCGCGGACCTCGGCGGTCGTGACGGCCTCGGGCGAGGGCGCCATGGTTTTTCCCATCGCGATCAACGCGCTGATTTGCAGTGCCTTGATGGCGACGATCGGGGCGACGAGCAGGAACAGGAGGAGGCCGGTGAGGCTGAATTTCTTGAACATGGCGGTGGTTGGTTTGATTGGAAAATCAGGAGGCGAGCGCGATGGCGCCGACGGGTGCGGCGGGGGATATGGAGGGAAAGGACGACGAGGCCTGGGCGGCGACCTTGCCCAGCAAGCGAACGAGCGTCCGGCGTTCGGGCTCGGTCAATGCGGACATCAAGACGCTGATGCGGCGGAAATGCTCGGGCATGATCTGGCCGAGAAACTCCTGGCCGCGCGGGGTCAGCTCGACGAAGAGCATGCGGCGGTCGTCCGGGTCGGGCTTGCGGGTCACCATGCCGTCGCGCTCCAAGGTGTCGACCAAACCGGTCATGGTGGCGCGGGTCACCCCGGCCATCTCCGCCAATTGCGCCGGGGTGAAGGCGTGGGATTGTCCGCCGGCCTTGTCCGCCAACAGCATCAACACGGTGAATCGACCCTGGCTGAGTCCCTGGGCGTGAAAATGGGCGTCGATCACGCGAAAACCCTCGTCGCCCGCGCGCAACAAATGCAAAAAAGCCTCGCACGCAGACGGATCTAGCTCCGGGAAGCGTTGGGCGCACTCGAGCAGACACTCGTAGCGCGGGAGGTCTTTAAGCAGAAGATGAGGCATGGCGAAATAATTACGGCGCTGATTATCAGTCACCTTACAATTAGGCTCCTAATTAAATCAAGCCGAAGGACGATTTAATTTCATTACACCACTTCCTGATTGGAAGTGCCATGGGCGCCCATCCTCCAAATCCGGACCGCGCGTCGCGCCGAACGGAGTTTTCTTGGTGGCGTGCCCGGCGGGATTCAAACCCACGACCGTTCGCTTAGAAGGCGAATGCTCTATTCGACTGAGCTACGGGCACATTCACGCTGTCCTGGGCGTAGGCGGCACCGCCGGAGCGGACCGCGCCCAAGGATGTGGCGCGGGCGGCGCTGGCAGGCAAGTTCGCCTTTCCACCCGACGCGGAACACCCGGCGGCGAGGCGAAACACGCGCAAACTTGCCCTTGGACATTTGCCCGGCGAGGGCTTCACTGCGCGGGAATCCACCGATGCCCGCACCCAAGCTCATCGTCACCGTCTGCACCGCCAACATCTGCCGCAGCCCCATGGCCGAGGCCTTGTTGCGCCACGCCCTGCAGGCCGAACCGGAACCGCTGCGCTCCTGCCGCGTGGTTTCCGCCGGGGTCGCCGCGCGCAAGGGCGATCGCATCTCGCCCAATTCGGTCGAGGCCCTCGCGAAGGTCGGACTGCGCATCGCCGACCATCGCAGCCAGCCTCTGACCCAGGAAATGGCCGACCAGGCCGACCTCATCCTCTGCATGACCGAAAGCCACCGCGCGGTCATCGGACTCGCCCTCGATCCCGCCCCCAAGAACGTCTATCTCTGGCGCGAGTTCATGCCGGGTCCGGCGGACCGCGAAATCGGCGACCCCTTCGGCGGCACGCTCAAGGACTACGAGGCCTGTCGCGACGAGATGGTCGAGGCCCTCCCCGGCCTGCTCGCGCATCTGCGAGGTAGGTAGGGCGCGGCGAAACCGCGGTCCCGCCGCCGTCCCCGCATCCGCGCCCGCCGCCCCGCCCGGGCCGGCCCGACGCTTTTATTGACCTCCCGTCCGAGCTTCACCGAAGTCCAACCCTTTTCCCGTTTCAAATCTCGTCCTCCCGTTCCCTTTCACCATGTCCATCGACGCCACCCCCCTTCAGTCCCTCGACCCCGAGATCCACGGCTTCATCGCCGCCGAGCGCGCCCGCCAGGAGAGCCACATCGAGCTCATCGCCTCGGAAAACTTCACCTACCCGGCCGTCATGGAGGCCCAGGGCAGCGTGCTCACCAACAAATACGCCGAGGGCTACCCGGGCAAACGCTGGTATGGCGGCTGCGAACACGTGGACAAGGTCGAGCAGATCGCAATCGACCGCGCCAAGGCCCTCTTCGGCGCCGAGCACGCCAACGTGCAGCCCCACTCCGGCTCGCAGGCCAACTTCGCGGTCTACACCGCCGTTCTGCCGCTCGGAGCGAAGATCCTCGGCATGAACC
>JAIXVP010000412.1 GCA_027482905.1 Opitutaceae bacterium
CGTCGATGCGCGCGGACGGGCCGAGCAGGGCGGAGAGTTGAAGGGTCTTGCCTCCCGCGCCGGCGCAGGCGTCGAGCCAGCGCGGGCCCGGGCTCCGGGCGGGCAGGTCGAGGGCGGCGAGGACGGCTTGGGAGCCGAGGTCCTGGACTTCGTAATGGCCGTTCAGATACGCGGCGCAGGCGGTGACGCCGGTCTCGGGCGGGAGGAGGCGGGCGGCGGGCAGGACGGGGTGGGGGAGGGCGGTCCAGCCGCGCGCGTCCCATTCGGCCTGGGCCTCCTCGGCGCGGGCGGGGTCGAGGCGGACCCAGACGGGGGCCCGGGCGAGCAGGGCGGCGGCGACCTGGGCGACGGGGGCGCCGGCATCGGATTCGGCGGCGAACCAGCCCGGGACGAGGTCGAGCGGGTCGGGCGGCGGCGGGGGCTCGGCCGGGGCGAAGGCGGCGCGGAAGGCTTCGGTTTCGCGCGAGACGGCGCAGGCGGCGGCGAGGCGGGCGGCCCAGGCGAGATCGTCAAGTCCGGGGAGCGCGGCGAGCGGACGGGCGTGACGCAGGGCCGTGAAAAGCAACTCGCGGTAGAGGCGGCGGTCGCGGGAGCCGAAGCGGCGGTCGGCGAGCAGGGCTTGCAGGCGGGCGGGGACGCCGCGGTCGAGCGGTTGGAGGCGGTTCCAAAGCCCGCGCACGACGCGGAGCTGGTTATGGGCGACGCTCACGCGCGGGTGTCGGCCGGTGCGGACAGGTTAAAAACCCTCGCTCTCGATGCTGATCGCGACGCCGAAGTCGTCCTCGCGGCGGGGGCCGTCGTAGGCGGTGAACTGATAGTTCAACGTCCAGAAGCGCGAGAGGCGTTGGCTGAGCGTGAGGGCCTGCTCGGTGAGATCGCCGGTGCGCGAATCGAAGCGGATGCGGGCGAGGATGGAGTAGATCTCGCTCAGGCGCAGACCGTAGGCGGCGGTGTATTCCTGGATCTCGCGGGCGGAGAGCGCGTCGGCGAGGTAGTGGGTGCCGACGCGGAGGGTCCACACGTCGGCGTCGCGAAGGGTGAGGCCGGTGGTGAGCTCCTGCATGGTGCCGGTTTGGACGGTCTGGCGTTCGTAGAGGTCGAAACGCAGCCAGCGCGCGGGCTGGAGGGCGGCGAAGGTGTGGACGTCGGTGCGGTCGCGGCGCTGGTTGTCGGTGGCGGCGGCCTCGGGGTCGGCGTATTGGTCGAGGGCGAAATCCAGTTTGGCGAGGTCGCGGGAGCCGTGGGTCTTGTCGCGGGTCTGGAGGGTGTTGGCCAAACCGAGGCGGAAGGTGTTCAACGCGGGCAGGCGGTCGGTGTCGCGGCGGTCGGCGAGGCCGAGCGGGCGGAGGTAGGTGTTGAACGGGTCGTCGTCGATGCGGGGAATGGAGCCGCGTCCGATGTCGGCGGTGGGGCTCAGGCGGTAGGCGACGGTCGGGGTGACGATGTGGCGCAGGCCGTCGATGGCCCAGCGTTGGTTTTTGTAATCCCAGGTGGCGCTGGTCTCGAAGAGTTTGGCGTCGAAGCCGACCTCGCCGAGGGCGCGGGTGTATTGCCCGTCCTGGGCGCCGGGGTTGGTGCGCTGATAGTGGGTGACGCGTCCGCCGATCAGCGGCGTGACCGAGAACCACTCGCGGGGCGAGAAGGGGCGGTAGGCGCCGTAATAGAGGTCGGCGCGCTGGCTGCGGGTGGTGACATCGGTCACGGGGTCGTCCTCCTTCAGGATGGCGACGCCGGCGTTGATGCGGTGGTAGATCCCCGCGCCGATTTCGACCGGCAGGCCGTCGAAACGAAGTTCGGGCAGGCGTTCCTGGACTAGGGCGTAGTCGTTCACCCGGACGCGGGTGAACAGGGAGACGACGAAGTTGTCGCCGACCTTGGTCGCCTCGAACCAGGTGTCGGGCGTCTGGAGGTGGGTGAAATCGTCCGAACGGAAGTCTCGGGTGACGTAAGAGTCGGACCAGTAATAAACCTGGCCGGAGATATCGAGGCCCGGGGCGAGGGTTTGCCGGTGTTGCCACTCGACGTAGCCGCGCTCGGAGCGGATGGCGTCGCCGCGGATATCGAGGTCGGGGTCGCCCTGGTCCTGGATGAAGCCGGTGCGGAAGCGGCCTTTGGCGCCGAGGCCGTCGGCGCCGATCGAATCGTAGTCGCCGATGGGGCCGAGCAGGGCGCCGCGTTTGGTGAAGAGCCCGAGATCGCCGCCCAGGCGGAGGGTGGGGGTGACGGCGGTGGTGGCGCCGAGGCTGAGCTCGCCGCCTAGGTTGCCGCTGTAGCCGGCGCGGGCCTCGACGCCGGCGATGGCGGGGTTGCGCGGTGTTTCCGAAAGGGTGGGCAGAGGCAGGACGTCGGTCGTGCCGACGCCCAGGCGGGCGCCCTCGACGCGGGCGACGGAGTCGTCGGGGTTTTCCGCTTCGGTGTAGCTGAATTTGGCGGCGCGAATGGTCGGACTGAGCGCGTCGGGTTCGCCGTAGGTGACGGCGGCGTCATTGACCACGAGGTTTTTGGGCGTGCCCTCGGCGCGGGCGCCCGAAGCGTAGAGGTCGCCCTGGCCGGCACGGAACCGGCCGACGGTGAAGGTCTGGTCTTCGAGGTTGTAGGTGATTTCGTCGGTCACCAAGCGTTGGGCGCCGCGAATGAAGATCACGTTGCCCCGGGCGATCGCGATCTGGTCCTGGTTGCGGTAGACGACCTCGTCCGCATAGAGCACGACGTCCTTGTGCGCGAGACGGGCCTCGCCGCTGAAGATGGATTCGCCCTCGGTGATCCGCGTGCTTTTGGCCGTCAGTTGCGGCAGGACGGCGGGCTCGGCGGCGACGAGGCGGGAAAACGCGAGCGACAGGACGGCGACAAGGGGGGCGAAGCGGAGGGTCACAGGCGCGCGAGCAAAGCGGGCCGGGGGAGGCAGGCAAGCCCGTTGCGGGGCCTGGTCGCGCGGGGCGCGGGCGTTTGGCCCACTTTTCGCTTCCCGCGTCCGGCGTCGCGGGCCAAGGTCCGCGCGCCCAGCCGCCCCCCTTTACAAACCCATGGCCCGCAAAGCCTCGCCCACCACCTCCTCCACCGCTCTAAAAGAACTCGCCAGTCTGCGCGCCGAAGTGCGTTCGCTCGGCTCCGCGCTCGGCCGGGTGATCACCCGGCTGGAGGGTCCGGAGACGCTGGCCCGGGTCGAGCAACTCCGCCGCCTTGCCAAGGCGGCCCGCGCGGGGGACGCCGCCGCCGCGAAGGAGTTGACCGTCGCGGTCGCCGCGCTGACGCCGGCCGAGGCCTTTGACCAGGCGATGGCCTTCACGCTTTACTTCGAGCTGGTGAATCTGGCCGAGGAGAATTTCCGCATCCTGCTTCTCCGTCGTCGCCGGGCCGAAATCGCTCGGGCGGAGTCGTCCGTTCAGCCGCTGCGCGAGTCGATCGGATCGGCGGTGGCCGAGCTGAAGGCGCGCGGCACCACCCCGGAGGCCATGCAGGCTCTGGTCGACCGCATGGCGATCGAGTTGGTGTTCACCGCCCATCCGACGGAGTCGAAGCGCCGCACGCTCCTGACCAAACTGCGCCGCCTCGCCCACCTGCTCCAGCGCGACGTCGGGCAGGCCCCGGGCCAGTTGGGCGATCCGGCGGCGGTTGAGCGGGAGATCGCCTCCCTCTGGCTGACCGACCGCAGCCGGGTCGAGCGCCCGCTCGTCACCGACGAGGCCAAGACCGGCCTGTGGTATTTTGACACCACGCTCTACGAGGCCCTGCCGCGCCTGCAGCACGACCTGCGGACCGCGCTCGCCAAGCATTACCCGGGAGTCCGCGCCCCGGCTCGCTGGCTCACCTTCGGTTCTTGGATCGGAGGCGACCGCGACGGCAATCCCAACGTCACCGCCGCTGTAACCCAGGACGTGCTCGAACTCCACCGTTTGCTCGCCATGCAAAAGCTGGCCTGCGACGTGCGCGAGCTGGGTCGCAGCCTGACCGTCTCCGACCGTCGCGAAACGATCACGCCGGAGATGAAAAAACTCCTGCGCGAGAACCGGCACCTTTCCAAACGCGTGGAACTGCTCGCCAAGCGTTATCCGCACGAGCCCTACCGCCTCGTCCTCGCCGGCCTGCGCGAACGACTGGAGACCGCCGTCCGCCGCGTTCCCGGGGTGGTGGCCCTGCCGGAGTCGGCTCTGGAGGAGCCCATGCTGCGCACCGACGACGTCCGGGAGATCCTCGGCGTGCTCGGTCAGAGCCTCTCCGCCGGGCGCGGGGCCATCCTCGCCGGCGGCGAGTTGAGCGACAGCCTCGCCCGCCTCGATGTCTTCGGCTTGCACACCGCGCGGCTCGACCTTCGTCAGCACTCGGGTCCGCACGAGGCGGCGATCACCGAGCTGCTCGGCCGAAACGATTACCCGAAGTTGCCCGAGACGGAGCGGCGCGCCCTGCTCGCGGACGCCCTGCCGCGGGTCCAGGTTCTCCCTCCGGACGTCCTCGCCTCCTACTCCGCCGCCACTCGTCACGTGGTTGAGCCCCTCGCGCTCGCCGCTCGCGCCCGCGCCCGTCTGGGACCGGACTGCCTCGGGGTCTACATCATCAGCATGACGACCGATGTCTCCGACCTGCTCGAGGTCGCGTTGCTCATGCGCCTGGCGGGCGTCGAGCTGCCGATCTCGCCGCTGTTCGAGACGTTGGAGGATTTGGACAACGCCCCGCGCGTGTTGGCGGAGTTGTTCACCCACCCGAGTTACGCGCCCATCCTCGCCGCCCAAGCCGGACATCAGCACGTCATGCTGGGCTACTCGGATTCCAACAAAGACTGCGGCTACCTCACCGCCAACTGGGCGCTCTACAAGGCTCAGGCGGCCATCGCCCGCGTTTGCCAGGGTCATGGCGTGCGCGTGACGCTTTTCCACGGCCGCGGCGGCTCCATCGCGCGCGGCGGCGGCCCGGCCGCGAAGGCCATCCTGGCCCAACCGGTCGCCCTGCGCGACGGAGGCATCCGTGTGACCGAGCAGGGCGAAGTCTTGTCGACTCGCTACCACGACCCCGAGTTGGCCCACCGCATCCTCGAGCAAATGACCTACGGCGTTATGCTCGGCATCCACGCGGCGGAACATCCGGCGCCGGCCAAGCGCGAGTGGCTGGAGGCGATGGAGCGCATGAGCGCGGACGGCTTCGCGGCCTACAAAAAACTCGTGCACGACGAGCCCGATTTCATCGCGTTCTGGAAGCAGGCCACGCCCATCGACGAGATCAGCAACCTCAAGCTCGGCTCGCGCCCGACCTTCCGCCGCGCCACCCAGAGCGTCGCCGATCTTCGCGCCATCCCGTGGGTTTTTTCGTGGATGCAGAGCCGGTTCAACTTCCCCGGCTGGTATGGCTTGGGTTCGGCGCTCGAGCCCCTGTTGAAACGCGGCCGGGCGGGGCGCGACCTGCTGCGCGAGATGCACGCCGAGTGGCCGTTCTTCCAGACCCTGATCGACAACGCCCAATTGACCATGCGCAAGGCCGACATGGGCATCGCCCGGCTCTACGCCTCGCTGGTCGACGATCCCAGACTCCGCGCGCGCATGCTCGGCATCCTCGAGGCGGAGTTCGCCCGGGCGGAGGCAGCCATTCTCGCCATCACCGGCCAGCGCCGGCTGCTGGCGGGCGAGCCCGTGCTGCTGAAATCGGTCGAACTGCGAAACCCCTACATCGACCCGCTCAACTACCTCCAGGTGGAAATGCTGCGCCGCCTGCGCGCCGGCGGACTCGACGCCGAGACCGAGCACGCCACCCGACGCGTGGTCGAGTTGACTATCAACGGAATTTCCGGCGGCTTGAAAAACACCGGTTGAGCCCGACCCGCCGTCCGGGGCGTCCGCGGCGAGCCGAGTCGCGAGCGGGGAACTTTTGTCCCTTCCGCTTCCGGTCTCGCCCCGCGCTGCGGTGCGGTTAGGGTCGCAGCGCCTCTCGTCGCAACCCTCCACGTCCCGACTCGTCCGCCATGCTTCTCACCGCCGCCGAACTCGCCCTCTTCACCTCCGCGACCTGCGCCCATCCCCACGGGCTCCTCGGCATGCACGCCGCGAAATCCGGACGGACGGCGGGGCTGGTGGTGCGGGCCTTTCTGCGTGATGCGGTGGCCTGCGACGTGGTCGAACCGGGTGAGGCGGCCGGCGCCGAGTCCCTGCACCCCATGGAGCGGATCGACGAGTCCGGCCTGTTCGAGGTCTTCCTGCCCCGGCGCAAGGCCCACTTCCCCTACCAACTGCGCGCCACCCGAACCAACGGCGAGCTGCGCCAGTTTCACGATGCCTATCGCTTCCTGCCGACTCTCGGCGACCAGGACCTGTATCTCTTCAACGAGGGCAACGAACACCGCATCTACGAAAAACTCGGCGCGCATCCGCGGGTGATCGAGGGTGTATCCGGCGTGGCCTTCGCGGTCTGGGCTCCGGGGGCCGCGCGGGTTTCGGTGGTGGGCAATTTCAACGCGTGGGACGGCCGCTATTTCCCCATGCGCCCGCTCGGCGCCTCGGGCGTGTGGGAGTTGTTCATCCCCGGCCTCGGTGAGGGCGAGCTCTACAAATTCGAGCTGCGCACCCCGTCGGGCAACATTCTGATCAAGACCGATCCCTACGGCACCGCCTTCGAGGCGCCGCCCGGCAACGCTTCCATCGTCTGCAATCCGCGCAAACACGTCTGGGCCGATGCCGCGTGGATGGAAAGGCGCACGGCCGAAGCGGACCACAAGGACCGCCCGATTTCGGTCTACGAGGTTCACCTCGGCTCGTGGAAACGCCGCCTCGACGACGGCCACCGTCCGCTGACCTACCGCGAACTCGCGCCCGCGTTGGCCGACTACTGCGTGGAGCTCGGCTTCACCCACATCGAGATAATGCCGGTGGCGGAGCATCCCTTCGACGGCTCGTGGGGCTATCAAGTCACAGGATTTTTCGCCCCGACCCACCGCTTCGGCCGGCCGGAGGATTTTGCGTGGTTCGTGGACCACCTGCACCAGCGCGGCATCGGCGTGATCCTCGACTGGGTGCCGGCGCATTTCCCGCGCGACAGCTTCGCCCTGGCCGAGTTCGACGGCACCCATCTCTACGAGCACGCCGACCCGCGGCAGGGCGCGCACATGGATTGGGGCACCTTGATCTTCAACTACGGCCGCCATGAGGTCCGCTGTTTCCTCGTCGCCAACGCCCTCGCCTGGCTCGACCTCTACCACCTCGACGGCCTGCGGGTGGACGCCGTCGCCTCGATGCTTTACCTCGACTACTCCCGCAAGGAGGGCGAGTGGATCCCCAACAAACACGGCGGCCGCGAGAACCTCGAGGCCATCGGCTTCCTGCGCGAAACGAACCGCCTGGTGAAACACTACTATCCCGGCGTGCTCATGATCGCGGAGGAATCGACCGCCTTCGCCGGCATTTCCAAGCCCGTCGCCGAGGGCGGCATCGGCTTCGACTTCAAGTGGAACATGGGTTGGATGCACGACACCCTGAAGTTTTTCCAAAAGGAGCCCGTCCACCGGAAGTGGCACCTCAACGACTTCACCTTCGGAGCGCTCTACCAGTGGTCGGAAAACTTTGTCTCGGTTTTCAGCCACGACGAGGTCGTGCACGGCAAGGGCTCGATGTTGATGAAAATGCCCGCGCTCGAGATCCGCGACCGCGCCGCGCATCTGCGTTCGCTCTACGGTCACATGTGGGCCTGGCCGGGCAAAAAACTCCTCTTCATGGGCGGCGAGTTCGGCCAGTCCCGGGAGTGGGCCTACGCCGGGCAGCTCGACTGGCACCTCCTGAAATACATCGACCACGAGGGCATCCGCCTGCTCGTGCGCGACCTCAACCGCGTCTACCGCGAGGAACCGGTCCTCGGTTGCAACGATCTCGACGGGCGCACCTTCCGCTGGATCAACTGCAACGACGGCGACATCACCGCGATCAGCTACCTCCGTCACGACCACGCGCAGAAAACCTTCATCGCCACGGTCGGCCACTATACGCCGATCAAACGCGAAAACTACCGCGTCGGCGTGCCGCGCAAGGGCTGGTGGCGCGAGTTGATCAACACGGACAGCCAATACTACGGCGGGACCGGCGCGGGCAACGGAGGCGGCGTGCACACCGAAAACATTCCGTGCGATGGTTTTGAACAAAGCATGCGCCTCGTCCTGCCTCCGCTTTCGACCACCCTTTTCAAGTGGACCGAATCGGAGGCGTGATGCCAGCGGCCCGTTGCAGTCGGGCTTTAGAAACCGAACTTTTTCCACGGATTTCACGGACTAACACGGATGCAAACCGTTCAATCCGTGCTCATCTGTGATATCCGTGGTTAAAAGCTGAGGGCCGCGGGCTGTTGGTCCGAGCCCCCGCTTGAGCTTTTTCGTCGCCGGTCGGGAAACTTTCGCCGCGCGTCGCGGTCTTTTATTCCACCACTCCCATGAATACCCCCCTGGTCGGGTCCGCGTTTCGTCGTTCCGTCGCGCTCGCGGCGTTTTTAGCCGCTGCGGGCGCCGCTTTGGCCGCGCCCAATTCCTTTTCCGGCTCGTCCGTCGCGCCGGTTCAGGCGCCCGACGTCAACGTCACGGTCCGCGCCGAGGGCGAGGCTCTGGCGCGCGGATTCGAGGAGGCCTTCCGCTCTTTCTCCACTTCGCCGGTTTTCGTCACCTACACCCGCGAGGACAAGGGCTTCGTCACCCTCGCCGGCATCCGCTCGCTCCGCGCGGTCGGCGCAGTGGTGTTTGTCACGCTGGAACGCGGGCCGAGCCTCGCGCTGCCGGCTCGCTCCATCGTGGTCGTGACCGACGAACGCCCGACGAGCCCTTGAGCCGCCGAGCCAGCGAGCCGCTCCGCAAAATCAGGCCCACTCGGGCGGGTTTTGCAGGTGGGGCTTGAGCACGCCGATGCAGGGCAGGTTGCGGTAGCGTTCCGCGAAATCGAGACCATAGCCGACGACGAATTTGTCGGGGATCTGGAAGCCCACGAAGTCGGCCTCGAACTCGACCTCGCGGCGGCCGCGTTTGTCCAGCAGCACGCAGGTCCGCACACTGGCGGGATGCAGCTTCTGGATCATCGAGACGATGAGCGAAAGGGTTTTACCGGTGTCGAGGATGTCGTCGATCAGCAGCACGTGCCGGTTGTCGAGATCGAGCGAGAGGTTGCCCAGCACCTGGGGCTTATCGGTGGAACGCGTCTCGTTGCGGTAGCTGGAAATGCGAATGCAATCCAGGCGGATGGGGTTGTCGATATGGCGCAGCAGGTCGGCGGTGAAGAGGATGGCGCCGTTGATCACCGCGATGGCCGTGATCTCCTGCTCGCCGTAGAGCTCCATGATCTCGGCCCCGAGTTTTTTGAGGCGCTTTTTGATGTCGGCCTCGGAAACGAGGACCGACTCGAGCGCGGCGTAGGTGGACGGAACGGCTTTCGCGATGGTGGGCGGCATGGTGCGGAGAATTCGGCAAGTTGAGCGCCGCGCCACCCGGGGGCAAGGCCGGGCGTGGTGACGGTGGCGTAACGTCGTCGCGCCGGCCGGCTTTCCCCCGGCAAACGCTTTGACTCAGGGGAGGCGCGGCGCTTGCTGAACGCATTCGCCGCCCCTCCGCATGATCTCGATCCAGATTTCGCAGCTAACCAAACGCTTCGGCCCCACCACCGCGCTGCACGGGCTCGACCTCGTGATCGAGGCGGGCGAGCTGTTTTTCCTGCTCGGCCCTAGCGGCTGCGGCAAAACGACCCTGCTGCGCAGCATCGCCGGGTTTTACATCCCCGAGGCCGGTTCGATCCGCTTCGGCGACGAGGACGTAACCCGGCTAGAACCCCACAAGCGCAACACCGGCATGATGTTCCAGAGCTACGCTCTTTGGCCTCATCTCACCGTGGCGGAGAACGTCGCCTTCGGCTTGGTGGAGCGCAAGGTGGCCAAACCGGAGATCGCCCAACGCGTGCGCGAAGCCCTGGCGTCCGTCCGCATGGAGACCTACGCCGAGCGCAAACCCAACCAGCTCTCCGGCGGCCAACAGCAACGCGTGGCGCTGGCGCGGGCCCTGGTCATCCGTCCGCGCTGCCTGCTCCTCGACGAGCCCTTGAGCAACCTCGACGCGAAACTCCGCCTGGAGATGCGCACCGAGATCCGCCGCGTCTGCAAAGAGTTCAAGCTCACCACGGTCTACGTGACCCACGATCAGAAGGAGGCGCTCTCCATCGCGGACCGCATGGCCATCCTCGACGGTGGGCACATCCTGCAAGTCGGCGCGCCGCGCGAGGTCTATGGCCGGCCGGTGTGCAAGACGGTGGCCAACTTCATCGGCGAGACGGACTTCATCGAGGGCGTGCTCGCCGCCCGCCACGGCCGCGAGGCGGAAGTGGACACGCCGATCGGACGCTTTGTCGGCGTGCTGGGCGACGCCGCCGCCACCCCGGCGATCGGCGCGACCGTGACGGTGTCGGTTCGTCCCGAATGCTGGACCCTGCGCGAGCGCGGCGAGGCGGTTAACAGCGTCCGCGGCCGCATCGGCGAGGCAATCTACCTGGGCGAGGTCGCTCAATACGGATTCGTCACGAACGCTGGCGGCCCGGCGCTCACCCTGAAGGTCTACGAGCTGAATCCCCGCGAAATCTCGTCCGCCTCGGCCGGCGACCTGCACGCGGTGGTCGCGGCGCGGGACGTGGTGGTTCTGGAGCGCTGAACCGGCCCGCCGCCGATCCCCGAACGCGATGAGCAAAAACATCGGACTCCTTCTGTTGCTGGCCGTCGTGCTGGCCCTGCCCTTCGCCCTGCGGCCGAAAGCGGAGTTTTCCGGCCGGGCCGACGACACCGTCGTCATCATCTCGCCGCACAACGAGGCCATCCGCTACGAGTTCGAGGCGGCTTTCCGCGAATCCTACCACCGCCGCACCGGCCGCACGGTCGCGCTCGACTGGCGCCTGATCGGCGGCACCAGCGAGATCACGCGGTATCTAGAAGGCGAATACGTCGCCTCTTTCCAAAACCATTGGACCCGCGAGCTGGGCCGGCCGTGGAGCGCGACGGTGCAGGCGGCCTTTTCCGATGGACGATTGCCCAAGGACGCGCCGGACGAGGCCAAGGCGGCCCGCGAGGCGTTTATTGCGTCCAACGTCGGCTGCGGCATCGACGTATTCTTCGGCGGCGGCGCCTACGATTTTATCTCGCAGGCGCGCGCCGGCCGCCTTGTCCCGCTTTATCGCGAAGACGAGCCGAAACCGGACTGGATGGACGAGGCGGTGGTTCCGGTGAAGCACGCGGGCGACGACTTCCGCGACCCGCAGGGACGCTGGACCGGCACGGTGCTCAGCTCCTTCGGCATCGTCTACAACCGCGACGCGCTGGCGCGACTCGGATTGCCCGACCCGGTCCGCTGGGCCGATCTCCGCGACCCGCGCTATCTCGGCCAGGTCGCGCTGGCGGACCCGACCAAGAGCGGGTCGATGAACAAGGCCTTCGAAAACGTGCTCCAGGAAAAGATCCACGAGGTGGTCCGCGCCCGGGTGGAGTCGGCGCGCTTCGCCACCGAGGAGGCCCGCCGCGCGGCCGAGGCGGCGGCGGTCGCGGAGGGCTGGTCGGAGGGTCTGCGCCTGCTTCAGGCCATCTCGGCCAACTCACGCTATTTCACCGACAGCGCCCAAAAAGTCCCGGTGGACGTCGCCGCCGGGAATTGCGCGGCGGGCATGTGTATCGATTTCTACGGACGGCAGCAGGTCGAGGCGCTCTCGCGTCGAGCCGGCAGCGAACGCGTCGCCTACGTCTCGCCTCCGGGCGGCACGGTGTTTTCGGTCGACCCCATCGGTCTGCTGAAGGGCGCGCCCAGTCCCGGGCCGGCCCGGGACTTTATCGAGTTCGTGATGTCGCGGGAGGGCCAGCGCCTCTGGAATCGCAAACCGGGCACGGAAGGCGGTCCCGCGCGCTATGCGCTCCGACGCCTGCCAGTGCGGCGCGACGCCTACGGCGAGCCCGGTGACGCGGAATCGCGCAGTGATCCGCTGGAGGCGCCTTACGCCATCGCCGAGCCCCTGGTCTACCGACCGGAGTGGACGGCGGGTCTTTTTTCCGAGCTGCGTTTCATCATGCGCGTGATGTGCCTCGACGCCCATCCCGAGCTTGTCGCGGCGTGGCGGGAAGTGGCGGCGGCCGGCAGCCCGCCCGAGGCGATCGCGGCCCTGCGCGACGTCTCGGCGGTGGACTACGCCACGGCCGGCGGCGCGATCAAGCAGGCCCTGCGGGCCAAGGACAAGACGGCCGAGCTGCGTCTGGCCCGCGAGTTGGGTGAACGTTTCCGCGCCCAGTATGCGCGCGCCGCCGAACTAGCGCGCGCCGGGCGTTAAACCTCCTCGACCACGGCTTCGGTGGTCCGGCCCGCGATGGTCAGGCGGTAGCGGTGGGCCCCGGGGCCGTAGGCCGGGGTTGGCGCGGCGGCGGGCGCGGGCGGGACGGCGCTCGGCACGACGACCGGGGCGGGCGCAGCGGGCGCTTTGGGCGCGTGGAGTTTGGCGAACTCCTGCGGGAACATGGCGTGGAGCACGCAGGCCTCGTCGTCGGTTGGCAGGCCCTTGGCCGTGAGTTCGGCGCGGAGCTGGGGCATGCGCGGCGCGAGGGCGTCGGCGGGGCGGCCTTCGATGGGCTTCTGGCCGGTGCGGTCGGCGATGAGTTTGATCAGCTCTGGCGAGACCACGCCGGGCGGGCGGCCGTATTTGTTCAGGGCGATGTCGGCGGCGGCGGGCGCGATGGTTTTCCAGCGTCCGAATTTCACGTTCAACATGGCTTGGGTGCCGACGATCTGGGAGGTCGGCGTGACCAGCGGGATCCAGCCGAGGGCCTCGCGGACGTGGAAAATCTCCGCCATGACCGCGTCGAACTTGTCCGCCATATTCTGCTCCTTCAGCTGATTGCGGAAATTCGAGAGCATGCCGCCGGGCACCTGGTAGATCAGCGTGTCGCTGTCCACGCGTTCGTTGTCGGGCGAGGTGAACTTGCCCAGCTCCTTGTAGACGCCGGTGAAATACTCGCGCAGCTCGGCGAGTTTTTTCCGATCGTAGTCCGGCTGGCGCGGATGGCCCTCCAGCAGGGCGAGCATGCGCAGGGTGTCGGGTTGGGCGGTGCCGTTGGCAAAGGGCGCGATGGAGGTCTCGACGAGGTCCACGCCGGCGTCGATGGCGGCGAGGTAGGCGGCGGCGCCGAGGCCGGCGGTGTCGTGGGTGTGGAGCGTGATCGGCAGGCCGACCCTGGCGCGGAGCTGCGTGACAAGATCGTGGGCGATGCGCGGGGCTATGACGCCGGACATGTCCTTTATGCCGATGCTGTCGCAACCCATCTCGCGCAGCTCGACGCCCATCTTCACGAAGGCCTCCACGGTGTGGACCGGGCTGGTGGTGTAGCAAATCTCGCCGCGGGCGTGTTTGCCGCAGGCTTTCACCGTTTTGATCGCGGTGGCGAGGTTGCGGGTGTCGTTCAAGGCGTCGAACACGCGGAAGATGTCCTGCCCGGCGGCGGCGTCGGCGCGCACGAAGGCCTCGACCACGTCATCGGGGAACGACGTGTATTGCACGATATTCTGCCCGCGCAGGAGCATGAGCTGGGGCGTGCGCGGGGCGGCCGCCTTGAGCGTGCGGAGGCGGTCGAAAGGGTTTTCGCCCAGGAAGCGCAGGCACGAGTCGATGGTGGCGCCGCCCCAGGTTTCCAGGCCGGCGAAGCCCATGCCGTCGAGTATGGCGGCGGCGGGCAGCATTTGCGCCGTCGTCATGCGGGTGGCGGCTAGGGATTGGTGGCCGTCGCGGAGGACGGTGTTGTTGAATTGGACGGGTTTCATCGCGGAAAGGGGGTGAGCGAGGATTGGATCATTCCTCGAGCTCGCGGAGCAGGGCCACGGCGACGGGATCGTGCGCGGTGACGCGGCGATCGCGTGACTCGAGGAGCAGGCGGCCGGCGGCGTCGATGCCGAGGAAGCGACCGACGACGGCGTCGGAACGGCCGGCGAGGGTCAGGGCGACGAGGCGCGGGGACGCCCACGCGCGGTTCAAATCGTCCGCGATCGGGGCGAAACCCTCCGTCGCCAGGCGGTGGTGGGCGCGGGCTAGGGCGGCGAGCACTAGGGCGGCGACGGCGTCGAGTTCGAGCCCGTCCGGCGGGACGAGGTCCGCGAGACGGATGGTGGCGTTGCGCAGGCCGGGCTCGGCCGCCTCGGGGTGGTTGTGGAC
>JAIXVP010000283.1 GCA_027482905.1 Opitutaceae bacterium
CGTCGCCCGCGCCGCCTCGCGCCTGGGTTTCACCAAGTTCCGCCTCACCGGCGGCGAACCCGTCCTGCGCGACGACCTGGTGGAAATCGCCCGCGGCATCGGCGCGTTTGAAAACCTCCACTCGCTCGGCCTCTCGACCAACGGCACCCGCCTCGCGCCCCTCGCCGCCGACCTCGCCGCCGCCGGCGTGCGCTCCGCCAACGTGTCCCTCGACGCCCTCGACCCCGCCGCCTACCGCCGCATCACCGGCGGCGACGTCGCCCAGGTCCTCGCCGGCATCGACGCCGCCCTCTCCGCCGGCCTCTTCGTGAAGCTCAACACCGTGCTGATGCGCGGGGTCAACGACCACGCCCTCCCCGGCCTCGTCCGCTTCGCCGCCGCCCGCCGCCTGCCCATCCGCTTCATCGAGCTGATGCCGCTCACCCGGACCGACGTGCTCACGCCGGCCAATTTTCTATCCCTCGCCGACGCCCGCGCCGTGCTCGAGGCCGACCTCGGCCCGCTCCGTCCCCTGCCCGACTACCGCGCCGGCCACGGCCCCGCCCGCTACCACGAATGCGCCGACCTGCCCGGCGCGCGCATCGGCTTCATCGGCGCCCTGTCCGAGCAAGATTTCTGCGCCTCCTGCAACAAGCTCCGCCTCACCGCCGACGGCAAACTCCGCCCCTGCCTCGGCCGCCACGGCGAACTCGCCCTCGCCGAAGCCCTCGCCACCGACAAGCTCGACGCGGCCATCGCCCAGGCCATCGCTCAAAAACCCGAGGACCACGAGTTCCACGCCGACTACCACCCCGCCCGCCCCATGACCGCCATCGGCGGTTGAATCCCCCGCCAATCCCCGCGCCGCCTTCGCCAATCCCCGCTCCCCCTTCCGGTCCAAAAGCGCGTAAACTCCGTCCGTCATGCTGCAAAAACTCGGTTCCTGGGCCTGGATCGGCGGCGCCACCCTCGCCGGCATCGCCGGCATGATCAACGCCATCGGCTACCTGAGCTACAGCCATCAGGCCGTCACCCACCTCACCGGCACCACCAGCCTGTTCGCCATCGCCATAGAAAGGGCCGAGTTCGTCTCCGCCCTGCACCTGGGTTTCGTTGTCATCGCCTTCCTCCTCGGGGCCGTGCTGAGCGGCTTCATCATCCAACGCCAAAGCCTCCGCCTCGGCCGCCGCTACGGCGCCGCCCTCGCGCTCGAAGGCCTCCTGCTCCTCTTCGCCGCCCTCTGCATGCGCGGCCAGCTCGAGGCCGGCAGCTACCTCGCCTCCGCCGCTTGCGGCCTGCAAAACGCCATGGCCACGACCTACAGCGGCGCCGTGCTCCGCACCACCCACGTGACCGGCATCGTCACCGATATCGGCTCCGCCCTCGGCCACGCTTTGCGCGGATTGGAGGTCGATTGGCCCCGGCTCCGGCTTTACGGCCTCGTGCTGACCGGTTTTGTGCTCGGCGGCATCCTCGGCTCCCTCCTTTTTCAACACGTCGGCACGGACGCCTTGTTCTACCCCGCCACCCTCACCCTTATCGTCGCGCTTGCCTACACGGGTTACGCCCACCACCGCCGCCTCTACCCGCCCGCCCCATGACCCTGCTCTACTTCGCCCAGGTCCGTCGCATCACCGCGCTCGCCTCGGAAAAGCTCCCCGCCGAAAGCCCGCTCGGCACCGATGCACTCTGGCAGGAGATTCTGCGGCGCCATCCGGATCTCGCCCTGCTCCGCCCCGTGATCCGCCTCGCCCGCAACGGCGAGTTCGCTCCGACCGAAACCGTGTTCCAACCCGGCGACGAAATCGCCCTGATCCCGCCCGTCTCCGGCGGCTGACCCATGCGCCTGCACATCGAACTCGGCCCCGAGCCCATCCCCGCCACCCTGCCCGCGCCCTCGACGGGGCCGGAGACCGGCGCCTTCGTCGAGTTTCGCGGCCTGGTGCGCGGCATCGAGGGCGACCGCGCCATCGGCGGCCTGGTCTACGAAGCCTACCAACCCATGGCCGAGCGCGAGATCGCCCGCATCGCCGACGCCCTCGTGGTCGATCACCCCGTGCACGCCGTCCGAATCCTTCACCGCCTCGGCCCCGTGCCGGTCGGCGAGGCCGCGATCTACCTCGGCGTCGCCGCCCGCCACCGCGCCGAGGCCTTCGCGTTTGTCACCGGCTTCATGGACCGCCTGAAGAAAGACGTGCCCATCTGGAAAACCGACACGCTGCCGGCCGCCTGATCCGCCCGCGCACCGCCCGCCCATGCTCTCCGTCGCCGCCGTCTGGGAACGCCTCGACACCCTCGCCGCGCCCCTTCCGGCCGAGCGTGTTCCCCTCGCCGCCGCCGCCGGTCGCGTGCTGCGCGAGCCCGTGACCGCCCCCGAGGACCAGCCGCCCTTCGACCGCGCCGCCATCGACGGCTACGTCACCGCGCTCGACCTCCCCGCCGGCGCCACCGCGAGCCTCGTCGGCGACATCCCGATGGGCGACCTCGCGCCTGCCGCCCCTCCGCCCGGCGCCGCGCTCCGACTCTTCACCGGCTCCGCCGTGCCCGCCGGCCCGGTCGGGCTGGTCATGCACGAGGACACCACCGCCGCCCCCGCCGCCGGCAACGTCACCCTGCGCGTCTCGCCTTCCGCCGCGTTCATCCGGCGCCGCGCCTCCCAGGCCCGCGCCGGCGACCTCCTGCTCGCGCCCGGCACGATGCTCCACGCCGGCGCGCTCGCGTTGCTCGCCTCGGTCGGCCTCGTAACGCCGCTGGTCGCCCGCCGCGCGCGTGTCGCCCACCTCGTGACCGGCGGCGAACTCATCGCCCCCGAATCCCCGGCCCAACCCGGCCGCATTCGCGACAGCAACTCCACCCTCGTCGCCGCCCTACTGGCGCAGACCTCCGCCGAACCCGTCGCCCACGCCCGCGCCGGCGAAGGCTACGAAGCCACCGCCGCCGCCTTCGCCGGCCTGCTCGACGCCGCGCCCGACCTCCTGCTCGTGTCCGGCGGTTCCTCCGGCGGCGCGCACGACCACACCGCCCGCCTGCTCGTCGCGCACGGCTTCACCCTCGTGGTCGAACAAGTCGCCTCCCGCCCCGGCAAACCCCTTCTCGTCGGCCTGCGCGGCGCGCAGATCGCCTTCGGCCTGCCCGGCAATCCGCTCTCCCATTTTGTGTGTTTCCACCTCTTCGTCGCCCGCGTGCTCGCCCGCCTGGCCGGCGCCGCGCCCGCGCCGCTGCTGCGCCTCCCGCTCGCGCCCGGCGCGGCCCTGCGCCCGCACCCGCGCGAGACTTGGTGGCCCGCCACCCGCGTCGCCGACGGCTACGCGCCGCTGGCGTGGGCCGATTCCAGCGACCTCACCGCGCTCGTCCGCACCCATGCCCTGCTACGCGTTCCGAGCGCCGCCGCGCCCGAGTCCAGCGCCGACGGCCTGCTCGTTTAACCCGCCCAGCCGAAAAATGTCCGCCCCCGATCCCGCCTTCAGCCACCTCGACGCCACCGGCGCCGCCCGCATGGTCGACGTCGGCCACAAGCCCCTTCAGGCCCGCGCCGCCACCGCCGTCGGCGAACTCGTTTGCCAGCCCGCCACCATCGACTTGCTCCGCGCCCAGGCCCTGCCGAAGGGCGACGTCCTCGCCGCCGCGCGCCTCGCCGGCATCCTCGCCGCCAAACGCACCGACGAACTCATCCCGCTCTGCCACGGCCTGCCGCTCGATTCCGTGTCGGTCGATTTCGAGGTCCGCGCCGACCGCGTAGTCATCACCGCCACCGCCCGCACCACCGCCCGCACCGGCGTGGAAATGGAGGCGCTGGTCGCCGTGACCCTCGCCGGACTCACCCTTTACGACATGATGAAGGCGGTGGACAAAACCATGGTCCTCGGCGCGGTGCGCGTGACCGCCAAAACCAAGACCTGAACCATTCAAACCGATTACCCACGAAACACACGAAATGACACGAAAGGAAAACCTTGGATTGGTTGGCTTGGTTTTCGTGTCATTTCGTGTGTTTCGTGGGCCATGGTTCCGCCTCTCCGTGCCCTCCGGGTCCTCCGTGGTTAAATCCGGCTTTCACCCATGAAAATCGCCCGCGTCACCCTCAGCGATCGCGCCAGCGCCGGCGTCTACGCCGACCGCAGCGGCCCCGAGATCGAGCGCGTCCTCGCCGAGCACCTCGGCCCCGGCCACACCGTCCTCGCGCGGCTCCTGCCCGACGATCGCGCGGCCCTGTCCGCCCTCCTGATCGAGCTATGCGACGTCGAGCGCTGCGACCTCGTCGTCACCACCGGCGGCACCGGCCCCGCGCCCCGCGACCTCACGCCCGAAGCCACCCGCGCCGTGCTGGAGCGGGAGTTGCCCGGCTTCGGCGAGATCATGCGCGCGACCAGTTTTCCGCTCGTCCCCACCGCCATCCTTTCCCGCGCCACCGCCGGCACCCGCGGGCAAACGCTCCTCATCAACCTCCCCGGCAACCCCCGCGCCATCGGAGAATGCCTGCCGCCCCTCGTGCCCGCCATCCGAGAGTGCATCCGCCACCTGCACGGCCAATGACCCGCCCCCTCTTATCCCGCCGCCACCATGATCCGCATCGAGCACATCTACCTCTCCCCCGGCCATGCCTACTTCGGCCAGCACGGCCAGGGCCCCGCCGACCACCCGATGATCGCCGTCCCCGAGGTCGAATGCGTCGCCGGCCGCGGCCTGCGCGGCGACCGGTTTTTCGACTACAAGCCCGACTACAAGGGCCAGGTCACCTTCTTCGCCGGCGAAATCTACGACGAGCTCCGCGAAACGCTCGACGCCCACGAACGGGAACCGTGGGCCTTCCGGCGCAACCTCATCACCCGGGGAGTGGACCTGAACACGTTGATCGACGTCGAGTTCACGATTCAAAACATCCGCTTCCTCGGCACCGCCGAGTGTTCGCCCTGTGAGTGGATGGACGTGGGTTTCGCGCCCGGCGCGCGCGCCGCGTTGGTCGGTCGCGGCGGCCTGCGCGCCCGTATCCTCAGCGACGGCATCCTCCGCGTCGATGCTCCCGCCGCCTGACGCCGGCGCCGCATTCAGCGCCGTCCTGCTCGCAGGCGGCCGTTCTGTCCGCATGGGCCGCGACAAGGCCCTACTCCCCCACCCCGGCTCCGGTCAGCCGCTAATCCTGCACCAACTCGCCACCCTCCGCGCCGCCGGGGCGACCGAAGTGTTTTTGTCTATCCGCGAAGGGGCCGACTATCCGCAGGTGCCGGCCGACCTGCCGCGCCTCCTCGACGACGGCGCGCGCGGTCCGATGGCCGGGATCGCCGCCGCCCTCGCCGCCACGACCCAGCCGCGTCTGCTCGTCCTCGCGGTGGACCTACCCGGCGTCACCGCGACGATGCTGCGCGACTGGGTGGCGCGCACGCCGAACGCCCTAGGTTTTGTGCCGCTCGGTCCCCATGGCACCGAACCGCTGTGCGCGCTCTACCCGCGCGCCGCCCGGCTGTTTTTCGACTCCGCCCTCGTCTCCGGCCGCTTCGCCCTGCGCGACGTCGTCACGGAACTGCTCGCGGGGGACTTGCTGCATTCCCTGCCCTTGACGCCCGCCGAACACGTGGCGCTCGCGAATTGGAATACCCCCGCCGACCTTGCGAAGCCGTGAGCCGGATCCGGCCCGACGGCGGCGACTACTGCGCGAAGGGCGCGAGCTCGTCCTGCGACCAAGGCTTGGCGCGGGCCGCCTCGGCCTTAAGGACCTCGGAAACTTTGTCCTTGGTGATGAACTCGGCATTGTTGCCCCATTCGTGGCGGATGTAGCTCAGAACGTGGGAAATCTTTTCCTCGCTCCAGTTGTAGCCGCCGCCCGGGACCTTGCCGAAGGCCGGCATCGCGCCATTGTAAGTGTTGCCTTTGACCTGGATCGGGCCGCCGAGGCCGTGAAGCAGGACGCGGATCAAACGCTCCTGGTTGCCGGTCACCCACTCCGAAGCAGCGAGCGGGGGATAAACTCCGGCCACGCCGAGACCGGTCGCCTGGTGGCAGGCGGCGCAGGTCTGGTATAGGCGCTTCCCGGAGGCCAGAATTTGCTCGGGGGTAAGCTCCTTCGGGCCGGAGGCGGCGGCCTTGGCGGCGGCGGCGTCGAAACGTTCGTCGTAAACCAAGGGATCAAAGTCGCCGCGGTAGTGCACGACGTAAACCGAACACACAAAAATCATCGCCGAGATGAAGCCCAAGAGGAAGAGCGGCATGGGCGTAAAGCCCTCGGACGGCTCGGGTTTCTCGCGCAGGAGGATGGCGTGGACCTTCTGGATGCTCTCGTCGTTGGCGCCGGCTTGCTCCGCGCGCTGGTGCTGCTCGGCCGGAACGTGGGGAGGAAGTTTGGATTTATCGCTGCTCATTTGGCGGCCTCCGGCTGGGCGGACTCGGGGGTTTTCTCGGCCGGCTCGGCCTTGGGAACGTAGACACGGGCTGCTTCCTCCGGATAGAGCGCCGGATCCTTTAGGGCCAACAGGTAGGATATGAGATCCTCGCCGCGCTGGGTCAGCACGATCTCATGGCCGGTGGGCGGCTGGTATTGCGCGGGCAACTTGGTCTGGACCGCGCGGGGCGAGGCCTCACCGACGATGGCGCGGGTCTCGAAGAGGAAACGGAACGGAGGCATGATCGAACCCTTGGAGGTGATCTGCGGATCGTAGAGGTGCTGGAGATGCCAATCGCGGCCGGCCTCGGCGACGAAACGCGCGCCGACGTTGCGCAGATCCGGACCGGTGCGCATGGACCCGAGGTAGACGCGTTTCTCGTGGATGTAGTCGCGGGCGACGCTGCCGCGCTCGCCCCAGCCGCGTTCGATATCGGTGCCGTAGCCGGGCTGGCGGACCTGCTGGGTGTGGCAATACACGCAACCGAGATCGCGATAAACCTCTTTGCCGCGCTCGGCGTTGCCCGGCAGTTTTTGCGGGAAGGCCTTGCCTTCGGTCTCGTCAAACACCGGTTGCAACTTGGCGTAGCTCAAGTGGTTGGTAAGGACGATGCCCGTCCAACTGAAGGCGAGGGCGAAGAAGATGCCGAGAAAAATGAGCGGGGCGCGGTTCATCGTGCGACCTCCAGATCGGGGGC
>JAIXVP010000215.1 GCA_027482905.1 Opitutaceae bacterium
CACCTTCAGCGCGATCTCAAATGAACTCCGGCTCCATTCGATCGGAACCACCGTGATCGACTCGACCGCGCGCCCGCCCTCCAGCCAGGTCTGGCGAAACCCGTCGATACGCGCGCCGATGCGCGGGTTGTTTTCCGAGCCCTTGTGATACAACACCACCGCTTCGCGCGCGCCTTTCTTGAGCATCGCCTCGGCCGCGATACGTCCGCCCAGATGGTGGTCCGTCACAATGTTGGCCTTGTATAAATCACTGTAATTAGCGTCCAGGCCGATAACCGGAACGGGAAACCGCTCGAAGGTCTTTAGAAACGCGCGGCTGCTGTCGCTGTCCAACATCAGCAGATCGCAACTATCCCAGACCGAAGGCTCGGGCATCTTGCTCAAGGGCAGGAGATCGATATGGAGGTCGATATTGTTATAGCGGCATTCCCGGCTCAAAGCATCGGCCAGACGACGGAAGCCGGAAAAGTAGATGTAGCCCTCGCCCGAGAAAATTGCCTTCACCCGGATCGAACGCAGAATCCGGGAGTAGAGCTTATCGGACACCGTGTAGCGTTTGTTGGGCAAAACCTCCAGCCACTCCTCCTTCTGCAACTGGCGCAGAGCCCGCCAGACCGCGTCGCGGGTGATTTCAAAATGCTCCGACATCTTGCGCACCGTCGGCAGGCGCGCCCCCGGACCTAGCCGGTTCGAACGGATGAAATGCTTGATTTGATCGCTCGCCGCATCGCGGCGATTCGCCTCGGGACTGATCGCAAGGGGCCGTTCGATGTTGGTAATGGCGGACATATAAAAGCAACCTTAAGACCACTAGGCGGCTGACCGCAGGAATAGCAAGAAAATCGAAAATTTGATTTGAAGATCAGACAGCTTTCAGACAAATTTGCGATGCACTGATGAGCCGACCTTGTAGCCAGCACTCCAGTTGGGAGCATTTGCCGATCAATGACGAATCAAACGGGAGGAACATGGGCCTAAACCGGGACGAGGTAAGGTCTTCGTCCAATCAGACTCCGTCCGGGAACCGACAGCTTGCCGCGTGCCCGCGCTCGTTTTACGCAAGAGACCCAATTTTGCCATGAATCGGCCCTCCCGCCTACCTAGCTGCGAGCGTGTGCTTTACGGCGCCGACTACAACCCCGACCAGTGGCTGGGCGAGGATGCGGTGCTGCGCGAGGACATCGCGCTGATGCGCAAAGCCGGCGTCACCTCGGCCTCGATCGGAATCTTTGCCTGGACCGCGCTCGAACCCAGTCCCGGGGTCTACACCTTCCAGTGGCTCGACGAGACGATGGAGCGTTTCGCCAAGGCCGGACTGAGCGTGTTTCTGGCCCCTCCCAGCGCGAGCAAGCCGATGTGGCTCTCGGAGTTGCACCCCGAGATCCGCCGCGTGGGTCGCGACGGTCGCCGCGAGCCTTCGGGCGGACGCCACAACCACTGCCCCACCTCCCCGGTCTACCGCGCGGCGGTTGCCCGCATAAACCGCGAGCTGGCCGCGCGCTACGGGAAACACCCCGCCCTCGCCCTTTGGCACGTCGGCAACGAACTCAACGGCGAATGTCACTGCGACCTCTGTATCAACGCCTTCCGCGACTGGCTAAAGCGGCGCCACGGCAGCTTGGCCGATCTGAACCGGGCTTGGTGGACGTCCTTCTGGAATCACACCTTCACAGACTGGTCGCAGATCCCGAGCCATGATCCGAGCAACGACGGGCTGACTATGGATTGGCTGCGTTTCGTCAACGACCAGCACGTGTCCTTCCTTGAAAACGAGATGGCGCCCTTGCGGGAGCTTAGCCCAGGCGTGCCTCGCACCACCAACTTCATGGGCACCAACCGCGGGACCAACTACTGGCAATGGTCGCGCTCGCTCGACTGCATCTCGAACGACATCTACCCCCTTCACGACGACCGTGCGGACTCTTGGCGCAAAGCCCTAGGCTCCGACTTCATCCACAGCCTGATGCGCGGCCTGGCCGGCGGAGGCCCCTGGCTCCTCATGGAGTGTTCTCCCAGCGCGGTAAACTGGCACAAGATCAACAAACTCAAGCGCCCCGGCGTCCACCTCCAGGAAGTGCTGCAAGCCGTGGCAAACGGCGCGGACGCGATCCATTATTTTCAATGGCGAAAGGGCTTGGGCGGTCATGAGAAATTCCACGGCGCGGTGATCGACCACGCGGGCGGCTCCGATTCGCGCGTCTTCCGGGAATGCGCCGAGGTCGGCCGCGTGCTCCAGACCCTAGCGCCCGTGGCGGGCCTGGCCCCGGAACGCGCTCCGGTGGCCATCGTTTACGACTGGGAGGCCCGATGGGCGCTGGATGCCTCCGCCGGTCCGAAAAAGGCCGCCGACGGGGACCGCTACACCGAAACCTGCCTTGAGCATTTCCGCGCCCTGCGCTGCGCCGGCCTCGAGGTGGATCTGATCTCCGCCGACGCGGATTTTTCCGCCTATCGCGTGGTCGTGACGCCGGCGCTCTACGCCCTGCCCGCCACGACCGCGCGCCGCCTCTCGGCGTTCGCGGCGGCCGGCGGCGGGTGGGTCGCCACCTACCTCACCGGTTACGTGGACGAGCACAACCGCTGCTGGCGAGGAGGGTTCCCCGGCCCCGAGCTCCGAGCGGTGTTCGGACTTTGGAACGAGGAGGTGGACTACCTGTTCGACGACGAAAAAGTCCGCGTCGAGGGCGCGCTTTTCGATTCCGCCGGCGGCACCTTCGCGACCGACATCGTCGAACGCCTGCACGCCGAGGGCGCCGAAACCCTGGCCACCGTCGCGTCGGAGTTTTACGCCGGATCTCCCGTCCTGCTACGCAACAACTGGGAACTGGGCGACACCTTCTACCTGGGCGCGCGCCTGGCCGAGGAAGGTTGCATCGCCTTCTACGAATACCTGGCCGGGGAGTTGGATCTGCCGCGCCTTGTCCTGCCGCGCGGTGTGGTGCGCAAGTCCCGGGTCGGCGCCGACGGCCCGATCGAGTTTTTGTTTAACTACACCCGTGAGGAGGTCGCCGTCGACCTTGGCGAGGAGAGGTTCCATCGCCTCGCCGACGGTCAGACCTGTCGAGGCAAAACCACCCTGCGCCCCTACGACAGCCTGCTCAAAGGCGTCCTCCCCGCCTGCGTTTTTCCCCTTGCCCCCCACGACCCCCACCCCACCCGCCATGAACCCCAAGCGTCCGCATTACCCCGTTAGTATAGTGCTTGATAGTCGGCCCAACCTTTCATCGCGGGCCACCTCCTGACTTGTATCGGTCCCGGGAAAAACCCGACGTCGCCCGGACGTGCGTTGAGCATCCTGGACTCCAGCAAGAAAAGATCTGATCTATGCGCGCTTTATTAACCCGCTTGCCTTGTTTCGCGAACCATTGGCGGGCGCTGGTCATCGCGATGCTCTGTCCTTTGACGCTCGGCGCCGCGACCATCCAGTCCGGCAACGTGACGACCGTCCTGGGACCGACGTTTTTTATCGATGACGCCCTGAACGGCGGGAGCGATACCGACATCAACCAGCCAAGCGTCGGAGTGTTCAACCGCTACTTCAACGGGCTGCTCACCCGCAACCAAGGTCCGACCAAGATCACCCTCACCGGCTTCGGCTTTGCCGCCCACACCAGCGCGACCGCCAACGACGCCACCACCGTCGCGGTCACCTTCACCTATCTCGGTGCGGACGAATCTTTTGGCGGGGGCGACGACGTCGTCGTCGGCACCGCCACGGGCACCTATAATTTCACGACGGGGGGAGAATACGTCTTCGCGTTCGACACCCCGCTGACCGCGAACGTGACCATCACCGGCACGCGCTTCCGAATCACCGTCACGCCCACCAACACCACCGGCAACGGCTCCCTGAAACTCAAATCCTCCGCCATTTCCTACGAGGCGACCGCCACCAACAGCGCCACGCTCAGCGTCGCGGGCGTGGCGTCCCCCTTGATCGTCCCGCAGCGCGTCAACCTCGCGAAATTTCAGACCATGACGCCCGGCTCCGTGGCCGGCAACCGGCTCGCCTCCTACGCGACCGACGGCGTGACCGAAAACGACCACCGCTGGCAGAGCGAAAACTGGGCCTACAACACCGCCCGCGTCGATTTCCCCTTCCCGGTTGAGATCGGCAGCGCACAGATCTTCAGCGGCATCGATGATAACACCCCGCTCACCCAATTTAGTATTCAATACCTGAGCGGCA
>JAIXVP010000389.1 GCA_027482905.1 Opitutaceae bacterium
ACTTCGGTGAAGTCTCCCGTTCCTGGACGATAGCCAGCACGACCGCTGGCATCACCGGCTTCGACGCCGCCAACTGGACGATTGATGCCACCGGGTTCCTCAACTCCGAGGTGGGTTCCTTCGCCTTGTCCCAGTTGGGTAACGACCTCGTTCTGAGCTATTCTGCCGTTCCTGAACCCGCCACTTATGCGGCGCTTGCCGGCTTGGGAATGCTTGGATTCGCCGGTTATCGTCGTCGTCGCAACGCCAAGGCTTCCGCCGCCTGAGTGGCCTCCGGGGGCGCGGGATCGTTTCGCGCCGCCCGCGGGTCATTTTAGGTCAAGCCCGTCGTCGGTGCCCAGGCACGGCGACGGGTTTTTTGTGCCCGGGTCGCGGCACAATTTGTTTCCGCGCGATGGCGGGGTCGTCCGGCTGGTGCAACCACAAGGCCCCTATGCCGGACGCGGTTCTTGGGCGAAGCTTGGTATGACTGTCTTCGTTGCCAAGAACGCGGACGGTGCGCCGGCGGCGACATATGATACCCGACTCACGGGTGGTTGCGAGATCGAGGGGCGACGCTCTCAGCAAACAATCGGGCATCGTAAGAGGGTCAGCGACACATCGAACGCAGCCAAGATGCGGAGTTAACGGCCCCTAACTTCATCTCTTGCCTGCTGCGCGCCTGGCTTGGCTGATCATTGCCTTGTTCGCGCACCAGAACTTCCGACCAGGGGTCGAAGCCAATCGCTCGAATTCCCGGGCCGGATCGTCGCCGGACGACTTCCATCCGCTATGGGACGGAAGTTGCGAACCACTTTGGCCCGCCGTCCACGCCTCCGAGGTGGTTTTGGCGGTAAACGGGCCCGAGCGGAGGCGCCTCAGGCTTACAACTTACCAGACAAAGACGGCGCCTTGAAACGATCCGGTGCGGGCGACCGGGGTTTTGCTGCCGCTGTTTTCCTGGATCTGGGTGACGGAACGCCAGACGACGTGGCCATCCACAAAACCGATGTTTCCTCCGGCGGCGTTGTTGCTGTCCAGGTGATTGCACATCGATTTACCCAAGGCGCTGGTGGTCGTGGTCCAGTCGGTGCCTTTGACGCCTATCGCATCCACCACCAGCTCGCGGCGACTGGCGGGCACCGTGGTGATGCCCGAGCCCTTGAGATCCAAGGTGGTGTATTCAGACTTGATGCGATCGCTGTGATGTAGGTTTGGAACCTTACCGTTTTCGAGGATGAGGGGCGGGCCCTTGCCGGGTTCTCCGACCAGCAGGAGATAGTCGACGGCGGCGTAATTGTAGGTGGTGTAGTATTCATCCCCGACCGCCTGTTTGGAGGAAGGGCAATACATCACGTTTCGACCGGCGCCGTTGGTCAGATCGTCCAGCGTCAATTGATTTGCCGGCGTTGTGGTGGTGCGCGTCCTCAGAACGTCCCATGGGCCGCTTCCCACCGGGCCCACGTTGGGGAAGCGCTGGTTCTTGTTCTGGTTCGCCATGTTGATCAGGAGCGCGCAAAGCTGGCGAACGTTGCTGGCGCATTTCGCCCGGTTCGCGCTTTGACGGACCCTACCCACGGTGGGGATGATGATGGCCGCAAGGATGCCGATGATGGCGATAACGGTGAGCAGCTCGATAAGCGTGAAGCCGCGCCGGCGTCCGAATGGGTGGAAGCTGTTCATGGTCTTTGATGGACGAGGGATGGAGTTCTGCCGTGGGCCGGCTCTCGGGGGAGGGCCGGCGCAGGTATTTATGGAGCGGTGACGGACAGGCGGAGGAAGCGGCGGGGGGCGGAACCGATGGTCACGCTGTCGGTGTAGGTTGTGGTGCCGGTGCTCGAGAGACCCGTGTAGGTCTGGACCGGCGTCCAAGCGGAGAGATTTGTGCTGGCTTCCACGACATAGGTCAGTGTCGGGTCGGCGATATGGCTGAAGGTGAGGGTGAGGAAGCCTCCCGCGGTGGATAACGTGACGGGGACGGTGGTGTTGACCACCACGGGGTCAGAGCCGACGGCGTATTCGAGGAGATTGGCCCGGCCGTCTCCGTCGCGGTCGGCATTGTCGGCGCCGACGGATACGTTGGCGCTATCGCCGAAGTAGAACAACCGCCATGCCTGAAGGGCACTAAGTGGCGGGGCCGTGACGCTGAGGGTGTGGGTGGCCTCGTCGTATTGGTAGCTGCCCGAGGTCCACTTGCGGGCGCCGACCGCGCCGGCGTCGGCGGTGAAGCCATTGACGGTGAAGCTGGCTCCGTAGGTCTTCGCGCCGCTGGTGGCGACGAGCACCCAGCTCGAGCCCGAAACCGTGCTGGCGGAGGAGGTATCGATGGTGAAGGCACCGTTCAGGACGGCGGGATTCGTGCCGGTGATGGCGTTGGTTACCCCGTTGACGGCCGGGGCGAAGGTAAGGCTGCCGGTGCTCGCCAGAGTGAAACCGGCGGTGTTGGCGAGGTTGAGACTGCCCTTATAGGTGTTGGGACCGGAGAAGGTGACCAGGTTGGGCCCGGTAAAGACCAGATTGCCGTTGCCCGAGAGGGCGGCGGTGATGGTGAGCCCGCCGTTTTGGGTGTAGAGCTCGGAGGTGGATCGAACATTGATGGCGCCCGCGATCGTGGCGGCGACGTTGCCGTTGGTGGCATTATGAATGCGGCCGCCCTCGAGAATGCCGTTCGGCAGGGTGATGATCCCGGAGCCCTTCACGAGCAGGTTACCACCGGTGAAGAGAACGAGGTTGTCGCCCGCAAAGGTGTAATCCACGGCGTCGGCGGGCGTGCGGAGGCTTTGCACATCCACGAAGAAGTTCTCGCCGGTCGCGGGCGTGACGGCGCCGTCCCAGTTCAGCCCGGTGTTGAAGGAGGTGGTGCCGACCACGTCGCCGATCAACAGGCGGTGGCCATCGGCCACGTCGTCGCCGTTGATGTCTCCGGGGATGGAAGCGAAGAGGGCGGGGTTGGAGCGGGCGGCCTGCTCGGCAAGGTTGTTGAAGGTATCGGAGTCCGAGTCGTCGGCGCCGCTCTGGGTGGTGATGCTGGCGAAGTAGGCCAGTTCCCAAGCATCCACCAGGGTGTCGCCGTCTTGGTCGGTGATGGTGGCGGTGGTAAGGTTGCCGAAGGTGGCGATTTCGTAGGAGTCCTTCACGCCGTCGGCGTCGGTGTCGGGCCAGGACGTGTCGAGCACGGGGTTGGTGCCGGCGGCGAATTCCTGGGCGTCCGTGGAACCGTCGTTATCGGTGTCGGATGAGCCGTTGTGGGAGAGGTCGCCGAAGTTGGATATCTCCCAGGCGTCGGTTAGACCGTCGTTGTCGGAGTCCGGGTTCGTGA
>JAIXVP010000347.1 GCA_027482905.1 Opitutaceae bacterium
AGCTCGCCGGTGGCGGTGTCGAGCACGCCGGCGAGCAGGGAGACGAACTGCTGGGTGGAGTTGCGCTGGCAGAGCAGGTTGTTGACCCGGTCGAGGAGGGTTTCGAAGGGTTGCCCGGCGGTGGCGAGGGCACGCAGACACATGGCGGTGACGGCCATGAAGAGGGCGGCGGGCACGCCCTTGCCGGAGACGTCGCCGATCGCGAAAAAGAAGCGGTTCGAGTCGAGAAAAAAGCCGTCGTAGAGGTCGCCGCCGGCCTCGCGGGCGGGGCGGCAGAGCGCGGCGAAATCGATCCGCGCGGCGTCGGCGGCGGGCAGGGGCGCGGGCAGGAAGCTGCCCTGGATGCGGCCGGCGATGCGCAGTTCGCTCGCGATCTGTTCGCGGGCGGTGGTGGCGCGGCGCAGCTCCTCGATGTGGCTGTGGAGCTGGCGCTCGAGGTGGCGGATGGCGGCGGCGATCTCGCCGACCTCGTCCTTGCGTTCGGCGGCGGCGGTGATGCGCGGATCCTGGTCGGCGCGGAGAATGAAGCGGCTCTCGCCGAGGTCGCGGATGGCGTGGGCGAGGCGCGCGAGAGGGTCCTTGATGTGGGTGTTGCTGTGGGCGAGGCGGCCGGCGAGCAGGCCGACCACGTGCCGGTGCATCGCGAGGGCGAGAGCGGGCGAGGTGCGTTCCAGCCGGGCGAGTTCGGAGGCGGTGAGGCGCCAGAGCTGGGCGTCGGTGGCGGCCTCGACCGAGGCGCCGCGCAGCTCGCGGCGATACAGGGCCATCTCGCCGAGGCACTGGCCTGGGCCGAGGGTGCGGAGCTGCACGCGATCCTGGCCGGGCAGTTCGAGCCAGATGCCCAGTTCGCCGGACTCGATGAAATACAGGCTGTCGGCGGGGTCGCCCTGGCGGAAGAGGGTCTGGCCGGCGACGAGCGCGACGGGTTCCAGGTGTTCCGTCCAGACCAGCCGCTGGGCGGTGTCCGGTGCGAAAGGGGAGAGGGATTCCGTGGATTTGGTCACGTCGGGCCGGAGGCGGACTTGGGGCGGGGGACGAACGGGTCGGGGCCGGGGATAACGCGGGCGCGCGGGGCGGCGTCAGAGCATCTGGCGGAGTTCCTCGTTGGCGGTGCGCAGGCGGGCGGCGAGGGTGTTGATCACGAAGCGGTGGAGCTGGGCGGCGAGGTCGGGCCGGGCTTGTTCAAGGGACTTCAGCTGTTCGAGGTCGAGGCGGGCGACGCGGGTGGCGACGTCGGCGACCACGTCGGCGCTGCGGGGGGCGTCGCCGTAGAAGCCCATCTCGCCCACGATGGTGCCGGGGCCGTAGCTGCGCAGGCGTTTGGTGTAGTCGGAGCCGGGCAGTTGCAGGTGGACGCTCACCTGCCCGCGGAGCAGGAGGTAGAGGGAGTTGGAGGGTTCGCCGCGTTTGAACAGGGCGCGGCCGGCGGGCAGGTCGAGCAATTCGAAACGGCCGGCGAGGGCTTCGGCGTCGGCGCGGTCGGTCAGGCCGAGCGCCTCGGTGAGGGTGATTTCCGGGCGGGCGCCGGTGAGGAGTTGGGACTCGGCCCATTCGAGGCCGCGATCGAGGTCGGTGAAGAGTCGCGCGGGGGTCTTTTCGAGAGGCAGTCCGCAGGCGGCGAAGCGGGCGCGGAGGTTGTCGTCGAGGCCGCTGAAGACCAGCTGGGTGTTTCGTTCCCCGGCGAGGCGGAGGAGCTTGCGCAACACGACCACGGACGAGGCGTCGATCCCGCGCACCAGCCAGAAATCGATCAGCAGGGCTTCGCCCTTGCCGAGGACGGCGCGGATCTCCTCCAGAAGGCTGCTGGCGGTGCCGAAGAAGATGTGCCCCTGCAAAACGAAGCCGTGCAGGCGGCCGCCGTGTTCGGCCAGCCAGGCGAGTTCGCCGGCGGTGCGCTCGACGTTCGAGCGGCGGGTGGCGGCGGTGAAGCGTTGTTTTACCACCGACTGGAGGCTGAAGGTCACGACGAAGCTCAGGCTGGCGATGATCACGCCCATGATCACGCCCGGCACGATGCCGAAGGCGGCGACGATCACGAGGATGGCCACGACGGTCAGATAGTCGGAGACGGGCAGTTCGCGGCGCGCGTCCCAGAGCCAGTTAAGCAGCAGCGATACGCCGAGGTAGAGCACGAGGCCGGTCAGGACGGGGCGGGGGAGGAGGGCGACCGCGCCGGGGGCGAAGATGGCCGCGCCCAGCACGACGCCGGCGCAGACGCGCGCCGCCCACGGCGAGTTGGCGCCGGCGCGGTGGTTGAGCAGGGAGCGGTTGAAGGAGTTGACCGACACCAGTCCGCCGGCGAGGCCGCCGAGGACGTTGGCCACGCCGAGCGCCTTCAGTTCGCGGTCGAAGTCGGCCTCCTTGCCGGTGGCGAGGTCGAGGCTGGTGGCGTTGAGCAGGATGGTGACGAGCACGACCAGGGTCATGGCCGCGAAGTCCTTGGCGTGGGCCAGGAGCAGGTCCCAGCGGACCTCGCCGAGCGGTTGGTTAAAGGGAGTCTGCCAGTCGCCGGCGTTGAGCGGCGGCAGGAGCAGGCCGGCCGCGCGGGCCTCCTCGGGCGACCAACCGGTGGCGAGCAGCACGACGTGGAAGCCCAGCACGCCGGCCGCGAGCACGGCGGGGATGATCAGGAAATGCTTCGAGGCGCGGGTCGCGATGATCAGGGCGAGTCCGATGCCGAGGGCGAAAATCCAGCCGAGGACGGGCACGGCTTCCAGATCGGCCGGCACGGTGTGGGTGAAACTTTTCCCCACCAGCATCTTCCAGGCACCCGCGAGCAGCAGGTAGCCGGTGCCGGCGAGGAAGCCGCCCACCACGGGGTGGGGGATATAGCGCACGTAGCGGCCCCAATGGAGCCGGCCGAAAAGGTAGAGCAGCAGGCCGCAGAGCACGGCGGAGCCGAAGAGGAAGACGAAGATGGTCGGCAACAGCTCCGCCTGGCCGGCGGCGGGGTCGTGCAGGATTTCCGCCGCGATGGCGGCGGCGGAGATCGCGAGGATCGCGGATGGATTCGAGTCGGGCCCGCCGAGCGCGAAGCGGAACGAGCTGAGGAACGACAGCGTCAGGACGGCCGCGCAGCTGCCGATGATGGCGGTCCAGACACCGAGGTTGACCGACGGTGCGAGGGAGCCGC
>JAIXVP010000252.1 GCA_027482905.1 Opitutaceae bacterium
CCCAACCTGCCCATCGCCGTCATCGAGGCCAAGGACAACACCCACGCCGTCGGCGCCGGTATGCAGCAGGCTCTCGATTACGCCGAGACGCTCGACGTCCCTTTCGCCTACAGTTCAAATGGCGACGCCTTTCTCGAACACGACCGCACCGCCAGCACCGGCACCGTCACCCGCGAGCTTCCCCTCGACCGGTTCCCGTCTCCGCAAGAACTCTGGTCCCGCTACCGCGCCGCCAAGGGCCTCTCCGATCCTCAGGTCGCCGTCGCCACCCAGGACTACTACGACGACGGTTCGCGCAAATCGCCGCGCTACTACCAGCTCACCGCCATCAACCGCACCGTCGAGGCCATCGCGCGGGGGGAAAACCGCATCCTCCTCGTCATGGCCACCGGCACCGGGAAGACCTACACCGCCTTCCAGATCATCTGGCGGCTGTGGAAGTCCGGCGCGAAGAAACGCATCCTCTTTCTCGTCGATCGCAACATCCTCGCCGACCAGACCAAGACCAACGATTTTAAGCCCTTCGGCACCGCGATGACCAAGATCGCCAACCGCACGGTCGATAAATCGTTCGAGATCTACCTCTGCCTCTACCAAGCCGTCACCGGGACCGAGGAGGAGAAAAACATCTACCGCCAGTTCTCGCCCGATTTCTTCGATCTTATCGTCGTGGACGAGTGCCATCGCGGCAGCGCGGCCGACGACGCCGCCTGGCGCCAGGTCCTCGAATACTTCACCTCCGCCACCCAGATCGGCCTCACCGCCACGCCCAAGGAGACCAAGGACGTCTCCAATATCGAATACTTCGGCGCCCCGCTCTACACCTACTCCCTCCGCCAGGGCATCGCCGACGGCTTCCTCGCGCCCTACAAGGTGGTTCGCATCGGCCTCGACAAGGACATCCTCGGCTGGCGCCCCACCCTCGGCCAGGTGGACCGCTACGGCCAGCTCATTGATGACCGCGAATACAACCTGCGCGATTTCGACAAGAACCTCATCCTCGAAAAGCGCACCGAGCTGATCGCCGCCAAGATCTCCGATTTCCTCCGCGCCACCAACCGCTACGCCAAGACCATCGTCTTCTGCGAGACCACCGACCACGCCGAGCGCATGCGCCAGGCCCTGGTCAACGCCAACCCCGACCTCGCCGCCGCCAACGCCAAATACGTGATGCGCATCACCGGCGACGACGACGAGGGCAAGGCCCAGCTCGACAACTTCATCGACCCCGAGTCCACCTATCCGGTCGTCGCCTGCACCTCCCGCCTCATGAGCACCGGCGTGGATGCCCAGACCTGCCAGCTCATCGTCCTGGATAAGCGCATCGCCTCCATGACCGAGTTTAAACAAATCATCGGTCGCGGCACCCGCATCAACGAGGACTACGGCAAGCTCTTCTTCACCATCATGGATTTCCGCGGGGCCACCGCCCTTTTCGCCGACCCCGATTTCGACGGCGACCCCGTGCAAATCTACGAGCCCGGTCCCGACGATCCACCCACCCCGCCCGACGATTCGATCCCCTCCGGGACCGGCGAGGACGAGACCTTTGGCGACCACGCCTTCTCGGAAAACCAGCCTTCGGATTGCGACGCGTCCTCCGCCTCCGCCGGCGCCGCCAAGCGCTATTTCGTCCACGACGTGCCCGTCTCCGTTTCGGTCGAGCGCGTCCAGTATCTCGACGAGAACGGCAAACTCATCACCGAGTCGCTCACCGACTACACCCGCAAGACCGTCCGGAAAAGCTACGCCACCCTCGAGGCCTTTCTCGCCGCGTGGAACCACGCCGAGAAAAAACAGGCCGTGATCGAGGCCCTCGCCAGCCAGGGCGTCTTCCTCGACGAACTCGCCGCCCAGCACGGACCCGGCTTCGACCCCTTCGACCTCGTCTGCCACATCGCCTTCGACCGGCCCCCGCTCACCCGCCGCGAACGCGCCGAGCAGGTGAAAAAGCGCGACATCTTCGGCAAATACGAGGCCCGCGCCCGCGCCGTCCTCGCCGCCCTCCTCGAAAAGTATGCCGACAGCGGCATCGCCAGCGTCGAGTCCCTCGACATCCTCAAGGTCGATCCCCTCCGCGCCTTCGGCACCCCCGTCGAGATCGTCGGCCTCTTCGGCGGCAAACCCGCCTACCTCGCCGCCCTCCGCGAATTGGAGACCGCCCTCTACGCCGAGGCCGCCTGATGCCATGGAAAGCCCCGCCTCTCCTCATCCGCCGTTCGGCGACTACCTCGTCTTTGTGGACGAAAGCGGCGACCACAGTCTCACCAAAATCGATCCGCTCTACTCCGTCTTCGTCCTCGCCTTCGCCATCATTGGCAAAGCCGATTACACCGAACGAATCGTCCAGTCTCTGCAGCGGTTCAAATTTCGCTACTGGGGTCACGATGAGGTCGTTCTCCATGAGCACGATATTCGTAAACCCTCCGGCCCCTTCGCCTTCCTGCACGAACGCTCCGTGCGTGAGCGCTTCCTCTGCGAGCTTTCCGGCCTGATGGAGACCTTGCCCGCCACCATTGTCGCGGTCGTCATCGACAAACCTGCCTTCGCCGCTCGCCACTCCGGCGCCGAACCCGGACCAACCTATGACCACGCCATGCAGACCGGCCTAGACGCCGTGTTTCACCACCTCGCCACCTTGGGGCAGTCCGGCCACACCACTCCGATCATCGTCGAACGCCGGGGCCGCAACGAAGACACCGCCCTCGAACTCGCCTTCCGACGTTTTTGCACCACGACCAATGGTCACGGGCGCATTCTGCCTTTCGATCTTGTGATGGTGCCAAAGACCGCCAACTCAGCCGGACTACAACTCGCCGATCTCATCGCCCGTCCGGTCGGCTTGCACCACCTGCGCCCCGGTCAGCCCAACCGAGCCTTTGCGCTCATTTACCCCAAGCTATACCGGGGACCGGATGGCGTCCCGGAGGGCAAGGGCCTCATCCGTGTCCCCTGAAAATGCGAAGGGCCCTCGGAGATTTCCAAGAGCCCAGCGCCGGCCGGAGATTTCCAACCCAACTTGACTCCACCTTCTCCCTTTTTTCCCCGTTTTCAAGTTCCTATTCCGTCCTTCCGGCTCCTCGCTCCTAGCTCCCCGCTCCCCGCTCAAATGCCCAACGTCTCCAACCTCATCAAAACCATCCAGGACATCATGCGCAAAGACGCCGGTGTCGATGGCGACGCCCAGCGCCTCGCCCAGCTCGGCTGGATGTTTTTTCTCAAAATCTTCGACGACCGGGAAAAGGAACTGGAGCTCCTCCGCGACGATTACCGCTCGCCCCTCCCCGCCCACCTCCGCTGGTCCTCCTGGGCCCGCGACGAGGAGGGCATCACCGGCGACGCCCTGCTCGATTTCACCAACAACACCCTTCTCCCCAAGCTCAAGTCCCTCCCCGGCGGCGGCGAGATCGGCACCCTCGTGCGCGCCGCCTTCGACGGCGCCAACAACTACATGAAGAACGGCACGTTGATGCGCCAGGTCATCAACAAGATCAACGGCATCGACTTCAACGCCTCCGACGACCGCCACCTCTTCGGCGACATCTACGAAAAGCTCCTCAAAGACCTCCAGTCCGCCGGCAACGCCGGCGAATTCTACACCCCGCGCGCCGTCACCCAGTTCATCGTCGAGCAGGTCAACCCCCGCCTCGACGAGACCGTCCTCGACCCCGCCTGCGGCACCGGCGGCTTCCTCGTCTGCGCCATCGAGCACCTCCGCAAGCAGGCCCGCACCGAGGCCCACGAGCGCACCATCCAGGACTGCTTCGCCGGCATCGAGAAAAAGCACCTCCCGCACGTCCTGTGCATGACCAATCTCCTCCTGCACGGCATCGACGTCCCCTCCAACGTCCGGCACGACAACACCCTCGCCCGCCCCCTCCGCGACTGGAGCCCAAAGGAGCGCGTGGACGTCATCGTCACCAACCCGCCCTTCGGCGGCATGGAGGAGGACGGCATCGAGGCCAACTATCCCGCCGAGTTCCGCACCCGCGAGACCGCCGACCTCTTTCTCGTGCTCCTCATGAAGCTCCTCAAGCCCGGCGGCCGCGCCGGCCTCGTGTTGCCCGACGGCACCCTCTTCGGCGAAGGCGTCAAAACCCGCATCAAGGAAGCCCTCCTCACCGAGTGCAACCTCCACACCATCGTCCGCCTGCCCAACGGCGTCTTCAACCCCTACACCGGCATCCGCACCAACCTCCTCTTCTTCACCAAGGGCGCGCCCACCACCCACGTCTGGTATTACGAGCACCCCTATCCGGCCGGCGCCAAGAGCTACAACAAAGGCAAACCCATCCGCATCGAAGAGTTCGAGGCCGAGCGCGCCTGGTGGGGCGCCGAAGCCGACGGCTTTAAATCCCGCGTGGAAAACGAGCAGGCCTGGCGCGTGCCCATCGAGCAAATCAAGGCCGGCGGTTTTAATCTCGATCTTAAGAACCCGCACCGCACCGACGAGGGCCCCGGCGACGTCGACCACCTCCTGCCCGAATACGAAAAGCTCCTTGCCCAAATCGCCGACACGCGCGCGAAGCTGAAACAGGAACTCCACCACGCCCTCACCTCCACCGCAGGGACTGCCGAATGAAGCTGGAAACCTTTTTCGAGAAGTTCGACCAGTTCGCCGACGCACCCGATCCGGTGGAGAAAATGCGCGAACTGGTGCTGCAACTCGCGGTGCAGGGACGTTTGGTCAGCCAATCTCCCAGCGACGAACCAGCAGAAATTCTCGCTGCCGCAATTGCCGCAGACCGAGCCGCGTTTGTGAAGAAAAGAAGCCTCGCTCGGCAGCGTGTGTTCCCGCCGGTTGAAGACGACCAATGCCCTTTTGCTCTCCCGTCCGGTTGGGCATGGACGCGTTTGGGTAATCTCTGTCGTGTGCAAGCCGGCTTTGCATTTGAGTCCGCAGCATTCGTCCAAGGCGACTCCGGACTGCCGATGATTCGCATACGCGACATCACTAAGGACCACACGCAGGTCAACTATGTCGGCGAGTATCGCGAAGAGTTCTTGGTCGATGCCGGTGATTATCTCGTCGGAATGGACGGCAATTTCACGTTGGCGAAGTGGCGAGGTCCCCGCGCCTTGTTGAATCAACGAGTCTCGCGGTTGCAGTGGTATTCCGAACACCTTGAGCCGTCTTTCTTCGCTATCGCAGCGCAGTATCGACTATCGGAGCTTCAAGGCACGAAGGCTTACACGACCGTTGACCACCTTTCCTCGGGCCAGATTGAGAATGCGGTCGTTCCCCTTCCACCCCTCGCCGAGCAGAAGCGGATCGTGGCGAAGGTGGATGAGTTGATGGCCTTGTGTAATCGGCTGGAGGCGCAGCAGCAGGAAAGGGAGACGCGGCACGCCGCGCTCGCCCGCGCGTCGCTGGCCCGCTTTGCCGACGCGCCCACCCCGGCCAACCTCGATTTTCTCTTCCACCCGTCCTACGCCATCCCCCCCGCCGACCTCCGCAAATCCATCCTCACCCTCGCCGTCCAAGGCAAACTCGTCCCCCAAGACCCAAACGACGAACCAGCTGAGGACCTAATCGCCCGCATCGCCCAACAACGTCGCACCAGAAAGACAAAAGATTATCCGTCCGTTGATTTCGGCTCGATCCCGTTCGAAGCACCTTATTCGTGGTCGTGGGTGCGGCTGGGCAACTTGGCCCTTTCCAGCGATTCGGGATGGAGCCCTCAATGCGGTTCAGAAAGCCGCACCGTCGACGAATGGGGTGTATTGAAAGTAAGCGCTGTTTCCTGGGGCGGCTTCGATCCCGAGGCCAACAAAGCGTTACCATCCGGCATGGAGGCTCGCCCGGAGTGCGAAGTCCGCCCCGGAGATTTTCTTCTATCACGCGCCAACACCGAAGAACTCGTCGCTCGTAGCGTGGTGGTCGAGCAAACGCCGCCACGCCTCATGATGAGCGATAAAATCGTGCGGTTCACATTTCCCGACGAGATAGAGAAAGCATTCATCAATCTTGCCAATTTATCGGATCCCTCGCGCGAATATTATATGCGGAACGCTTCAGGCACGAGCAGTTCGATGAAGAACATCGGCCGCGAAGTAATGTGCAACCTGCCGATTGCCCTCCCCCCCCTCGTCGAACAACGCCGGATCGTCGCCAAAGTGAATCAACTGATGGCCTTGGTGGACGCATTGGAAACCCAGCTCGCCGCCTCCCGCACCACCG
>JAIXVP010000246.1 GCA_027482905.1 Opitutaceae bacterium
CCCCGGGTCCGGTTCGTAACCACAAACGACGTCGCCATGCCCCCGCTCGTCTCCATCCTCGTCCCGGCCTACCAGGCCGCCCCGTGGATCGACGCCACCCTGGCCTCGGCCGCGGCGCAGACCTGGCCCCGCGTAGAGGTGGTCGTGGTCGATGACGGCTCTCGGGACGACACCCTGGCGCGCGCCCGGGACTTCGCCGCGCGGAACCCCGGACTCGATCTGCGCATCGTTTCGCAGGCCAACGCCGGCGCCTCCGCCGCCCGCAACCACGCCCTGCGGCTCGCGCGCGGCGATTTTATCCAGTTTCTCGACGCCGACGACCTGCTCGCGCCCGACAAGATCGCCCTCCAAATCGACGCGCTGCGCGCCGCCCCGCCGCTCGCGCTCGCCTCCGGCTCCTGGGGGCGTTTCGAGTCGGATTCCGCCGCGACCCGTTGGGCCGACGAAGCCGTCGCGCACGCCCGCTCCGGCGTCGAGTTCCTCCAGATACACTACGAGACCGCCTCCATGATGCAGCCCGGCGCCTGGCTCGCTCCGCGCGCCCTGCTCGACCTCGCCGGCCCCTGGGACGAGACGCTCTCGCTCAACGACGACGGCGAATATTTCGCGCGCGTCGTGCTTCGCGCCTCCGCCCTCGTCCCGGTGCCCGCCGCCCGTTGCCACTACCGTTCCGGACTCGCCCCCAGCCTCAGCCGGCGGCGCGACGCCCGCGCGCTTGTCTCCCTGCACCGCTCCGTCGAGCTGACCACCGCCCACCTGCTCGCGGCGGACGACTCTCCCCGCAGCCGCGCCGCCGTCGTGCGCGCCTGGCGGACGCTGGCGTTCGAACTCCTCCCCGACGCCCCGACGCTCGCCCGCGCCGCCCGCGCCGCCGCCGCCGCGCTCGGCGGTCCGGCCACCCCGCTCGGCGGCCCCGCCTGGGTGGCGGGCCTCGCCCGCTTTCTCGGCTGGCCCCTCGCCCGTCGCCTCCACCTGCTACGGGACCGCCTCTTATGAATCCTCCGCTTGCCTACGAGTCCCAGGTCCGGGCCTACCGCAACACCGCCGAAGGCAACGATGCCGCGTTCGCCGCGTTCTCCGCCGCGACCGCCGCCGATCCGCTGCTCGCCGCGCACCGCGCCCACGTCGAGGCGAACCAGCTCGGCTTCGGCGAACCGGCCTTTCACGCCGTCTGGGCCTGCCTCGTCTCCGCCGCCTCGGCCCGCTTCGGCCGCGTCCGCGCCCTCGAGATCGGCGTGTTCAAGGGCCAGGTGATCTCGCTTTGGTCCCTGCTCGCCCGTGAATTGCCCGCCGATCTCGAGATCCACGCCCTCACCCCGCTCGCGGGCAATCCGCCGCCCCGCCCGGGGCTGTGGCAACGCCTGCGCTACCGCCTCGACGCGAACTACCGCGAGGAGGTGAAGACCGGCAACTTCTACGCCGAGGAGGATTACGAGGCCATCGTGCGCGCCCACTTCGCCCACCACGGTCTGTCCTTCGACGCCGTCCGCCTACACCGCGGCTACTCGACCGATCCCGCCCTGCTCGCCCGCCTGGCCGACGCCCGGTATGAACTGGTCTACGTCGACGGCGACCACCGCGAGGCCGGCGCCCGCCACGACTTCGCCACCTTCGGCGCGAAGGTGGTTCCCGGCGGCTGGCTGGTGGCGGACGACGCCGGCCACGACCTGCCCGGCGAAACCTTCTGGAAGGGCTACCCCGAGGTCACCACCGCCCTCTCGGAACTCGCCCCCCTGGGCTTCGTGAACGTCCTCAACGTCGGCCACAACCGCGTCTTCCAACGCCGGTCGAACTAGGTCTCCGCCCCCCGCCGCATGGCCGCCATCCGCGTCTACCTTCTCGCCTGCCGCCGGCCCGCCATGCTTCGCCGTGCCCTGGCCTCTTTGCTTGCGCAGACTTTCCACGAGTGGGTCTGCGAACTGCACAACGACGCGCCCGAGGACGATTTTCCGCGTCGGCTGGTCGCCGAGCTGGCGGATCCGCGCATCACCCTTCACCACCACGAAAAAAACTGGGGCGCGCTAGCCGCCTTCAACCATGCCTGCGCCGGCGCGCCCGAGCCGTTTTTCTCCATCCTGGAAGACGACAACTGGTGGGAACCCGCCCTGCTCGCCCGCTTGCTTGCCGCGCTGGAAACACATCCCGAGGCGCCCGTCGCCTGGGCCAACCTGCGCTTCTGGCGGGAGACGCCGGACGGTTCGTGGATCGACGAAAACCGCACGCTCTGGCCCGTGGTCGACGCGCCGGTCGTGCCCGTCGACCAACCCCAGCTGATCCAGTTCGACGGCCCCCTTCATTCCAACGGCGCCATGCTCGTCCGCTCCTCCGCCGCCGCGGGCGGACGGCTGGTCGTCGCGGCGAACACCCCCTTCGGGATGATCGAAAACCTGCGCGAGTGTTTTTTTCGCGGCCCTCTGCTGCTCGTGCCCGAGCCGCTGACCAACTTCGCCCTCACCCTCGGCACGGCGCGCGACGGCCGCCTTGGCCGCTGGGCCGGGCAGCAGGCGCTGCTGGGCGCCGCATTCCTGAGCCGACTGAAGCCCCCGGCCGACGCGGTGGAGCGGCTCTGGCGAAGCCGGCGTGCCGCCCGGCCCCGGGCCACCTCGGGTCTAATTCTCGCGGGTCTGGCGGCCCGCGCCCCCCGTTTCCTGGCCCGCGCGAGTCCGCGCGATTGGATCGCCTTCGCCGCCGGCTTCGTCCGCCGGCCCTCCGTCAGCCTGGCGGCGCTGCGCGCGACATCGCGGCAACCCACCCTGCCCCGGCTCTTCGCCGAGGCCATGGACGAACTCGCCGCCAACTCCGCGTCCCCGGCGGCCGGACGGATCCCGGCCTTTGCTCTCGCCAGCCCCGCCGACCTGCCCTCCGCCTGGGCCGCGGTCAAACCCCGCGCCCGATGAAGCCCGCCCGCCTGCTCATCGTCACGAACGGTCCGCTCGCCCGCAATCCACGCGTGGAGAAAGAGGCCCGCATCCTCGGCCTGGCCGGCCACGACGTAACCGTGCTCGGCATCCGCAACCACGCTCCCTCCGTGACGCCCGACGCCGCGCTCGCCGCCGGCGCGCCGTTTCGCCACCTTCAGGTCGATCTGCTCGGCACCGGCCCGACGGTCTGGCTCCGCCGCTTGCGTGTCCGCCTCGCCCGGGATTGTTCCCATCGTCTGCGTCTGCCTTCGATCCGGAGCCTCGGCCCGGCCGACGCCCTCATGCGCGCGGTGCGCGCACAGCCCGCCGACCTCGTGATCGTCCACAACGAGATCCCGCACTGGATCGGCGCCCGCCTCATCCGCGAGGGCCGGCGCGTCGGGGCCGACATCGAGGACTGGCACAGCGAGGACCTCATGCCCCACGACCGCGCCGGCCGGCCGCTCGCGCTGCTTCGATCGGTCGAGAAAACCCTGCTGCACGGCGCGGTCCACCTCACGACCACCTCGGAGGCCTTGGCCGACGGATTGCACGCCGCCTACGGCGGTCGGCGTCCCACCGTGCTCACCAACTCTTTTCCGCTCCCGCCCACGCCCCGTTCGACCCAGGTCCGGTCCGACGACCCGCCCGCGTTTTTCTGGTTCTCCCAAACCACCGGACCCGGCCGGGGCCTGGAGCTATTCCTCGCCGCCTGGGCCCGCACCACCCGGCCCTCCCGTCTGGTCCTCCTGGGTGAAGTCGCGCAAGACTACGCCCGCGGTCTGCTGGCCACCCTGCCCCCGGCCTTCCGCTCCCGCGTCGCTTTTCTACCTCTCGTATCTCCCACCGAGCTCCCGGCGATCATCGCCCGACACGACATCGGACTCGCGTTGGAACAAGCCTTCATCCGCAACCGCGATCTCACCATCACGAACAAGATCCTGCAGTATCTCGGCGCCGGCCTCGCCGTGGTCGCCTCGGACACCGCCGGCCAGCGCGAGGTCCTGACCCGCGGTCCGGACGCCGGGCTCGTGCTGCCGCTGCACGAGACGACCGCCCTCGGCCAGGCCCTGGACCGCTTGGTCGCCGACCCCGCCGGCCTGCGCGCCCGGCAGATCGCGGCGCGCCGGCTGGCCGAATCCCACTACAGCTGGGAACGCGAGGGCCCGCGTCTGGTCGCGTTGGTCGAGGCCGCCCTCGGTCGAATATCTCCGCCATGAACACCGCCGCATCGACCCGTTTGCGCAAGCGTCTCAAACCTTTCCTGCGCGCCCTTCTGCGCCGGTCCCTGCTCTTCCTCTGTCGCCTGCGTTCGCGCGTATACGTGCCCGACTCGGCCCCTCTCCTGGTGATCGCACCGCACCAAGACGACTGCACCCTGGGTTGCGGTGGCCTGATCCTCCAAAAGAGACTCGCGGGCCAGCCGGTGGAAATTCTCTACCTGACCGACGGCGCCGCCTCCCACCCCGGTCATCCGTTGTTGCCCCCCGCCGAGATCAGCGAGCGCCGAAAGGCGGAGGCCCGCCTGGCCAATCAACGCCTCGGGGTCGATTCCGACGCGCTACGTTTTCTGGAGCTGCCGGACAGCCGGCTCGACTCGCTCCAGCCGGCGGAGCGCGCCGCCGCGGTTTCCCGCCTGGCCTCCGCTCTCCGCGAACGTCCGCCCGCCGTGTTGCTGCTCCCGCTCCGCCATGACGGGAGCTCGGAACACCACGCCGGCTTCGCCCTGGTTCGCGACGCCCTCGGGCAGGCCGCGCTGCGACCCCGCGTGTTGGAATACGCCGTGTGGTCCCTTTGGAGCCCGCAATTACTTCTGCCCGCCATCCGACGGGCGCGCATCCACCGCTTTGATTTCCCCGGCTACTCGGACCGAAAAAGCCGTGCTCTAGCCGCCTACGTGTCGCAACTTGAACCCACGCCTCCGTGGAACAACCCCGTGCTGCCGGTGGGCTTCCGCTCGATTTTCGAGACGGAGCGGGAATTCTTCTTCGAGTATCAACCATGACCTCTCCCGCTGGATCCCCCCTCCGCCTGCTGGCCCGCGTCTGGCGCCGTCTCCACTTCGTCCTGCATGGGCGCCGCGCCGGGCTCGGGCAACCCGTTCCGGTGGAGGCGCTCGACCGGGAATACGCCACCGGTCACTGGGACCATTTTTTCGGCCCCGATGAAAGGACCCGGCATGACGCGCTCGTCGGGTTGATCCTGACCGTGAACCCCCGGCCCCGACTGCTCGACCTGGGCTGCGGTTCCGGACGGCTCGCCTCCCTCCTTCCCGCCGACGCCCTCGCCGGCTACCTCGGCGTCGACGTTTCCGCCGAGGGCCTGCGCCGCGCCCGCGCCCTGGCGCTGCCCCCGCCGCGCGATCGCTTCGAACAACATGATTTCGAAGCCTGGACGCCCGCCCGGGGCGCCTACGACGTGATCACCTTCAACGAGTGCCTCGGCTACGCGCCCGACCCCCGACGCACCGCCCGGCGTTTCGCCGCCGCGCTCGCGCCGGGCGGCGCGGTCATCGTCTCCCACTTCCGCTCCGGTAATCACGAAGCCTTCTGGCGACGGCTCGGCCGTGATTTCGCCTTCGCAAGCGAGCGGGTGGCGACCAACGCCAAGGGTCAGACCTGGGACCTTCGCGTGCTGAGCATCCGGGCATGATGCAACACCCCTCGCCCGGATTCAGGCTGGATAAGCTGGACCGCCTGCGGGGCGTGGCGATCCTCGCCGTGCTGCTCCATCATCTGGCGATCTTCAGCCCTGCGGACGGTCTGGCCGGACGTCTCTACGCCTCGCTGGCCGAGTTCTCCTCCCACGGAGTGGACCTGTTTTTTGTGCTCTCCGGATTCCTGCTGGTCCGCGCCCTGCCGGAATCGCCGCGCCGCGGCTGGCTGACCGGCTTCTGGGCGCGCCGCGCCGCGAAGATCCTCCCCCTGTATGCGCTGGTCGTCGCGGGCGTTTTCCTGATCGTTCCGACCGCGCTGTCCGTGGCGGGCCTCGCGGCCAAAAGCGACGCATTCCGAAGCGGAGCCGGCGAGTGGCCGTGGCACGCGCTGTTCGCGACCAACTGGCTCTTCTTCTTGGAAGGAGGCTTCACCAACCCCCTGCTCAACGTGGCGTGGTCGCTCGGGGTGGAGGTGCAGTTCTACGTTCTCCTGTCGCTCGTTTTTCTCGGAGGCCGGGCCCGCTCGCCCCGGCTCTGGCTCGGGTTGGCGCTCGGCGCGGTGGCGGGACGCTGCCTCGGCGTCGTCCTGGGATGGAATTGGGTAAGCCTGCTGAATTTCACCCCCGGCCGGCTCGACGCCTTCGCCGCCGGCGCGCTCGTCGCGCTCCGCCCGGACTGGTTCTCCCGCCCGGTGCGGCTCGCGGGCGCGGCGGTCCTCCTTGGTCCCCTGCTCCTTGCCTGGACCCGCGAGAGCGCCTGGCTGCAAACCCTCGGCTACAGCTGGGTGGCGCTCGGCGCGGCCGTGGCCGTGCGCGCGGCCGCCAAGCCGGTCGCCGCCGCGGAGCGGGCGCCCCGCCTCGACCCGCTGGCCATCCTGGGGCGCATCTCCTACTCGATCTACCTGACCCACATCGTCGTCCGGTCCGGCGTGCGCGACATTTTCCTGTCTCCCGAGCGCACGCTGGTGCACGCCGCCGACTGGGCCCGTCTGGGCGCCTACTCGCTCGGCGCGGCCGGCCTGGCCGCAATGCTCGGCTGGCTGGTCTGGCGCTGGGTCGAGGCGCCCGCGCAAAGCTTTCTGCTTTCCAGGCTGCATCCCTCCCCGACGCGCCCCAATAGTCCCTGATCCCGACCAACCATGCCCCGCGTCCTCGTAGTCAGCCCGCATTTCCCGCCGGTCAACGCGCCCGACATGCAGCGCACCCGCCTCGCGTTGCCCCACCTGCGATCCCTCGGCTGGGAACCGGTGGTCCTCGCGGTCGTCCCCGACCTGGTCGAAGGCGCGGTGCTGGATCCGGTGCTGGAAAAAACCTACCCGGGCGACATCCGGGTCGTCCGGGTGGGTGGCGTTCCGCACCGGCTGACCCGCTCGCTGGGCTTCGGCTCGCTTTGGTGGCGCTGCGGCTCCGCCTTGCGCCGGGCCGGCGAACGTCTGCTCGCCGCGGAAAAGTTCGACCTCGTTTTCTTCAGCACCACGCAATTCGACGCCTTCGGACTCGGCCCGCGCTGGCTCGCGCGCTTCGGCGTGCCCTACGTGCTGGACTACCAGGACCCTTGGGTGAACGACTACTATCTGCGAACGCACACGCCCCCGCCGGGCGGCCACTTCAAATTCTGGCTCTCCCAATTCACCGCCCGTCGCCGGGAACCCGCAGCGGTCCGCGCCGCCGCCGCCATCGTGTCCGTTTCCCCGTCCTACGGCCCGGATCTGGTCCAGCGCTACCCCGGACTGGACGAACAACGCATTCACCACCTCCCCTTCGGCGCGGCCGCGACCGATTTCGAGATCGCCCGGGGCCACGTTCCCGCCAAACCCCTCGTGCCGTTCGGCGACGGCCGCACCCACTTCGTCTACGCCGGACGCTGCGGACCCGACATGAGCCGCTCGCTCAGCCTGCTGTTCCGCGCCTATCGCCTCTACCTCGCCAGCCACCCGCGCGAGGCGGACAGGATCCATTTCCATTTCATCGGAACCGACTACGCCCCGCCGCCCCTCGGGCGTTTTTGGGCTCTGCCCATCGCCCGAAAGGAGGAGGTCGAGTCGCACGTGTCCGAACACTGCTACCGCGTCCCCTACTTCGACGCCCTGAGCTATCTCGTGAACGCGGACGCCCTGCTCGCCGTGGGTTCAAACGACCCCACCTACAGCGCCTCGAAAATCTTCCCCTACCTGATCGCACGCCGTCCGTTGCTGACCATCGTGCACGAGGACAGCATCATGCTGAAACTCTCCCGCGGCCAGGGCGTGGCGTCCAGCTACGGCTTCTCCAACGCGGACGAATCTCTGGATGCGCTGGTGGATCGCATCCACCGGGAATGGTTCGTGGCCGGCGGCCACCGCGCCGTGCCGGCGGGCGATCCCGAACAACTGCACGAACTCACCTCGATCGGCATGACCCGGCGGCTCGCCGCGATCTTCGACCGGGCGCTGTCCCCGGCCCGCCCATGAACGCCCCGCCCGGCCCCCGGATTCGCGACGCGGTGGCCCGCGTCTTCATCGTGGCGCACCGGGAAAACACCGCCCGCCTGGAGGCCGAGTTGGCCCGCCAGGGGCTCGCCGTCTCGATCCTGCGCCAGGAACACGACGCCACCACCCGCGCATTCAGCCCCAACCTGCGCTGCCTGTTGAACCACGCCGCCGGCTGGGAGATCGCCGCCCGCTCCGAGGGTTTGTCCCTCTTCGTCGAGGCCGACTTCGCGCCCTGCCGTGATTTCGGGAACCTTCCCCTGCCCTTCGATCCCGCCCGCCACGGCGACGCCGCCTGGGCCTACGTCTACGCCGGCGGACCCCGCGTCTACGCCCGCGAGGCTTCCGGCCATCTGCTGGCCCACGCCTGCTCGACCGTGGCCTATGTGATGCCGCCGCGGGTCGCGCGCATGGGTCTCGCCTACCTCGCGGACCTGCGGATCCGCCACCCCGACTGGCGGCGTTACCACGCCTTCGACACCGAGCTCCAATGGTATCTCATGGGTTACGGGGCACGCGCCTACGTTCCCTGGCGCCAGCTCGGGGAACACGGTGGCCGACCAAACCCGGAGCACTTCGGCACCGGCATGGGCGCCGGCCGCCTGAGGCGCCTGCTCGCGCGCGCCGGCGTCGGCTTGAACCATTACGCCGACGCGCTCGCCGGACCGCTCGCCTTTTCGCCGGATTACGCGGCGGGCGGCCGCCTCCGCCTGCTGCGCGTCCGGGCCGAGGGCCGTGTGACCGGCCTGCTGCGCCTCCTGCTGGGCAAGACCATCAACCCCATCACGCCGCTTACCCGACGCGAACGACTTTCCCTCGCCTGGCACTGCCTGCGTCGTCTCCTTGGTTGAATCCACCGTGCCTCCCTCGCCGCCTCCAGAACCCACTCCCGTGCAAGATCGCGCGGCGGCCTACCGGCTCTATCGGACCGCCCTCGCCGGCCTCGTCTTCGTCGCGGGCTGGTTCATCTACAAAAGCGGCGGCGAACTCTCCAACTCGACCTTGGTGGGACTTCTGATCCTGGGACTCGCCGCCGCCCCGGCCCTCGCCTGGGCGCTGAAACAGCGCCCATGGTTTCCGGTCTTCGAGATCACCTGCCTCACCTACGTCGCCTTCTACGCCATCCCCCTGCTTTCCAACCACAGCGAACTCGCCGCCTACCCCGCGTCCGTGAACACCGAGGCCGGACTGCTGGTCGCGTGTTTTCTCGCCATGGCCAACCTGGGTTTCGCCACCGCACGGGGCCCGGTCAGACCGCCCGACTGGGCCACCACCTCGCTGCTTCCGGAAGGCGTCAACCGCTACATCCCGCTGGGCCAGACCATCAACACGGCCTACGTCTACTGCTACGCCTTCACCACCCTCATCCCGCGCGAATTCGAGGGAACCTTCCGCGCGCTTTTCTTCGGCCTGGGCACGATCTGCACCTTCATTCTGGCCCGACAAATCGGCGCCGGCGCCCTGCGCCGCCGGCAAACGACCTATTTTATTCTCAATCTCGCCGCGCAGGTCGTCTTTCTTTTCGCACAGCTTTATCTCATCGGCGGTATCTCGCTAATCGCCCTCGCCTTGATCGGCTACGCCTCCTCCAAGCGAAGCATCCCTTGGGTGCCCGTCCTGTTGGTGCTACCCCTTATCGCGCTCCTTCACCTCGGGAAGCCGGACATGCGAGCGGTCTACTGGCAGGGCGGAAAACCCCTGCCCAAACTCGCGGATCTGCCGGAATTCTTCACCGAATGGGTCGATTACAGCCTCGCTCCCCGGGAGACGCGGCTAAACAGCACCCTCTTCGAGCGCGCCTCGCTCATCCAAATGCTCTGCCTGAGCGTGGACCGGGTCCCCAGCCTGAAGCCCTACATGGAGGGGGAAAGCTACATCGACATCCCCGCCCAGTTCATCCCGCGTTTTCTGTGGGCGGACAAACCTTCCGGTCTGATGTCGAACGTCCGCCTCGCCCTTTATTTCAACCTCGTGAGCATCGAAAGCGCGACAAGCGTCTCCATCGCCTTCGGGATCGTGGCCGAGGCCTACGTCAACTTCGGTTTCATCGGCGTGGCCGCCCTCGGGCTGACGATGGGCATGATTTTCCGGCGCCTGTCGGTGCTTTCCCAGTCGGCGCCGATGTTCTCCAGCCTGGGCATAATGATGATCCTGCTCACCGCCTGGAGTTTTCAAATCGAGCAGGTCATGGCCACCTGGCTCGGATCGCTCTTCCAGGCGTCCGTTGTTTGCATCGGCCTGCCCCTGGCCTACCGGCGCCTAACCGTCGTCTGAATCCGGCCATGTCCGCCGCCGCGCCCCCGCCCGCCGTCCTCCCCCGCCTCGCGGTCGTGGTGTCCCACCCCATCCAATACTACGCGCCCTGGTTCCGGCGCATCGCCGCCTCCGCCCCGGTCGAGCTGAAGGTCTTCCACCTCTCCGACCACGGCGTCGCCCGCCGCACCGACGCCCAATTCGGCGCCGCCTTCGCTTGGGATACCGACCTGCTCTCCGGCTACGCCCACGAGTTCGTGCCCAACCGGGCGAAACACCCCGACGTCAACCGCTTCGCCGGCCTTCGCAACCCCGGCCTCCGCCACGCCCTGCGCGCCTTCGCCCCGCACGCCCTCCTGCTCTTCGGCTACGCCTTCCGCCCCCACCTCGACCTGCTCCTTCGCCCCCCCGCCCCGATCGTCTTTCGCGGCGATTCCCACCTGCTCGGCTCCCCCACCGGCTCCCTGCCGCGCTCGCCTCGCGCCCTGCTCCGCCGCCTCGCGCTGCGCCTCATCTACTCTCGGCCGGCGGCCTTCTTGCCGGTCGGCTCGGCCAACGCCGCCTACTTCCGGCACCACGGCGTGCCGCCGGAAAAACTCTTCCCCGCACCTCACGCGGTCGACGCCGACCACTTCGCCGCCACCCCGGAGCGCCTTGCCTCCGCCGCCGCCCAACGTGCCGCCCTCGGCATCCCCGCCGACGCCCCGGTCGTGTTGTTCGCCGGCAAGTTCATCCCGAAAAAACGCCCCGACCTGCTGCTCGCCGCCTTCCTCCGCGCCGCCGTGCCCGGCGCCCACCTCGTGCTGGCGGGCGACGGCGAACTCGCCCCCGCCCTCCGCGCCGCCGCCGCCGGCCGCGCCGCCGTGCACTTCCTCCCCTTCGCCAACCAGTCCGCCATGCCCGCGCGCTACCTCCTCGGCGACGTCTTCGCCCTGCCCTCGGAGGGCCGCCACGAAACCTGGGGCCTGGCCGTCAACGAAGCCATGCACCTCGGCCGGCCCGCGCTCGTCAGCGACCACGTCGGCTGCCACCCGGATCTGGTCCTGCCGCTTCAGACCGGCTGGACCTTCCCCGCCGGCGACGAAGCCGCGCTCGCCGCCCTGCTCCGCGACGTCCTCGCCCGCCCCCGCTCCGAACTCGCCGCCATCGGCGAGACCGCCCGCCGCCACGCGGCCGCGTTCAGCTACGAGGCCGCCACCGCCGGCCTGCTCCGCGCCCTCGCAAGCCTCCGCCTCCTCCCCGCGCCATGAAGATCGCCCTGAGCTTCGGTTTTTTCCTGCCCGTCCCGCCCGCCCGCGGCGGCGCCACCGAGAAAATCTGGCACGCCCTCGGCCGCCGCATCGCGGCGCGCGGCCACGAGGTCGTCGCGTTCACCCGCACCTGGCCCGGCTGGCCCGACCACGAGACGCTCGACGACGTCCGCTACCACCGCCTGCCCGGCCGCGACCACACCACCAAGCTGTGGCTCAACCTTCTGCTCGACTTCCGCTGGAGCCTGCGCGTGCGCCGCGCCCTCGCGCCCGACCAGATCGTGATCTCGCACAACATCTCCCTGCCCTGGTTGCTGACCCGCGTGCCGCGCCGCCATCCCTCGCCCGTCTCCGTCGTGATCGGTCGCATGCCGAAAGGCCAGGTCCGCACCTACGGCCGCGTGGACCGCATCTACGCCACCAGCGAGGCGGTCGCCACCCAGGCCCTTCGCGAAAACCCCTCCGTCCGCCCCCGCCTCCACACCCTGCGCAACTCCATCGACTGGCACGCCCTCCAGGGCCGCGCCGACGCCGCCGGCCCGCTGCGCATCGCCTACGTCGGCCGGCTTCACCCCGAAAAAGGCCTCGACCTGCTTATCGACGCCGGCGCGCGCCTCGCCGCCCACCCCGATCTGCCGCCCTGGAAAATCACCCTGGTCGGGCCCGTGCGCATCACCGACGGCGGCGGCGGCGAGGCCTTCGCGGCCGAACTGGCGGGCCGCGCGCACGCCGCCGGTCTCGGCGACCGCTTCGAAACTCTCCCGCCCATCTGGTCCGCGCCCGAACTCGCCGCCTTTTACCGCACCCTCGACGTCTTCGTCTACCCCACCCGCGCCGCGCAGGGCGAGGGCCTGTCCGTGGCCCCCATCGAGGCCATGGCCGCCGGCGCCGTGCCCGTCCTATCCGACCTGCCCTGCTACGCCGACCTGCTTTCGCCCGGACACGACGGCCTGCTTTTTGACTACCGCGGGACGCCCGCCGTCGAACGCCTGGCCGACGCCCTCGCCGGCCTGCTCGTCGATCCCGCGCGCCGCGCCGCCCTCGCCGCCGCCGCCCGCGAAACCGCGCGTCGCTTCGACTACGACGCCGTCGCCGCCGAGCTCGAAACCGACCTGGCCGGCCTCCTTCGGACGCCCCGCGCCTAGCTCCTAGCTCCCCGCTCCCATGCCGCCCGCCCCAGAGCCCCCCTACCTCGCCCAAGGCACCGTCACCCCCTACGCCAAAAGCGAACTGATCCGCCAACGCCTCTGGACCTTCGTGCAGGCGACCGTGTTTCGCTTCAGCCCGCCCCGCGCCCACGCCTTCCGCGCCCGCCTGCTCCGCCTTTTCGGGGCGAACATCCCCGCGCCCGGCCAGGTCGTGGTCTTCGCCTCCGTCCGCGTCTATTTTCCGTGGAAACTCACCCTCGAACCGCGCGCCATGCTCGGTCGCCACGTAAACGTCTACAACCTCGGCCCCGTCATCCTGCGCCGCGGCGCCAATGTCTCCCAATCCGTCCATCTCTGCGCCGGCTCCCACGACTACACCCGTTGGTCCATGCCGCTCGTCACCCGCCCGATCGAAATCGGCGCCAACGCTTGGATCGCCGCCGATTGTTTCGTCGGCCCCGGGGTCACCATCGGCGAACTCGCGGTGATCGGCGCCCGCAGCGTCGTCGTGCGCGACCAGCCAGCCCGCATGGTCTGCGCCGGCCACCCCTGCCGCCCCCTTCGCCCCCGTCCCGATCCGACCTGACATGCCCGCGCCCGAGAACAACCCGCACCGCGAGCGCCGCGTCCTGATCCACGCCGGGCTGGTCGGCGTCGTCTCCGCCTGGCTCTACGGCGGCATGGGGCCGCACGGTGAATGGATCCTCGCCGCGCTCGCCAGTCCCGCCGCCTGGTTCCTCGTCGCCGAGGCGCGGGACCGCCGCGCCGCCGGCGACCGCGCCGGCCTCCGCCGCCTCCTACGCTGGCTCGCGCCGCTCGCCTTCCTCGCCCTGTTGGTCGTGGTCGGCGCGCTGAACCCGTCCCACCGCGAAGCCTTTATCTTCGACGGCATGGTGCTGCGGCCCGTGCCGCACCTAGCCTGGCTGCCGGCCTCCGCCCGCCCCTTGGACGGCCTGCGCACCCTCGCCTGCCTCGGCGGCATGGCCCTGGTCGGCTTGTCGCTGGCCTTCTGCGTGCAAACCCGCCTCGGCCTGCGCCGATTGGTGCTCGTGTTGGTGTTGAACGCCGTCGCTCTCGCCGTGCTGGGCACCCTCCAACGCCAGATGCACGCCGCCGGCCCCTATTTCAGCACCGTGCCGTCCCCCAATCCCGCCTGGTTCGCCACGTTTTTCTACTACAACCACTGGGGCGCCTTCGCCGCGCTCGCCGCCGCCGCCGCCTTCGCGCTGGTGTTCCACTCGCTCAAGAACCCGCCCGACCGCGGCTGGCTGCACGGCTTCGGGCCCTCGCTCACCCTGGCCGCGCTGCTCATCGCCGCCACCGGCCCGCTCAGCGGCTCCCGCTCCGCCACCGCGCTGATGCTCGCGCTCACCGCCGCCGCCGTCGCCCTCGCCCTGCGCCACGTCTACCGGCTCGGCGCGCGCCATTCCCGGCGCAGCGCCCTCGGCGGGGCCGTCGGTCTCGCCGCGCTGGTCGCGCTCGGGGCGGCGTTGGTCGGCTTCCAGAGCCGGGACGTCCTCGCGCGACGCTTCACGCAAACGCTGGACCAGGTCGCGGAGTTGTCCGCCGGCCCCCTCGCCTTCGGCCGCCCCGCGCTCTACGCCGACACCTGGCGCATGGCGGCGGACAAACCGGTCTTCGGCTGGGGACTGGAATCTTACGGTCCGATTTTTCTCCGCTACACCCGCTTCCGCCCCGGCCCCGACGGCCTGCGCACCGCGTTCGAGGACGCCCATTCGGACTGGCTGCAATCCCTCGCCGAGGTTGGTTTTGTCGGCACCGCCGCCCTGCTGCTCTTCGCCCTGCTGCCCCTTTCCGAGACCCTGCGGCGCGACCGCCTGGGCGCCTTCTCCGGCTGGCTGCTCGGCGGCTGCGCGCTGCTCGCGGCCTACGCGTGGGTGGAATTCCCCCTCGCCTGCCCGGCCGTGGTCGGCCTGTGGTGGATTCTCTTTTTCGCCGCCCTGCGCCACCTCCAACTGACGCCCGCGCGCGCCGCTCCCGAAGCATGTTCTCCGTCGTCATCCTGACCCTCAACGAGGAGGCCAACCTCCCCGCCTGCCTCGCCTCCCTCGCCGGGGTGGACGACGTCCACGTGCTCGACTCCGGCTCGACCGACCGCACCGCCGAGGTCGCCCGCGCCGCCGGCGCGCGGATCGCGACAAACCCCTTCGCCAACTTCGCCCAGCAACGCAACCACGCCCACGACCACCTGCCCTTCCGGCATCCATGGGTCTTCCACCTCGACGCCGACGAACGCATGACCCCGCCGCTGCTCGCCGAGCTGCGCGAGGTCGCCGCCGCTCAGACCGCCGCGCGCGACGTCGACGGCCACTGGGTCGCGCCCCGCATGCTCTGGCAGGGCCGCTGGGTGCCGCGTTGCACCGATTTCCCCGCCTGGCAGGCCCGCTTCTGCCACGCCCCGACCTTTCGTTTCGTCGAAAAGGGTCACGGCCAGCGCGAGGCCCCCGGCCTGCACCTGGGTTATTTGAAAAACAACTACAGCCACGACATGTCCGCCTCGGGCGAGGCCGCCTGGCTGGAGAAACACCGCCGCTACGCCCGTCGCGAGGCCGAGGCCTGGCTCGCCTCCGCCCCGCCCGCCGCCGATTCCGTCCGCACCCTGTTTTCCGCCGACGCCCTCGCCCGCCGCCGCGCCCTGAAGAGTCTCAGCTACCACCTGCCCGCCCGGCCTTTCGCGCGCTTCGTCTACCAATACCTGCTGCGCGGCGGTTTCCGCGACGGCGCCCCCGGACTGCGCTATTGCCGCCTGCTCGCCCGCTACGAGGGCTTCGCCGCCGCCGAACTGCGCGCCCTCCGCCGGGCGCGCGCGGTCTAGGCTTTCGCCCCGCCTCCGTCCGCCCCAGCCTGTTCCCGCCGCATGAAATCCAGCCCTCGCTTCACCCTCGCCATCCTCGGCGCCGACCTGGCGAGCGTGTTCCTGGCCTTCAACACCGTGGCGGTGCTGCGCGGCATCGCCTACCCGCTGGACCCGGTGGTTTTGCCTCTCGCCATCCCGGCCGCGCTGCTCGTGCTGGCCCTCGCCCTGATCGACGGCTACAGCCCGCGCACCGATTTCCTTTCCCTCGACTACACCAGCCAGCACCTGATCGCGGTTTTCGCCGCCGTGATCGGCACGCTGCTGTTCACCTTCGTGCTCCTGCCCGCCGGCGTGCTGCTCCAGCAAAGCCGCATCGTGGCCACGTTTTCCTTCCTGCTGGCCGCGCCCATCGGCCTCGCCGCCCGGCGCGTGCTCGCGCTGCGCCGCGCCGCGGTGCGCCGCGACCACGCCGTGGCCTTCGTGGGCGACCCCGCCGCCGCCGCCTCCTTTCGCGAGGAGTGCCGACGCGTCGGTTTCGACCGCCCCGTCATCGACGTATCCGCCCACCCGGCGCCCGGCCGCTCCGACATCACCGCGTTGCTCGCGGACATCGAGGGCGGACGAACCCGGGTCGAGGCCATCGTGCTGCGCGAATCCTCCTCCGACCTGCCGGCCGGCCTGCCCGACCGGCTGGTCCGCCTGCATTTCGACGGCATCCCAACCTACACCCTGGAGCTCTTCCACGAGCGGGTCTGGGGCAAGATCCCGCTCTACCGCATCAACCAGGCGTGGCTGTTCCAGGGAGGCTTTCAACTCGCGCGCGAGCCGATGTTCGAACGCCTCAAACGCCTCAGCGACATCCTCCTCGCCCTCGGAGTGCTCGTGCTCTCCGCCCCGCTGCTCGCCCTCGCCGCCCTCGCCATCCTGATCGACGACGGCGGCCCGGTTTTTTTCCGCCAGACCCGCGTCGGCTACCAACGCGTGCCGTTCACGCTCTTCAAGCTCCGCACCATGCGCGCCGCCGTCGACGGCGCGCGCTACACCGCCAAGGGCGACAAACGCATCACCCGCATCGGCGCCTTCCTCCGCGCCTCCCGCCTCGACGAGCTGCCCCAGCTCTGGAACGTGCTGAAGGGCGACATGAGCATGATCGGCCCCCGCGCCGAGTGGGACGCGCTGGTGCGCGACTACGAACGCGAGATCCACTGCTATCACTTCCGCCACCTCGTGCGCCCCGGCATCACCGGCTGGGCCCAGATCAACTACCCCTACGGCGCGGGCATCGAGGACACCCTGCGCAAGCTCGAATACGACCTCTTCTACATCCGCCACTACAGCTTCCGCCTCGACGCCTCCATCGTGTTGAAAACCGTTCACGTGATGCTGTTCGGCAAGGGCGCCCGCTGACGATCGGCCCCCTTTTCCCATGCCCAAGCCCGCCCGGATTCCCACCTTCGATCTCGTCGTGCTCGGCGGCGGCTCCGCCGGCTTCAACGCCGCCCGCGTCGCCGCCGACCTCGGCAAATCGGTCGCCATCGTCGACGGCGCCCCCCAGCTCGGCGGCCTCTGCATCCTGAAGGGCTGCATGCCCTCGAAAACCCTGCTGCACGCCGCCGAGCTGCTCCACCACGCCCGCCACTCCGCCCGCTTCGGCCTCCGCGTGTCCAACGCGGAGATGGACATGAAGGCCCTGCACGCCTGGAAAAAACACGTGATCGGCGACTTCGCCGCCTACCGCGACCGCGCCGTCGCCAATCCCGACCGCTTCACCCTTTTCCGGAGCCACGCCCGCTTCGTCGATCCGCACACCATCGAGCTGGCCGACGGCCGCCGCGTCGCCGGCCGGTTTTTCCTCGTCGCCACCGGCTCCAAGGTGTCCGTGCCCGCCGCCATGCCCGGACTCGCCGCCACGCCGCACTGGACCAGCGACGACGTGCTCGACCTCGATTTTATACCCCGCTCCGTCATCGTGCTGGGCGGCGGCATCGTCGCCTGCGAACTCGCCCAGTTTCTCGTTCGCATCGGGAGCCGCGTGACCTTGATCCAACGCTCGAAAAACATCCTCCGCGACCACTCGCCCGCCGCCTCCGAGGTCGTCCAGCAGGCCTTCCGCGACGAGGGCATCGACCTGCACACCGAGACCCGCATCACCGCCATCCGCCCGCGCGGCCGTTCCGGCGTGGAGGTCGCGTTCGAATCCGCCGGCCGCGCGGTTGTGCGCCGAGCCGACCACCTCTTCAACGCCCTAGGCCGCGAACCGAACGTCGCCGGCCTCGATCTCGCCGCCGCCGGCGTGCGCCTCACCCCCGCCGGGCGCGTGCGCACCGACCGCTGGCAACGGACGACCGCGCCGCACATCTACGCCGGCGGCGACGTCTGCGGCCCGCACGACATCGTCCACCTCGCCGTCGCCCAGGGCGAGCTCGCCGCCCGCCACGCTTTCGGCGTGCCCGAAAAACAACTACGCCCCGTCGCGGACCTGCCGCTCGTCAACGTCGTCTTCACCGACCCGCCCCTCGCCACCATCGGCGCGCAGGAGAGCGAACTCGCGGCGAAGAAGCGCCCCTACCTCGTCGCCTCCTACCCCTTCGACGACCACGGCAAGTCCATCCTCATGGGCCAGACCCGGGGCTACGTGAAGGTCATCGCCGAGCCCGTCCGCGGCCGCATCCTCGGCGCCGAGATCGTCGGCCCGCAGGCGGGCGAGTTGATCCACTGCTTCGCCGGCCCGCTGGCGATGCGCGCCACCGTGCGCGACCTGCTCCGCGCCCCCTGGTATCACCCGACCCTGGCCGAGATCCTGACCTACCCGCTGGAGGAAATCGCGGAGAAACTCCCCGCCGCGCCCGCCCGCCGCCGCCCGGTCGCTTGAAAAATCCCGACACCCGCATCGCGGTCTTGGACGGCTGGCGCGGATGCGCCGTCCTCGGCGTCCTTTGGTGGCACGCGTGGATCGACACCGGCAATCCGGCGCTGCAACTAGGCCAGCTCAACCTCCAACGTCTACTAGCGCCGCTCGGCAACGGCGTCGACCTGTTTTTTATCCTCAGCGGACTCTGCATCACCCTCGCCCTCGGTCGCGAGACCCGGAATGGCGGCGAGGCGCACCGCTTCACCCCGGCCGCCTGGCTGCGTTTCATCGGCCGTCGGTGGGTGCGGCTGTCCCCCGCGTTCATCGCCGTCTCGCTCGTCACCTACCTCACCCTCCGATTCGCCGGCGAGGCGGTCGCACCAATCCAACTGGTGTCGCACGCGACCTGGCTGTTCGGCGTGTGGCCCGGCGCGTGGGCCCTCGCCTCCACCTTCTGGAGCCTGCAGGTCGAGTGGGAGTTCTACCTGCTCGCCCCGCTGCTCCTTTGGTGGCCGTCCGCACGGTGGCGCGCGCCGGCGGTGCTCGGCTTCCTCCTCGCCGGCCTCGTTTACCGCGCCCTGCTGCCGCTGGACGGCGAAGGCGTCGCCCTCGCGACCAACGTCCATCTGCCACCGCACGCGCCGGGTTTTGCCCTGGGCATGCTGCTCGGCCTCGCTCTGCTCGGCCCGGGTCTCCCGGGCTGGACCCGCCGAGGCTGGGTCGTCCTCTCGCTCGGGCTCGGCTTGGTCTACGCCGGACGCGGCGCTTCCAGCACCGAGGCATATCACCTGCTGGGCGCTTTCGGGCCAACCGCGAAAGCCCTCGGCCTGCCGATCATGAGCCTGGGTTTCACTATTCTGATCGTGGGCAGTCTGGCCGGCGCCGGGCCGCTCCACGCCTTCGCGAACCAAGCATGGCTGCGCCGGGTGGGAAGCCTCTCCTACGCCCTTTATCTCTGGCACTGGTGGCCCTCCCTTTGGATCGGCCACGCCCTGCGCGCCCACCTCGGCGCCTCCCTCGCGGCTCATTATCTGACCCTCGCCGGCGTCCTGGCCGTTTGCCTGCCGCTGGCATGGCCGACCCTCCGCTGGGTCGAGACGCCCGTGCTCGCATGGGCGCGCCGAAAAACAAAAAACCTCAACCCACCTCGGCCAACGCCTGCGCCACGGTGAGGCGCTTTTCGTAGATCGCCTTGCCGATGATCACACCGTGCAGGTTGGCATGGGCCCGGGCCAGCGCGGCCAGGGCGGTGACGTCCGCCAGCCGCGCCACGCCGCCGCTCGCGATCACCTGCGCGCCCTCCGCCGCCACCGCCTCGGCCACCGCCGCTTGGGCCGGCAGATTGGGCCCGGTCAACATGCCGTCCGTGCCGATGTCGGTGTAGATGATCGTGCGCACCCCGAGCCCCGCCACCCGCCGCGCCAGATCGAGCGCGCCGGTGTCGGTCGTGTCCACCCAGCCCTTCACCGCCACCTTGCCATTCTTGGCGTCGATACCCACCGCCACCCGGTCGCCGTGCAAGCCCACCATCGCGGCGACGAAGTCCGCGCTCTCCGCCGCGCGTGTGCCGAGCACGACCCGCGTCGCGCCCGCCGCCAGCGCCCGGGCCACGGCGGCCGCGTCGCGCAGACCGCCGCCCAGCTGGACCTTGAGCCCGCTCGCCACGATGGCCGCCACCGTCTCCAGATTTTGCGGTTCGCCGAGGAAAGCCCCGTCGAGGTCGACCACGTGGACCCAGTCGGAGCCCTCGGCTTTGAACCGCGCCGCGACCTCGGCCGGGTTAAGCGAATAGACCGTCTCCTGGTCGGCCTTGCCCTGGGTCAGGCGCACGCAGCGGCCGGCTTTGATGTCGATGGCGGGATAGATGGTCATGGCGGGAAAAGGGAAAACCCGGAGGATTGCCCACGAAACCGTCCAAAAGGCACGCAAAAGTTTTCGCACCCACGCCCGCCCGGCGTTTCCCCGGTTGCGCCCCCGCCCCGCGTTTCCCAAATAAAGCCGCCCCATGAGTCTCTTTATCCGCCGCGCCCGCGTCCTGACCCTCGCGTCCCCCGGCTCAGACACCGCCGCCCCGCTGCGCCCCCGCCGCGGCCCCGCCCTGCGCGAACTGGGGATTTTGCCGCGCGCCGACGTCTGGATCCAGGGCGACAAGATCGCCGCCGTCGCCCCCGAGCTAGCCGTGCCGCCGGGCGCCGAGGTGATCGACGCCGAGGGCCGCGTGCTGATGCCGGGCTTCGTCGATTGCCACACCCACGCCTGCGGGCCCGCCACGCCGCTCGACGAGTGGGAACGCATGCTCGCCGGCGCCACCCCCGCCGAGATCGAAAAGTCCGGCGGCGGCCTGCCCGCCGTCATCCACGCCGCCCGCGCCGCCACCCGCAAACAACTCGCCGCCGGCCTCCGGCTGCGCCTCGACGCGATGCTGCGCGGCGGCACCACCACGGTGGAGGTGAAAAGCGGGCTCGGCCTCGCCTCCGAGGCGGAACGCAAACTCCTCGGCGCCATCCAGCGCGCCGCGTCCGAGTGGCCCGGCACCGTGGTGCCCACCGCCGCGCTCGGCCACGCGGTCGAGGGCGACGTCGCCGCTTTCACCCGCCTGATCGTCCGCGAGGTCCTGCCCGAGGTCTGGCACGAGTTCCCTGGCGTCGCCGTCGACGCGCGGTGCGCCCCCGACGCCTGGCCGGTCGAGGCCTGCGTCCGCCTGCTCGACCGCGCCCGCAAACACGGCCTGCCCATCCGGGTAAGCGCGGATCAACTCGCCTCCACCGGCATGGTGCCCGAGGCCCTCGCCCTGCACGCCCGCAGCGTCGACCACCTGGAGAACGCATCGAAGGCCGATCTGCTCGCGCTGGCGGCGAGCGACACCTTCGCGGTCTTCACCCCGGCGGCCAGCTTCCACGCCGGCCAGCGCTACGCCCGCGCAGGAGCCTTCGCCGACAGCGGCGGTCTGCTGGCCCTCGCCAGCGACCACGGCCCCGCCGCCTGCCCGATCCACGCGATGCCCTTCGTCGTCGCCCTCGCGGTGCGCCACTGCGGCCTGACCGTCGCCGAGGCCCTCGTCTCCGCCACCGTCAACGCCGCCGCCTTGCTCGGCCTGGCCGACCGCGGCACCATCGAGCCGGGTCGCCGCGCCGACCTGCTGCTGCTCCGCCACCTGGACGAACGCCAGCTCGCGCACGAGGTCGGCGACAACCCCGTCGTCCGCGTGATCTGCGCCGGCCGCACCGTTTTCCCATCGTAAACCCGCCCGCCCGCCGCGTTCCTCTCCCCATGGCCAAATCCCGCAAAAGTCCCGTCCCCGCCGCCACCCCGCTCGTGCCGCCCTTTCTCGCCGAGCTCCTCGCCGCCCGCTCGCCCTCCGGCGCCGAGCAGGAGGCGCAGGCGGTCTTCGACACCCACGTGAAACCCGCCGCCGACCGCTACGAGAACGACGCCCTCGGCAACCGCATCGCCACCCTGAATCCCGCCGGCGACCCCGTGCTCCTGCTCGCCGGCCATATCGACGAACTCGGCCTCCAGATCAGCTACGTCAACAAGGACGGCTACCTCTACTTCAACGCCATCGGCGGCCACGACCGCGTGATGATCCCCGGCCGCCGCGTGATCATCTCCACCCGCGAAGGCCCGGTGCTGGGCGTAACCGGCAAACGCGCCATCCACCTGATGGAGGACGCCGACCGCAAGAAGGTCCCCGAACTCCACGAGATGTGGATCGACATCGGCGCGAAGTCGAAAAAGGAGGCCCTCGCCCGCGTGCGCATCGGCGACGTCGCCACCTACCAGCCCGGCTTCGAGCTGCTCCACGGCACGGTCGGCGTGGCCCGCGCCTTCGACAACAAGGTCGGCGCCTACGTCGTCGGCGAGGTCCTGCGCCGCCTCGCCCCGCAGCGCAAAAAACTCGCCGCCCGCGTCGTCGCCGTCGCCACCGCCCAGGAGGAGATCGGCGTGCGCGGCGCCACCGCCGCCGCGTATTCGGTCAACCCCCACCTCGCCGTCGCGGTCGACGTCGGCCACGCCACCGACCACCCGGATTGTGACCAACGCAAATACGGCGAGACCACCCTCGGCGGCGGCCCCATCATCTGCCGCGGCCCGAACATCAATCCGTTCATCTACGATCGCCTCGTCGCCTGCGCCGAGGCGCTCGACATCCCGCACCAGTTCGAGGCCGACCCGCGCCCGACCGGGACCGACGCCCGCGCGCTCCAGATGGGCCGCGGCGGCGTGGCCACCGGCTTGGTCAGCATTCCCCTGCGCTACATGCACACCCCGAGCGAGCTGGTCGACCTCGAGGACGTGGAACGCACCGTGCAATTGCTGGTCGCCTTCGCCCTCGGCCTAAAGGCGGGCGAACACGGCCGCTGGTAACCGCTGAGCCGCCCGCCACGAGGCCGGCCGGCTCAACCGCGCGTCGCGCGCCGCCGTCGCGCCAACCCGGCCAGCAACACCGCGGCGCCCGCCAGACCGGCCGCCGCCGCCGGCTCCGGGATGGGCGTGGCCGCGCCAACCGTGGCGAGGATGGCGTCGCGGTAGTTCACGATGTCCGCGTAGCCGTTCAGGTTGTAATAGGCGCCGACGTTTTTGCCCGTCGCGACCGCGCCGCCGGGCGGGGGCGTATCCGGGGTGCCGAGACTGAGCAGCGAACTCGTGATGCCGCCCAACACGTATTGCCCGCCGATGCTGTAAAACATCGCGCTGCCGGAGTCGCCCCCCACCGCCAGGGTCGAGCCGTTGAGCGGGTCGAACGAGGTGACGACGTTCGCGGTCGGTCCGGTGTTGCTGACGTTGAAGGTATAGCCGCCGCCGAGATAAAACGCCTGCCCCCAGCGTTTCCCGATGCCGCCGGCGACGGTATAGCCCACGTAGTCGGATGCCGCCGCCGAGGCGGTCTCGGTCCAGACGTCGTTCTGCGTGCCCGCGACGGTGGTGACGTCCCAGCGCTTGAAGGTGCCTTCGACGCCGCCGTTGCCGATCATCGTGACCACATCGCCCTGGGCGGGCCGCTCCGTCGCCAGGGTCAGGTTCGGGAGCGCCGGCGCGGAGGCGATGCGGAACAAGTAGAGGTCGGTCGTGGTGTTGTCGCCGTTCCGGATCTGCACGCCCGAACCGCCGACCCCGGCGTAGAACGTGCCGCCCAGATTGATGCCGGGCGCGCCGCCGTTGGCGACATGGCTGGCCGTCAACACCCAGCTGCCCGTCTCGAAATTCCCCAGGAAAACACCGCTGGCCGCGCCGACCGAACCCGCGTTGGCCCAAGGCAGACCGTCGCCCGGGTCCGTGGTATTGCCCGAGCCGTTGGCGCCGTAGATCACCAGCGCGCTCGCCGAACCGGCCGAGGCCACGGTCAACAACGCCGAGCAAAAAATCGAAACCGGACGGGTCAGGTGCATCGCAAAACGGTTGCCGGAGCCATGACGGAATTCAAGCGGCCAAGCGTGCGCCACCGGTTTTTACCCGGTGACGGCGGCCGGCGTCAGCCGAGGACAAATCACTTGCCGATGCCGGAGGCGCGGAAGCCGATGGCACGGAGCTTGGCCAGGTTGACGATGTTGCGGCCGTCGAAGAGGAAGGCGGGCTTGGGCATGCCGGCGTAGATCGCGGCGTAGTCGAGGGTCTTGAACTCGTCCCACTCGGTCACGATGGCGATGGCATGGGCTCCGGCGCAGGCCTCCAAGGCGCTTGCGGCGACGGTGAGCCGGGGATTGGCCGGCGCGCCCTTCCCGAGCACGTCCGCGATGATCTCGTGGGCCGGGACTTTGGGGTCGTAGACCACCACGTTGGCCTGCTCGGTCAGCAGGTCGCGGCAGACGTTGATCGCGGCCGTCTCGCGGGTGTCGTTGGTGTCTTTTTTGAAAGCGAAGCCCAGCACCGCGATGCGTTTGTCCGCCACCGTGTTGTAGAGCGCCTTGACGATGTTGGCGGCGAAGCGGCGCTTCTGCCAGTCGTTGATCTTGATCACGCTTTCCCAGTAGGCGGCGACCTCGGGCAGGCCGAAGTGTTCGCAGAGGTAGGTGAGGTTGAGCACGTCCTTCTGGAAACAGGACCCGCCGAAGCCGACCGAGGCCTTGAGGAACTTCGGGCCGATGCGCGAATCCTTGCCGATGGCGTTGGCCACCTCGTCCACGTCCGCCTCGGTCGCCTCGCAGAGCGCGGAGATGGCGTTGATCGAGGAGATGCGCTGGGCGAGGAAGGCGTTCGCGACCAGCTTGGAGAGCCCGGAGGACCAGAGGTTGGTCGTGATGATGCGCTCCCGGGGCACCCAGCGGGCGTAGACCGAGACGAGCGCCTCGATGGCGGCCTCGCCCTCGGGCGTGCGCTCGCCGCCGATCAGGACG
>JAIXVP010000277.1 GCA_027482905.1 Opitutaceae bacterium
TCGATCTTCCTCACATCGTCGCCTAGTATGACAATAAGACAACCGACACGCTCCGCCCGCCGGTTGCAACCGGTCCGGAGCCGGCCCATGGTCCCACGCTTTCCCTCTCTCGCCGCTTGCTCGTCCCTGCTTTGATTTCCCCATGAAACAAGTCTTAGCCGTTCTCTGTGTCCTCGCCTGTTCGGCGCTCTCCTCCGTCCGCGCCATGACCTGGAGCGGCGACCCGGGCCCGTGGGGCGCGGGTCCGATGGACGCCGTCATCCAGACTTGGAACACCTACGCTTCCTACGGCTACAACATCCCGGTCTACTACAGCTCCGGCATCCCGACCGCCCAGGCCAACTACCGCGGGTCGATCGGCTTCGGCGCCCAGGGGAACTACCGCACCGCCATGCACGAGTCGTCCCACTGGATGGGCACGGGCACCACCGGCGAATGGACGGCTCACCAGCGCTCGAGCATATGGAACGGCACCTACACCGTCAATCTGCGCCGCGCCTACGACGGGCCCGGCGAACGCCAGTTCATCTACGGCGTCCACTACGGTCCGCAGGGCGCCAACTACGACTCCGAGGGCGTCCAGGCGCCGCAGATGGTGGGGATCATCGGCGCCTTCCGCCGCGACCAGAATCTCGAAAACGGCGACCTGACCATCGGCATCGCCCCCGACACCTATCGGCTGCGCGCCCGGACCTCGATCAAGCTGCTCGACAGTCTCGGTGCGACCACCGAGGGCGCACCGCCCGTGCAAAATGAAAACGGACCCGTCTCCACCCAGGAATGGCGGGTCAACCTCGTCCTCGGCACGCGTCACTTCACCGTGCAAAATACCGCCACCGGCAAATACCTCGATTCCCTCGGCGCCCTCGCCGACGGCTCGCCCGTGGGCCTGACCACCCTGGTGGGCGGCGTCCCGAGCGACGGCCAGCTCTGGGAAATCAATCCGACCGATTCCTTCTTTTTCAAGATCATCAACAAGGCCAACGGCCGCGCCCTCGACACCGACGGCCTCGTCGCCGACGGCAGCGGCGTCAAACAACGGACCGCCTCCGGCAATCTGGGCTGGAACCAGCACTGGACCTTCCTCCACCCCCTCCCCCAGCTCGCCCCGCCCTCCGGCGTGATTTCCCAGGGCCGGACGGTGTCGGCCAGCTCCATCGATGGCGCCCACTACGACACCAAGGGCAACAACGGCGTGGCCGGCGACCGCTGGACCGCCTCGTCCGGGACCTATCCGCAATGGTGGCAGGTGGACCTCGGCGCCGTGCAACCCATCACCAAGGTCGAGGTGGATTGGTTCCGCGACGGCGCGCCCACCTTCCAGTATCGCATCGAGGTCAGCTCCGACGGCTCCGCCTTTACCGTCGCGGCCGACCGCACGGGCAACATCGTGACCGGCACCACCGTCGATCGCGTCCTCACCTCCGGCCGCTACGTGCGCGTCGTCGCCACCGGCGCCACCTCCGGCTACTGGGCGGCTTTCTATGAATGTCGCGTTTACAACGAGGTGCAGCCGATGCGCCTTCTCTCCCCGTTCCGCCCGGCCACCGCCAGCAGCGAACAGGCGGGCAATCTCGCCGTGAACGCCAACGACGTGGACCCGGTTTTTACCCGCTGGTGCTCCGCCACCTCCGGCTACCCCGCCTGGTGGCAGGTGGACCTCGGCTCGGCCCAGGCGGTCAACAAGGCCGTCATCCAGTGGTTCGACGACGAGGGCCGCTCCTATAAATACCGCATCGAGGGCAGCGCCGACGGGATCAGTTTCACCACCCTGCTTGATCGCACCGCCAACACCACGCCTTCCGTCACCACCGACTCGTTCTCCGGCTTCGCCCGCTACGTGCGCGTCACCATCACCGGCGGTTCCTCCACCTACCCCAGCCTCTACGACGCCCAGATCTACGGCGCCACCGCCCCGCAGCCGATCTCCTCCCCGGAAAACCTCGCCGCCACCGTCACCGGCGGCCAGATCAACCTGAACTGGTCCGCCGTCGCGGGCGCGAGCGGTTACACCGTGAAACGCGCCCTGTCCGCCGCCGGCCCCTACGTCACCCTCGCCACGCCGACCGTCACAAGTTTCGCCGACTCCGGCGCGCTCGCCGGCGTTCCCTACCACTACGTCGTCTCCGCCACCGGCGTCGCCGGCGCCGGGGCCGACTCCGCCCCGGTCTCCGCGGCGGTGAACGCCGTGCTCCGCGCCTACCTGCCGTTCGACGAGACGGGCGGCACGCTGGCGGGCGACGCCAGCGGCTTCGGCCGGAGCGGCACCCTCGTCAACGGCCCGCTCCGGGCCGCCGGCGCCGTGGCCAACGCCGTCGACCTGGACGGGACCGACGACTACGTGAGCCTGCCCGCCGGCATCGTCTCCGGTCTCGGAGACTTCACCATCGCCGCCTGGATCTACCCCGACGCCAACGCCGCGTGGGCCCGTCTCTTCGACTTCGGCACCGGCACCGACAACTACGTTTTCCTGGCGCCGACCAACGGCTCCGTGCTCCGCTTCGCCATTCGCACGCCCTCGGTGGGCGAGCAGCAGCTGAGCGCCGCGCCGCTGCCCGCCGCCACCTGGTCGCACGTCGCGGTCACGCTCTCCGGCAACACCGCCACGCTCTACGTCAACGGCGTGTCCGTCGCCACCAACACCGCCATGACGCTGCGGCCCTCCAGCCTCGGCATCACGACCAACAACTGGATCGGCCGGGCCCAGTTCGCCGACCCCTACCTGAACGGACGGGTGGATGACTTTCGCATCTACGGCCGCGCGTTGACCGTCGCCGAGGTGAACAGCCTGCGCGGCCTCACCGCCCCCGCCTCCGCGCCCGTCCTCGCCGCCCTGGCCGGCGACGCCCGCGTCGCCCTGTCCTGGTCCTCCGTCCTGGGCGCCACGAGCTACAAGGTGTGGCACTCGGCCGTGTCCGGCGGCCCTTACACGACCATCGCCACGGTCAGCGCCGCCGGCCACCTCCACACCGGCCTGGTCAACGGCACGCCCGCCTACTACGTCGTGTCCGCGCTCAACGCCGCCGGTGAAAGCCTCGGCTCCGCCCAGGCGGGCGCCACCCCGGTCGCCACCCCGCCGGCTCCGCCCGCGTTGCTCCACCCCTCCGAGGTCGGCACCCAGATCAAGCTTTCCTGGGCCGCCTCCGCGTCGGCCACGAGCTACCGGCTGAAACGCGCCACCGTCAGCGGCGGGCCCTACGCCGTCGTCGCGACCCTCGGCGCCACGAACTACACCGACGCCGGCATCACGCCCGGCACGGTCTACTATTACGTCGTCTCGGCCTCCGGCGCGGGCGGCGAGAGCGCGAACTCCCCGCAGGTCGTCGCGTCGCCTCCGGTCTCGGATTCCGCCGTCTACCTGAAAATGGACGAGACCGCCGGCACGACCACGGCCGACGCCTCGGGCCATGCCCGCGACGGCACGCTGGCGAACGGCGCCACGCGGACCACCGGCCGCATCGACCGCGGTCTCAACCTCGACGGCGTCAACGACCACGTCACCTTGCCCGTCGGCGTCGCGGACACGCTTAACGACTGCACCTTCTCGCTGTGGGTCCGGCCGGCCACGCTGGGCGCCGGGGCGCGCGCCCTCGATTTCGGCACCGGGCTCGACAACTACCTCTACCTCACGGTCCAGGGCGCCAACGGCCGCCCCGCCTTTTCCATCCGCACCCCCGGCACCCCCGCGCAGGACATCTTCAGTTCGGTGGCGCTCGTCGCGAACACCTGGACACACCTCGCCGTCACCCTCTCCGGCAACGTGGGCACGCTCTACGTGAACGGCGTGGCCACCGGTGCCAACGGCGCGATGACGCTCAAACCGGCGAGCCTCGGCGCCACCACGCTCAACTATCTCGGTCGCTCCCGCTTCACCGACCCGTATCTCACCGGCCAGCTCGACGAGTTCCGCATCGTGGATCGCGCCCTCACCGCCGGTGAGATCGTCGCGCTCGCCACCCCTCCGGCCGCGCCGATCGGCGTCGCCGCCACCGCCGGCCCCGGCCGGATCGAGCTAAGGTGGAACGTGGTCGCGGGCGCCACCGGTTACACCGTTTTACGCGGTTCCGCGGCCGGCGGTCCCTACGCCGCCATCGCGAACGGCGTGGCCACGAATGCGCATACCGACACCGCGGTCGACTACGGCACGACCTACTACTATGTCGTCGCCGCGCTCAAGCAGCTGGCCGAGAGCCCCCGCTCCGCCGAGGTCAACGCCCGTCCGCTCTCCCCGGTCGAGTCGTGGCGCACAACCCACTTTGGCGGCGCCGAAAACACCGGCGACGCCGCCGACGAGGCCGACCCCGACGGCGACGGCATCGTGAACCTGCTGGAGTTTCTCCTGCACGGCGACCCGACGACGGCCGACTCCGCCGCGATCGCGCCCGTGATTTCCCGCGAGGCCGACACGCTCACCCTGACTTACACGCGCGACAAAACCGCCGGCCCGGGCCTCGCCGTCGCGGTGGAGTGGACCGATTCGCTCTCCGCCCCCGATTGGTCTGTCACGGGCGTCACCGAGACCATCTTCAGCGAGTCGGCCGACACTCAAACCATACGCGCCTCCGTCCCCATCGGCGTTCCCCGACGTTTCCTTCGCCTGCGGGTGCAGCCGACCGCCCCGTAAAAGCGTGCTTCCTGACGATGCGAGGCGGATCGGGCGTGCCGCCGGACGTCGCGCGCCGACGTCGACGGAGGCCCCTTCCGCCGGCGCCATAACATGACCCCGTGCGTTTGAAATCCGCCATTGGCAAGCCGCCGGGGTGAACCGCCCTCCGTTCGTTCGCAAAAACTCCCGACGTTCTCGCTTTCCTCGCCCGGGCGCATCGCTTCGCTGTCAGGCTCCCTTTCCCCAATCCTATGCATAAAGAAGTTCTTTGGATCGTATCCCTCTGCGTGCAGGAAAACGTCCTCGACGCCAAACGCGCCGCCGCCATCGCCCAAGGACTCGCCGCCGACGCCGACGCCCTCGGTTTCGGCCAGGCTCTGCTCGACCAGGACATCACCACGGATCTCGACCTGCTCAACCGCCTCGTCGAAGAGGCCCACACCCTCGCCGCCTCCGACGCCGAGCCTCCCGCCCTGCCCGGCGTGCCCGCGGCCAAGGCCCCCGCCGCCTCGCCCGCGCCCGCCGCCGGCGCGGGCGCCGCCCCGGCCCCGGCCGCCCCGCCTCCGCCCCCGGTGTCCAACCAGGTGGATTTCTCCACCGTCGCCACGCTCGGCGAGGTCGACCTGAAGGCCTTCATGCTCGGCCTCCTCGGCACCGTGCAGCGCCTCGGTGCGAGCGACCTCCACCTCTCCGCCGGCGCCCCGCCCTACGTGCGCAACATGCGCGCCCTGAGCTTCCTCTCCGCCAAGCCCCTCACCGCCGACGAGTCCCACCGGCTCAACACCTGCCTGCTCGCCCCGCCCGAGGCCGAGGTCTTCGCCAAAAAACGCGACTACGACTACGCCCTCGCGATGGACGGCGGCCGCCGCATTCGCGTGAACCTGATGGAGCACAAGGAGGGCGCCAAGGGCACCTACCGCATCGTGCCCGAGAAAGTCCGCACCCCTTCCGAACTCGGTTTCAAAAACACCGCCGTCATCGAGAAACTCCTGAGCTATCACAACGGCCTCATCCTCGTCACCGGCCCCGTCGGCGCCGGCAAAACGACCACGCTGAATTCCCTCATCGACCAGCTCAACCGGACCCGCGACGACCACGTCATCACCGTCGAGGACCCCATCGAGTTCCTCCACCAAAGCCAGGGCTGCAACGTCACCCAGCGCCAGGCCGGCCGCCACACCAACACCTTCGCCACCGCCCTGAAGGCCGCCCTGCGCGAAGACCCCGACGTGATCGTGATCGGCGAGCTGCGCGACCTCGAGACCATCGAGATGGCGATCAGCGCCTCCGAGACCGGCCACCTGGTGATCGGCACCATGCACACCAGCGACGCCACCTCGACCCTCAACCGCCTGCTCGACGTGTTCCCCCCCGGCCAGCAGTCCCAGATCCGCGCGATGGTGGCGCAGAGTCTCCGCGGCATTCTTTGCCAACGCCTCCTGCCCGCCAAGAACGGCGGCGTCGCCCTCGCGGCCGAGATCCTGGTCAACACCCTCGCCGTCTCCTCCATGGTGCGCGACGGCAAGACCCAGGGCATCCCCAGCGCCCTCGATACCGGCAAACGCGAGGGCATGATCTCGATGGACAACTCCA
>JAIXVP010000126.1 GCA_027482905.1 Opitutaceae bacterium
GCGCTGGCCGGACAAACCCGGGGTCACCGTGGTGGTGCCCGTTACCGGCTTCGCCGACTGGGGGCTCGACGCCCCGCTCGACGCCGAGGAGACCGTGCTGCTGTCCGTCCTGAAGACCGCCGCCGCCCTCCCCGCCCTGCCGCCCGGGCGGCTCTTGGTGCTGCCGCCCCAGCGCTTTGTCCTCGGGCCGACCGACGCGTGCGCGTTTCCGGTCGATCCGCCGCTGGCCCACGCCGCCCTCGACGAGTGGTGCGCGAGCCTGCAAGCGGCCGGCTTCCGTCGCATCGTCTTCTACAACAGCAGCCCGTGGAACGAGGAACTGTGCGACGCCGCCGCCCGCGACATCCGCATCGGGCGCGGCCTCCAGATGTTTTGCGTCAACCTGAGCGCCCTCGGCCTCGACTTCGCCCCGTGGCGCGGCGGTGAGCGGGCCAAGCTCCGCGCCCTGCTGGCCGAGCTGGGGACCGAGGACGCCGGTCCCTTGTTGACCGACGCCGCCCGGCACCTCGCCGCCCTCCTCCAGGAAATCTCCGCCCGCCCGCCCCTGCCCCGGGACGGCGCGCTCCTCACCATCACCGCCTGAAGCCCTCCGCCGCCATGCCCGCCTCCTTTCCCTCCTACCGCCGCCGTTACCTGCCCGCCATGACCCTGGCGCAGATCGCCGCCCTGCCCGACAAAGCCCGCACCCCCGTGATCATCGCAACCGGCGCGATCGAACAACACGGCCCGCAGCTCCCCGTCGCCGTGGACTCCTTTCTCGGTCAGGTCTGGCTCACCCGCATTTTCGCCGCGCTGCCCGACGAGGTGCGCGCCTTGGTCGCCCCGCCCATCACGGTCGGCAAGAGCAACGAACACGTGGGTTTCCCCGGGACGGTCTACATCTCGAAGGACACGCTCCGCGCCCAGTTGCTCGCGTTCGCCCGCCAGTTGCACGCGTGGGGATTTCGTTCCCTGCTCATATTGAACACCCATGGAGGCAACACGGCCGTGCTCCGCTACACCGCGCGCGAGATCGAGGCCACGCTCGGGATGCAGGCCGGCTTCATCCGCAACGGCGCCAAACTCGAGGGCCTAACCCCACTGGAGATGGCCTACGGCTTCCACGCCAACACCGCCGAGACCGCGCTGCTCTACGCCACCGCGCCGCAATTCACCCGCCCGGAGGACGCACCTTGCCACTACCCGGCGCGCATCGAGGACCCAGGCGAACTGCGCCCGGAAAACGCCCCGGCCACTTACTCGTGGGCCTCGCAGGACATCTCGCCCCACGGCGTCATGGGCGACGCCACCGTGGCGACCGCCGAGAAAGGCCGGGAATGGCTGGAGGTCGCCACCGCCGGCTACGTGGCCGGCCTGACCGAGCACGCGGCGAGCCTGTAAAGCCCTGGGCGGCGACTTCGACAAAGTTTATCGGACAGCTACCGCAAATCCCATTAAGTCCTTTCATGCCGGGGTTACCGTTCCCGGGCGAGCCCCGCTGCGGACACGGGAAGGCGAGGAAGATTGCGGTTCCGCCATGACCGTATTCGATTGCGGGGCATGAAATTCCAAAAATCCCTTCCTTCCCTTCTCGGCGCTTTGGCGCTTGCGACCTCGGCCGCCACGGCTCGGGCCGAGTCGTTCTTCCAATTCGGTTTCTTCGCGCCCGAACTGCAAATCGTGAACGCGAGCGAGGACATCAAGGGTCTGCGCATCGATTTCGTCTATGGCGAAAACGCGAACGTGAGCGGCCTCGACCTCGGTATCGTCAACTCGACCACGGGCGACTTCGTCGGCCTCGGCTGGGCGCCCGGCGCCAACCTCGTGGGCGGCTCCGCCAAGGGCATCCAGTGGTCCTGGCTCTACTCCCACACCGAAGGCGAGTTCACCGGCTGGCAATCCGGCCTGGTGGCGCGCGTCGGCGGCGCCGGTTCGGCCGGCCTGCAGAGCGGTTGGATCAATCTGGTCGAGTCCGACTTCACCGGCGTGCAATTCGGCCTCTTCAACAAGGCGACGGACGTCCGCGGTCTCCAACTCGGCTTCGTGAACTGGGCCGATCGCCTCGACGGCCTGCAAATCGGCCTGATCAACTACGCCGAAAACTCCGACGTCTACAAGGTCCTGCCTCTCGTCAACTGGCACTTCTGATCCGACCCGATCGGACCTTGAAAATCAAAACCCCGGCCGCGTGTAGCGGTCGGGGTTTTTTCTGGCGCGCAAACTCAGCGCGGCAAGGTGCCGGCCGCGCGTCGGCTCACACCACGATGACGTTGCCCTTGTAGGCCTGGATGGGCTTCACGCCGATCTGCTGCTGCTTGAGCGCCTTGATGCCCTGAAGGGCCGCCTTGGCGCCGGTCAGGGTGGTCATGATGCACACGCTGTGGGCGTAGGCGGCGGCGCGGATCTTGTTCTCATCCTGGCGCGGAATCATGCCGGCGGGGGTGTTGATGATGAGCTGGATCTGGCCGTTCTTGATCATGTCGACGGGATTGGGCCGACCTTCGTCAATCTTGGCCAGACGGGTGACGGGCACGCCGTTTTCCGCCAGGACCTTGGCGGTGCCGCCGGTCGAGTAGATGCTGAAGCCCAGGGCGACCAGCTGGCGCGCGGTGTCGACCACGAGGGGTTTGTCGGCGTCCTTCACGGAGAGGAACACGTTGCCGGCGACGGGCAGGCCGGGCTTGGCGGCGGCCTGGGCCTTGGCGAAGGCCACACCGAGATCGGCATCGAGGCCCATGACCTCGCCGGTGGAACGCATCTCGGGCGACAACACGATGGTGGCGCCGGGGAAGCGGGCGAAGGGGAACACCGCCTCCTTCACGCACCAGTGCTTCGGGGTCTGCTCGCGGGTGAAACCGAGGTCGGCCAGCTTGGCGCCGGTCATGACGCGGGCGGCGAGTTTGGCGAGGGGCACGCCGATGGCCTTGGCGACGAAGGGCACGGTGCGGGAGGCGCGGGGGTTGACCTCGAGCACGTAGAGCTGGCCGTCCTTGATGGCGTATTGGACGTTCATCAGGCCGACGACCTTGAGGGCGCGGGCGAGGTCGTGGGTGGCGCGGCGGACCTCGTCGAGCATGGCCTTGCCGAGGGTGTGGGGCGGCATGACCATCGCGGCGTCACCAGAGTGGACGCCGGCGAACTCGATGTGCTCCAGCATGCCGCCGATCACGGTGGTCGTGCCATCGCTGATACAATCGACGTCGAGCTCGATCGCGTCCTCGAGGAACTTGTCGATCAGCACCGGCTTGTCCGGCATGACATCGAAGGCCTGGCGGACGACGGATTTGAACTCGTCCTCGCTGTAGACGATAAACATGCCGCGCCCGCCGAGCACGAAACTGGGGCGGAGCAACACCGGGAAACCGATTTGATGGGCGGCGGCGAGCGCGTCGGGCTCGTTCAGCGCGGTGCGGTGGTCGGGCGACTTCAGCCGGGTCTCGGTCAGGATGGCTGAAAACAGCTTCCGGTCCTCGGCGGCCTCGATGGACTCGGGGCTGGTGCCGATGACGTTCACGCCGGCCTTTTTCAGGGCGGTGGCGAGGTTGAGCGGGGTCTGGCCGCCGAACTGCACGATCACGCCCGCGCACTGCTCCTGCTCGTAGATTTCGAGCACGTCCTCGAGGGTGAGCGGCTCGAAATAAAGGCGGTCGGAGGTGTCGTAGTCGGTCGAGACGGTCTCGGGGTTGCTGTTGACCATCACGGTCTCGAAACCGGCCTCGCGCAGGGCGAAGGAGGCGTGCACGCAGCAGTAGTCGAACTCGATGCCCTGGCCGATGCGGTTGGGGCCGCCACCGAGGATCATGATCTTCTTTTTGCCCTTGGGCGGCATGACCTCGTTCTCGTCGCCGTAGCTGGAATAGTAATACGGCGTGAAGGCCTCGAACTCGGCCGCGCAGGTGTCGACCAGACGGTAGGTCGTGCCGACGCCGCGCTCCTTGCGGGCGGCGCGGACGGCGAAGAGATCGTTGGCCTTGAGGAAGAGCGCGAGCTGGGCGTCGGAGAAACCGGCCTGCTTGGCGCGGCGCAGCAGGGGCAGCGGGACGGCCTTGAGGTTGTAGCGCTTCAGCTCGACCTCGAGCTGGTAGATCTCCTGAAGCTGGGTGAGGAACCAGGGGTCGATCTTGGAGAGGTCGAAGATCTGTTCGACGGTGTAACCCGCCATGAAGGCGTAGCGGAGATAGAATACACGCTCGTTGTTCGGGGTGGCGAGCTTGCGGCGGATTACCTGGTCGTCGGGCGGCTCGTTGCCGCCCAGCTTGCCGCCGCCGAAGCCGAAGGCGCCGACCTCGAGGGAGCGCAAGGCCTTCTGGAAGGATTCCCTGAAGGTTCGGCCGATGGCCATGGCCTCGCCGACCGACTTCATCGCGGAGGTGAGGGTGGCGTCGGCGCCGGGGAACTTCTCGAAGGTGAAGCGCGGGATCTTGGTGACGACGTAGTCGATGGTCGGCTCGAAGCTGGCCGGGGTAAGGCGCGTGATGTCGTTGCGCAGCTCGTCGAGGGTGTAGCCGACGGCGAGCTTGGCGGCGATCTTGGCGATGGGGAAGCCGGTGGCCTTGGAGGCGAGCGCGGAGGAGCGCGACACGCGGGGATTCATCTCGATCACGACCTGGCGGCCGGTCTGCGGATCGATGGAGAACTGGATGTTGGAGCCGCCGGTCTCGACGCCGATCTCGCGGATGACGGCGAAGGAGGCGTCGCGCATGACCTGGTATTCCTTGTCGGTCAGGGTCATCGCGGGGGCGACGGTGATGGAGTCGCCCGTGTGCACGCCCATCGGGTCGAAATTCTCGATGGAGCAGATGACGACGCACTGGTCCTTGTGGTCGCGCATGACCTCCATCTCGTATTCCTTCCAGCCGAGGAGGCACTCTTCGACGAGCACCTCATGGACGGGCGAGAGATCGAGACCGTTGGCGACGATGCGCTCGAACTCCTCCTTGTTGTAGGCGATGCCGCCGCCGGAGCCGCCGAGGGTGAAGGAGGGGCGGATGATGAGGGGGTAGGCGCCGAGCTCGTCGGCGGCGGCGCGGGCGGCCTCGAGGGTCTTGACGACCTTGGAGCGGGCGACGTCCAGACCGATTTTGAGCATGGCCTGCTTGAAGAGCTCGCGGTCCTCGCCCTTGGAGATTGCGGCGGGCTTGGCGCCGATCATCTCGACGTTGTATTTCGCGAGGATGCCTTTCTCGTGCAGTTGCATCGAGAGGTTGAGCGCGGTCTGGCCGCCGAGCGTGGGCAGAAGGGCGTCGGGGCGCTCCTTGGCGATGATCTTCTCCACGAACTCCACCGTGAGCGGCTCGATGTAGGTCGCATCGGCGAACTCCGGATCGGTCATGATGGTGGCCGGGTTGGAGTTGACCAAAATGATGCGGTAGCCCTCTTCGCGCAGGGCCTTGCATGCCTGGGTGCCCGAGTAATCGAACTCGCAGGCCTGGCCGATCACGATGGGACCGGCGCCGATGATGAGGATGGACTTGATGTCGGTGCGCTTGGGCATGGCAGGGCGTAGATGGCGGCGGATGCTTGGGCGTGGGGTGAGCGCGGCAAGCGGAAAGGCGGGGCGTAAAAAAACCGCGTCGGCCTAAACCGTCGCGGCGCGGGGGAAAACAGCCGAAAAAACGCGTCAGCCGACGCGGGTGATTTCGATGCCCAGGATGCGCGCGGCCTGCTCCTTGTTGCCTCGGCACGCGTGCAAAACCTGCTCGATGTAGTGTTTTTCCTGCAAAGCGAGGTAGTCGGCGAGCTTAGGCCAGCCGTTCAAGTCCTTGATGCGTAAAGGGAGCTGGTCCACGCCAACCACCCGGACATCGGTGGAGGCGGCGATTTTTCCAACCACTTGGGCGAGGTCGGTGATGTTACCCGGCCAAGCGTAGGACTTGAGAACAGCCATCGCGTCCGGGGTGAATTCGATGAGCTTGGCGTCAAAATTGGGATTGGTCGACTGCCCGATGAAGTGCTTCACCAGCGCGGGAATATCCTCGGCGCGATCCCGCAGGGAGGGCAGCACGACCGGCAGGGAGGCGACGCGATAGAAAAGCTCGTCGTCGAAGTGCCCCTCCTCGGTCATTCGCTCCAGGTCGGCCGCGCTGGTGCAAATGAGGCGAAACGACTGCGCGTGGGTGCGCAGCACGCCGACCAGCTCGCGCTGCATGGGCTGGGCGAGCTTTTCGATGTTTTGCAGCATCAGGGTGCCGCCCCGCGCCTGGGAAAGCCAGGCGCCGCCCGAGCCGTTTTCCCCCAGCAGACCGGAGCGGAAACTGGCGTCCGAGCTTTGCGCGCAGTCTATGCAGACAAACGGGGAATCGGGCAAGGCGCTGCCCGCGTGGAGAATCTCGGCGATGGTGGTCTTGCCGGTGCCGGGCTCGCCCTGGAGCAGGACGGGCGTGCGCACGGTGGAGAGTTTTTTGAGCTGCTGAATCAGCCGCTTGTGCGCGGAACTCGCGCCCACCAGCACCGTCTCCAAATCGCGGCCGCCGCTCAGCAAGCCGGCGGCCGACTCGGGAGGGCGCTCGGTGCTGAAGCGGCGATACTCCAGGGCGCGCTTCAGCGTCGCGATCAAGTCGTCGACCCGGAACGGCTTTTGCAGATAATCAAAGGCCCCGAACTTCAAGGCCTGCACCGCGCTCTCGGTCGAGGCGTAGGCGGTCATGATGATGACCACCGCGGTCGGATCGTAGGCCTTGAGCTGACGCAGCAAGGTGATTCCGTCCATCGGCTTCATGTCGATGTCGGCCAGGACCAGGTCGTATTTCTCGTTTTTATAACGAGTAAGCGCCTTTTCTCCGTCCGTGGCGAAAGCGGTGCTGTAACCGGTCGGCTGAATAACCGCCTCGAGCATTTCGTGGATGGAGAGGAGATCGTCTACGATGAGAACAGACGGCATGGGCTCGGGGAAAAAGGGACTAGGGCAAGTCTCGAAGAAAGGGTGAGAACACCGGTTGCGTGGGCGTGGCGCAAGCCGTGAACCGGGTAGGGCGTTTCCTTACTTACTTTAGGCCGCCCGCGACCGCGCCCAGCTGGAAGATGGGCAGGAACATAGCCATCACGATGCCGCCGACCACCACGCCGAGGAAGACGATGAGGAGGGGCTCGATCAGGGAGGTGAGCGAGGCTACGGTGGCCTCGGACTCGGTGTCGTAGAAATCGGCGATCTTGTTCATCATGCCGTCCACGTTGCCGGTGGATTCGCCCGCCTTGACCATGTGTTTCATCATCGGCGGGAAAAAGGGATTCGCGCCCAGCACCTCGGAGACCTGTCCACCCTGGCTGACGTGCCGCGCGATGTCCGCGCAAGCATCCTCCACCTGCACCTTGTTCGAGGCCGACGCCACGATTTCCAAGGTGCGCAGAATGGGGACGCCGGAACGAATGAGGGTCGCGTAGGTGCGGCAGAAGCGCGACAGGGCGATTTTGTGGATAAGGTTGCCGAAGATCGGGGCCTTGACCAGCGACTCGTCGCGGATGCGGCGTCCCTTCGGAGTGGCCACGAATTTGCCAAGCAGCCAGTAGGCGCCGTAGGCGCCGATCACGAGATAGAAGAAGTTGTGCTTCAGGAAGTCGCTCAGATCGATGAGCATCTGGGTGGGCGCGGGCAGGTTGGCGCCGAAATCCGCGAACATGGCGGCGAACACCGGGATGACGAAAATCAGCAGGACATTCACCAACGCGACGGCCAGGCCGATGACGGCGATCGGGTAGGTCATCGCCGACTTCACCTTCTTGGTGAGCTTCACGCTCGACTCGAAATAGACCGCCACCTTCCCGAGGATTTCCGCCAGCGCGCCCGAGGCCTCGCCGGCCTCGACCATCGAGATAAAGAGGGAATTGAACGCCTTCGGATACAGCTTCACCGCGTGGGAAAACGCGCTGCCTTGCGAGATCTCGACGCGCACGTCGCGAATGATGACGCGGAAGACGGGATCCTCGGTCTGGTCCTGCAACGCCTCCAGACACTGGACGAGGGGCAGGCCGGCGCCCAGCAGCGAAGCCAGTTGCTGGGTGAAGATGGCGAGCTCGCCGAGCGGCAGTTTGTAGTTTTTCGCCTTCTTCTCGTAAACCTTCTGTTTCGCCAGGGCCTGGGACGTGGCGAGGTTGGCTTTTTTGGCGGCCGGAGCGGGACCGGACAAGGTGGAGGAGCGAAGGGGCTGGGCCTGGCCGGCGGATGCGCTGCGCGACGAGATGAAAGCCATGAAGGGTTTCTTGGCTTCGGCATACCGGGGCGGCAACCCGTTTCCGAGACGGATGCCAGGCTTTGACGCCGCCTTCGCACACCGGGGGAGGAAACGAACCCTGAGCGGACGCCGGGCTTGACCGCGCAGCCCCGTTGCCCGAGTTTCCCCAAGCGTTGCTCAGGCGGCTGTAGTTTAGTGGTAAAACTCCACTCTTCCAAAGTGGTCTCGGGGGTTCGATTCCCCCCAGCCGCACCACGTTTAGTCCCGCTTTCGATCACGGGCGGGCCCGCGGAGAGTAACTTGGCCCGGAGCCTCCCGTCTATTGCTTCGATCCTGATCGCGCCGCATGACCCTCCCGAGACCCCTTCGCCTTGTTTTGCCGCCGCTTGTCGTCGGAGGGGCCCTGCTCGTGTTGTGGCTGCGCGAAAACCGCATGGAGCCGGACGCGGGCGAACAACGTGAAACCGCGCGCGCCCCCCGCGACACGCGCGCCCGGGAGAACATAAAAACCGGAGAGGCGCTTTCGCCCCCCGCTTGGACGGAGTCCCTGGCCGACACGCTGCGCGCGAGGTTCAACCAACCGGGCCACCGCTCCGGCGAAGCCCTTCTTGTTTTCAAAGACGAGGCGACGCGGCTCGCTTTTCTCGCCCGCGCCGCCGAGGCCGGGGCGGAGGTCCTGGGAGTGATCCCCGGGCTCAACGCCGTGCGAATCCGCGCCAAAGACTATGATCGTCTGGCCGCGGAGCTGGGAGCGCGCGCCGCCGACTACGCCAGCGTGGGCGGCAACCCGCTGCTCGGCTCGGAGCCGCCTCCCGTCGAGGCGCGCGAGGCTCGGGATGCGCGACCGGTGGGGACCGGCCTGCTGCAGGCCGTGGGCGTGCGGACCGC
>JAIXVP010000331.1 GCA_027482905.1 Opitutaceae bacterium
ATGGCGAGAAGGGTTTCGGCGGGAATGACGGAGAGTAGGGCTTTCTGCTCGGCCTCGATCTCCTTCATGCGGGTGGACATCTCGGGCGGGCGCGGGCGGCGGCGGTCGTTGCGCATCGGGCCGTATTCGGCGGCGAGGGAGCGGAGGCGGTCGGCGTGGGCCGGCAGGAGTTCGGCATGGCGGTCGGCGGCGAGGCGGCCGGCGTCGATGATGTAGCTGCACCAGTCGTATTTGAGGTAATCGACGCCCCAGGAGGCGAAGGCGCGGGCGTCCTGCTCCTCGTAGTGGAGGCTGCCGAGGAAACCGCCGCAGGTCTCGTAGCCGGGGGAGGAGTAGATGCCGAATTTCAGACCGTGGGAGTGGATGTGGGCGCCGAGGCCGGGCATATCGGGGAAACGCTCGTTGCCCTGGATGGTGCCATCGGCGGCGCGCGCGCCCTCCCAGGCGTCGTCCACGTTGACGTAGGCGTAGCCGTGGTCGGCAAGGCCGGAGGAGACCATGGCATCGGCTTGGGCGCGGATGAGGGAATCGCTGATGCGCAGGCGGAACGCGTTGTAATTGTTCCAGCCCATGGGCGGGGTGAGCGCGAGGGTGTCGCCCACGACGAGATCAAGCTCGGCGGAGGTTTTGCCGAGGGCGTTGGAGGCGCGCAGGCGGAGGGTGTAGGTGCCTTCTTTCGCCGGAGTTACGCCGCGGATGATGCCGGTGGCGGGGTCGAGTTTAAGACCCCGGGGCAGGCCGCCAACGGACCAGTGCAGCGGCCGTTCGCCGGTGGTGGGGACGCGGTAAAGGAACGGCTTGCCCGGGCGCGCGCCGACGACGCGGGCGCCGTTGATGCGCGGGGTGGCGGGTGTGGCCGGGGTGCGGATGGCGGCGAGACGCGCGGCGACGACGACGGGGTCGGTGGAGACGGGAGCCGGGGCGGCGACGAGCGGGCAACCGAGGGCAAGTGCCAGCAGGGGATGGAGAAGGCGGAGACGGAGTTTCATCTGCGAGGGGCGGGCGCGGTTTCGCTCAGAGTTTGGCAGGGACGGGGTTTTGCACGGAGACGGCGAGCAGACCCACGATGATCTCCTCGGAGAGGGCGTTGAGCGTGACACTTTCGAGCACGACGCCCGCGCGAAGGCGGCGATTTAGCACCATGGCGCGGCAGTTTTTGCCAAGCTGAACCTGGGGCGGCGGGGTGGCGGGGAGGGAGAAGCCGTCGCGTTTGTAGTCGTAGTCGAAACCGCCCTGCGGGGCGAGCGACCAGTAGTTGAAGGGCGGCACGAGATCGACGGTCTCCTCGATGCCATCGGCGTAGCGCAGGACGAGGGAGGCGTTGGCGATGCGGACCTGCATGGGGTTGGTGGAGCCGGCGACGAGGAACCAGACGGCCTCGCCCGCGCGGCCGACGGGCGTGGTGACGGCGTCGGGCCAGTTGTCCCAGAGCGAGGCGAAGGCGACGTTGCGCGTCTCGGCGGGACGGTTGAAGGCCGCGCCCTGGGCGGTGCGGAGGAGACCGTCGGGGCCGGTCAGGGCGGGCACGCGGTCGAGCTCGATCACGGGGACTTTCTTCTTGGGATCGAGCACGGCCTGCCAACTGGAGTAGCCTTCGCTGGCGATACGGATGGAGACGGTGGGAGCGCGGGGCGTGAGGTAGTCCTGCTGGAAGATGGTGCGGATGTCGCCGTTGTGGACGGGGGCGAGATCGACCGGGTGCCAGGCGGCGGAAGCCGGGGCGGAGGCGAGACTCTCGGCGGCGCGGGCGGCTTCGGCGGCGGGGTCGGTGATGTGGAGTTTGAACAAACGCCATTGGCGCAGGCCGTCGCGCTCCACGAGGACCTGAACGAGACGATGGCCGGCGGGGGAGGCGACGGTGGCGAGGAGGCGTTCGCCGCCGTTGCGCGGGGCGGCGAGGACGGCCTGCGGGTCGCGCCATTCGAGGATCTTGGCGCCGGGGGTTTCGAGGGCGACGGAGGCGCCGCGCACGACGGAGAGCTCGACGGCGGCGACGAGGGCGGCGGGCGCGTAGGACACCTCGATGGCGGACGCGGCGGCGGCGGGGAGGGTTAACACGATTTCGCTGCGGCCGAAGCCAGGGCGGACGGTGAACGTGGCCGGGCGGCCGTCCAGGGTGACGCGGGCGATGCGGCTCGCTTGGACAGGCACGACGAACTCGACCGGGGCGGGGTTGGCGAGGGTAAGCTCGTAGCGCAGCGCGGTGACCGAGCCGAGGAAGCGGAGGGAGAAATCCGGAGTGCGGATGGAGGCGCGGTTCCAATCGGCGGGGAACTGGGGGGCGACGCGAACCACGTCATTGGGGCGGTCGGGCGCGAAGCCGAAGAGACCCTCCACGACGGTGCGGCAGAACGGGCTGGAGCTGTCGGTGAAATCGGTGCCGCCGGCGGGGTGGCCGAGGTCGCCGGGGACCGGGCCGTATTGCATGTAGTGGGGGAATGTGCCGGAGAAGAGTTTCCATGCGTCGGCCCCGAGACCGGCCTGGAAATAGGCGAGGGCGAGGTGGTAGCTGTCGCCCGGCCAGATCTGGCGGACGGACCAGACTGAGGGAACCCAGTTGGACGGCCAAACCTGCTCGCCGCCGTAGGGCATCTTGAGGCGTTCGAGGGCCCACTCGGTGTAGTAGAGGGCGGACGGGGCCTGCTCGGGGGAGAGCAGGTTGGCGTCGATCGCACAGAAGGTGCTGTAGAGCCAGGAGGACTCGTGAAGGCGTTTGAGACCGCCTTGTTCGCGGTAGGCGCCGACGTGGCCCTTGTCGGCGACCCAGAGGAGTTTTTGGAAACCGGTTTCGATGCGGGCGAGGGCGGCGGTGTGGCGGGCGACGGCGGCGGTGTCGCCCGCGCGGCGGGCGAGATCGCGGGCGGCGGCGTGGCCGCGATGGGCGTAGGCGGATTGCTCGGCGGTGCCTCCGCCGCTGAACCAGGTCCCGTCGGTGGGCCAGGTGTTCAGGTAACTCTCGTAGGTGCCGTCGAGGTCGGGATCGAAGCACTCCTGGATGTATTCGAGATGGAGTTCGAGGGCCGGGCGGAGGAGTTTTTCCAATTCGGCCGAGCCGGTCCAGCGCCAGGAGTGGACGAGCTGGTCGAAGAACTGGCTCTGCATGTCGTAGTGATTTGGATGAAACACGGCGACGCGTCCCTTGCCGAAGAGGCGGGATTGCGGGGATTGGCTGGCGAGTTTTTTGGCGGGATCGGGGATGGCGGCGGTGCGGTCTTTGTCCGTCTTGACCTGGCGGGCGAGGCAGACGCGGGCCTGTTCGAGGACCTCCTCGTGCCAGCCGTAGGAGGTGGCGCCGAAGATGCTGCGCCAGCCGAGGAGGGGCACGCCCCAGCGCATGCCGGAGTGGGTGAAGACGGAATCCCGGAAGGTGGCGCGGTAAGCGACCGCGGAAGCGGCGACGGCGGCGTCGAGACGAGGATCTGGCGTCTCGACCACGATCTGGCGGGAGACGGACTCAGCGCGGGCGACGGCGGCGGCGAAGGCCGGGGCGGCGTCGGTGGGCGCGAGCTGGGCGGCGGGAGTGTTCGCGCCGGCACGGAGCAGCCAGTGGACGGGGCGGTCGGAGGGAAGCGGAGCGACGGCGCAGACCAGCGGCGCGGTGGTGGACGCGGCGGACGAGGGCAGCGTCAACACCGAGGTCCAGGCATCGGCGGAGACGACGCGTAGCTCGGCGGAAAGATCGCACACGCCGGATAGGCCGCGAATACCGGCGTCTTTCGGGCCCCATTCCTGGCCGTCCTTGCGCGCTTCTTTTTCCTCGGCGGTGGGGCCGGGGAACACGGACCAGCGGGGACCGTCGAGGCGCACGGAGTTGCCGGCGCAAGAGGCGGGATCGAACGACGACTTCATCATGGCGTCGCGGCCGAAGGTGGTGATGTCGTATTTCCAGAGCGTGCTCTGGGTCTCGGTGACGGCACCGCCGGAGGCCCAGACGAGGCGGTCGCCGGGTTGGGCGCCGGTGGCGCTGAGACGGGCGGTGAGGCCGGCGCCCTCGGCCAGCGCGGCGGCGGCGTAGTGGATCACGAGGCCAGGAAAGGCGGGGTCGGTGGCGGTCCACTCCATGCGGCCGCCGACGTAGCGGGATTCGATCTCGGCGAATTCGTGCAGCCAGTGGCCGGTGCCGCCGCGAATGACGGCCACCATGAGCGCTCCGTTCATGTCCTTGCCGGTGCCGAGGCGGAGGAAGGGGCGGTCGCCCGCGACCACGATGGAGTAGTTCTCGTGGCCGTAGAGGGGGCGGTTGTTGAAGCGCGGGGAGTTCTTGCTGACGAAAGCGGGACCGTCGGGCAGGTAGAGCGGGGTTTGCACGGTGGCCATGTTTACGGCGGGCGTGGGACCGGCGGGGAGCGAGACCGGCTCTATCGCGACGAATGCGGCGAGCCAGAGGAGGCGGGAGGGACGAGGGAGGCGCATGGCGGAAGGGGTGATTTTGGGGAAAGGTGATCGGGGTTATTCGCGAGGCAGGTCGCGGAGCAGGGCGGTGGCCTGGATGACCTCGTGAGCCCACTGCGAGGTCTCGGGCAGGTTGACGCCCGGGACATGGACCACGGGGCTTGGGGCGTCGGGGCCGGAGTAGGCTTCGGGCGCGGCGAGGCGGGCGGCGCGGCTGTCGGGCGCGAGGGTTTTCTCGAGCACGGCGCGGGCGTCGGCGATACGGGCGGGGTCGCGGGTGGCGCGGGCGACGTAGGCGGCGGCGCGGGCGGGAGCGTAGCCGGCGGACTTCGGGGAGGCGGCCCATTTTTCCTGGAGGGCGAGCCAAGTGGCGGCGAAGGCCGGGTGGGGAACGAGGTCGAGCAGTTCCTCGACGATCTGATCGCCGCCGAAGATCACGATGAAATGGCCCATCGGGATGTTAGGCTCGCCGAAAACAGTGAGGCGTTTGGTGGCGGGATCGTAGCCGTAAACGAGGTTCTTCAGGAAGGCCTCGCGGTCGGCGGAAAGGTCGTTGAGGCCGGTGACGATGTAATCGCGGTAGCGCGTGTCGCCGGTGCGTTCCCATTCGGTCATCCAGTTGCTGGCGAAGGCGAGCCAGTCGGGGCCGCTGCGCACGAAGCCCGGGGTGGCGACGGGTGCGGGCATGACTTTGCGGAGCGGGTTGATCTCGACGGTCTTGGCATCCGACTCGAGGACGGCGCGCATGAGGTCGCCGGTGCGTTCGTCGGTGGATAGGTAGTAGAAAAAGCGTTTGAGGGCGGCCTCGCTGATGCGGGGCTCCTTGGCGCCGCAGCCCCAGTGGACGACGTTGTGACGGGAGCCGAGGCCGGCGAAGCGGCCGATATGGTGGACGTCCACCTCGGAGGAGTGGCGGGTGAAGTCCTCGGCGAGGCGGTAGTAATCGGCGCGGCCGGTGCGAAGAAACTGATACCAGAGCCACGTGTCGGGATTGAGCTCGGCGTTGTTCCAGGCGTGGCCGCCGACGTCGTATTGCCACTGGCGGCGGGCGGTGTCGTAGGTGCGCATGGCATCGCCGTAGTGCCAAAAGCCAGACCAGCCGCGTCGTTCGATCTCGCCGGAGAAAAAGGCGAAGGCGCGGTCGAGGTGTTGTTCGAGGCGGGCGGCGAGCGGATCGGAGAGGTCGGGTGGGGCCCAGGCGCCGAAGACCTTGGCGGCGTCGTAGCGCGCGGGGGTGCAGACGAGGGTGGGCGGGGTGGTGGCGACTTGGGCGCGGGCGAGTAGCGTTTCGGCGGACGGGGTGGCGGCGAGCGGCCAGAGGGTGATCTCGGAGGTGTTGGCGACGCCCTCGGGAGTGCTGAAGCCGGGCTCGTAGTCTTCGTAGGAGATGGAGAGGGCGTGGCCCTTGTCGTCGTAGTGTCGCATGTCCATCGCGGGCGCGTCGGGTGACCAGAGCCAGGCGCGGAGGGTGGCGGTGGACGTGGTGGCGCCCTCGATTTCGAATGCGGTGGGGTGCTTTTGCCAGAAACGCCGGATTGAGACGCCGAGGCCGCCGGAGACATCGCCGACGTAGGCGGCGCCGAGCGAGCGGCGGCCGCGGTGGGCGTTGACCCAGGTCGAGTGCGCGCCGGTGCGTTTGTCGATGGCGAAGGCGTCGGGCGCGAGCTGGGTGAGTTTAAAGGCATCCCACGCGGCCATGCTCTCGTGTTGTTCGCGGGTCTTGGCGTCGAGGGAGGCGAGATCGGGCGCACGGCGGCCGGCGAGTTGCTCGGCGGCCATTTCCTTGGCGCCGGCGACGAGGGAAGCGCGGAAGCCGGGGATGGCGCGGACGGGTTCGGAGAAAAGGCCGGAGTCGCCGGCGAGGCGGATGTGGCGGTTTTGGACTTCTTCGCGGAGAGGGACGTCGAAAACGAGGCCGAGGCCGCGAATGTAATCCTGGTCGGCGCGACCGTCGAAGACGACGGAGTGGACGAGGCGGATGGAATCGGTGCCGGCGGTGAAGTAGAGGCGGACGACGAAAGGCAGCCAAGTGCGGTCGCCGGTGGTGGAGCGGTGGCGGCCTTCGATCTTTACCACGGCGCGGACGGGGCCGGATTGCTCGAGCGTGACGCGTTCGAAGGAGCCGGTGAAATCCTCCTCGCGAGTGACGCGGCGGCCGGCCTCGACCGAGCGGTTTTCGAGGATGGCGACGAGACGGCCGGCGCGGGCGACCTCGCGGCCGGCGACGGTGATGGATGAGACTAGGGCGGAGCCGGAGCGGGGGATGCGACAGACGAAAGCACCGGTGTCGATAATGAAGGCCTCGGCGGTTTCGGTGACGTTGACCGGAGAAGCGGGGGCTTCGGGGGTGCCGACGGAGAGCGTGAGGGAGTCGCCGAGGCTAGGGGCGCCGGCGAGGGCGAGGCCGGTCCACTTGACGGAACCATCGGGCCAATAGGCGAGCGGCCAGGACTGCACCGGCACGGAGCGGCCGGAGGCGTCGGCGAGGCGGAGCGGGGCGGTGCGATCAAGCGTGCCGCGAGGCCAGGGCACTCCGGTGGCGACGCCGGTTGATGCCGCTGGGGCTGAGGCGTCGAGCCACCGGAGGGTGGTGGCGGGCGGGGGTGTGGCGGCGAAAAGCGCGGTGGCGGCGGAGAGTGCGGCGGCGGCGAGAATGGCGAGGCGAGGCAGGGGCATTTGGGGAAAGGTTAGCGGACCGGAGTGGATGCGGGGAGCGGGGCGGTGAAGTGGTAGGTGCCGGAGCCGACGGTGAAGACGGCGCGGCCAGTCTCGTGGCGGAGGAAGCGAACGCCCGGAGCGGACGCGGCGGGAGTGTCGGATTCGCGCACCGAGGAGGCATCGGCGGCGGGGACGAAGACGGTGGCGGAGGTGTTGGGGGGAATTTCGATTTGGAGATGGAACGTGCCGTCGGTGATGCGCCAGTCGGAGCGGATGCGGCCGTGGCGGGAGTCGTAATGGCCGCGCGCCCAGGTGAGGCCGGCGACGGGTTCGGGTTGCAGGATGACGCGGGAGAAACCGGGGCCGTCGGGCGCGGGGCGGATGCCGAGGACGGTGCGGTAGAACCACGCGCCGACGGGACCGCCGAGGGACGGCATGAGGGCGTGTTCGCCTTTCCAGTTTTCCTTAAAAACGCCCCCCTTCATCAGGCTGCCCCAGCCCGGGTAATCGCGCTGGGAGACGAGGCGGGCGGCGACGTCGGGGTGGCCGTTTTCGCTCAGGACGCGGAGTATGAAAGGTGTGCCGACGAAGCCGGTGTTGATGTGACCGTCGGTGGCGTTGACGGCGTCGAGCAGGCGGGAGAAGGCGAGGTCGCGCTGGGCGGCGGGCACGAGATCGAGTGCGAGCGGGACGGCTAGGGCGGACTGGC
>JAIXVP010000146.1 GCA_027482905.1 Opitutaceae bacterium
CGGGGAACGCCGCCTCGAGGTCGGCGAGTTCGCGCTTCAACCGGTCGTATTCGAAGTCGCTGATCTCCGGTCGCGCCTGCCGGTGGTAGAGTTCGTCGTGCGCCGCGAGCTCGGCCCGCAGACGGGCGAGGCGCGCGAGGTCGGTTTCTTCGTTCGCGTTCATGGGGACGGTTTGGCGACAGCGACGTCCGCCGCCGCGGGAGACGAGATAAGCCTCGAACGCTTGCCCGCGGATCGCCAAAGCGGAATCTCCAAAAACCGGCGATACCACGGCCAGAACGAGTAAAGCAGCACCGCGACGAGTGCTCCGGCGGTATCGGCCGCCCAATCGGCGAGCTCAACCGATCGACCCGGCGTGAAACTCTGCCGCATCTCGTCGCAAATCCCGAAACCCGAGACGAGCGCGACCGCCGCCCACCAACGCCCCACGCCCGGGGCGCGCAGCACCAGCGTCGCGATCAGACCGAACACCGAAAAATGCACCATCTTGTCGATGTTCACGATGTGCGGCGCCGCCACCTGGCTTCGCCCGGAGGCGACCACCACCATCGCCGCCAAGGCGATCGGGTAGACCCAGCGCACGGGCGAGCGGCGCACGGTGTGTTCGAGAATAGGCATCGGAATGCGAGGATTGAGGAGATACGACCTCGACGACACCGCAAAAGTTGACCCGTTTTTGATTCTTGCCGCATTGCCTCCACGTCCGCGTGGAGGCTTCCTGACACCCACTTCCTTATGCGCGCCTCCCTTCGAATTCAGGGCGTTTTGCTGCTCGCGGCCGCATTTGCCGTTTCGTTCTCCCCCGCCGCCATCGATCGTAACAACGACCAGCTCAGCGACGTCTGGGCCCAGCGTTTCTCCGTTCCCGCCGGCAGCAGCGCGCTCGACAGCGATGGCGACGGTTTCACCAACCAACAGGAAAGCATCCTCGGCACCGATCCGTTCGATCGCGGCTCCCACCTGGGTCAAACCCTCACCGCCCGTGTCGACGGCGGCCTCGACCTGGACTGGCCCGCCCGCGCCGCCAAACGCTACCACGTCGAAACCAGCCCCGACCTCGTCACCTGGACCCGCGTCGCCACCTTCACCGGCGCCGACGCCACCCTCGCCACTTCCCTGCCCGCCGACGGCGCACCGCGCCGCTTCACCCGAGTGGTCGCCGAGGAGCTCGACGCCGACGCCGACGGACTCACCGACTGGGAAGAACGCACGGCCGGAACCAACCCCGCGCGGATGTTTTCCGAAGGCCTGGGCAGCAACCCGACCACGCCCACCACGAGCAACCCGCGCGTCACCGACTTCGAGCGCGTCCGCGACGCCCTGATCGCCGCCACCAACACCGTCACGATCTTTGCCGCCGACCCCGCGATGGCCGAGAACTGGCCAGACCCCGGCGTCATTGTTGTCCGCCGCACCGGCCGCCTCGATCCCGTCACGGTCAACCTCACCCTCGGCGGCACCGCCACCACCGGCTTCGACTACGCGACCCCGCCATCGCTCGGCGTGACGATTCCCTACGGCGCCGACGAAGCCACGCTATCCCTCGCCCCGCTCGCCGACGCCCTGACCGAAGGAGACGAATTCATCGTCGCCACCCTCGCCCCGGGCACCGGCTACACCCTCGGCACCACCACCACCGCCACCCTCTCCATCACCGACGCCGCCGACGGCCGCGTCGCGGAAAAAGCCGCCGCCCGCTTCCTCACCCAGGCGACCTTCGGCCCCACACCGGCCGAGCTCACCCGCGTGCGCGACCTCGGTTTCGCCGCCTGGGTCGACGCGCAGGTCCTGCGCCCGGTCAATCTCCACCTCCCCATCGTCCAAGTCTGGCAATTTGAACTGAACCCCACCACGAGCACCGACTTCGTCGGCGTCGAACACCGCATGGAGGCGTGGTGGCGCCAGACCATGCGCGACGACGTCGCTTCCGACCCGCTGCGCCAACGCGTCGCCTTCGCCCTCGGCCAGATCTTTGTCATCTCCGACCGCATGACGTCCCTCAACGACGATCAGCGGGGCATGACCGCCTACCAGGATATCCTTCTGGAAAACGCCTTCGGCACCTACCGCGGCCTCCTCGAAGCCGTCACCCGTAGCCCGTGGATGGGGCTCTACCTTAGCTCGCTGCGCAACCGGAAGGCCGATCCCGCCCTCAACCGTTACCCCGACGAGAACTACGCCCGCGAGGTCATGCAATTGTTCTCGATCGGACTCTGGCTGCTCAACCCCGACGGCACCCAGCGACTTTCGACCGGCGCGGATCTCGACCCGGATGGTTTTCCCGTGCCCGCCGGCGAACCCATCCCCACCTACGGAGAGACCCAGATCGGCGTGCTCGCCCGTGTCTTCACGGGCCTCAGCTACGGCACCAGATTCACCTCCAGCACCAACCTCACCGAAATACCCACCACGCGCTTCAGCGACAGCTCGAACATCCCCTGGCGCCCCATGCGCATGTTCGACTCCGAGCACGACCTCGCCGCCAAGAGCTTGTGGATGCCCGGCATGTCGACCCTCCTTCTGCCCGCGCGCACCGCCAGCTCGCCCGACACCGGGGCGTCCGGCGACGCCGACCTCGCCGCCGCCCTGAACTACCTCGCGAGCCACCCAAACATCGCCCCCTTCATCTGCCGCCAGCTGATCCAGCGCCTCGTCACCTCCAATCCCAGTCCCGCCTACGTCGCCCGCATCTCGGCCGTCTTCGCCAACAACGGTTCCGGCGTCCGCGGGGATCTCAAGGCCGTGATCCGCGCCACCCTCCTGGACCGCGAGGCCCGCGACTACGACCAGACCCTCGATCCCGCCCACGGCCTCGTCCGCGAACCCTACACGCGCTACGTAGCGATGGCCCGCGCCTTTTCCGCCGCCCCCGCCGACCCGGTGAGCTCCGGCGGTCGCTACCGCGGCTTCGGCGGCCTCGACGCCGACCTGCTGCAACGCCCGCTCAGCGCTCCGAGCGTGTTCAATTTCTACTCCCCTTTCTACCAGCCACCCGGCCCCCTCACCGACACCGACCGCGTCGCGCCCGAACTCCAGATCATCAACAGCGTCACCGCCATCACCGGCCCGAACCGCTACTCCTCCGCCCTCAGCGTCACCAACACCACGCTGAGCACCACCTCCAACTCCGGCTGGACCCAGCTCAACTCCTCCGGGCAATCCGACAACGTCGCCACCGCCGACGTGAACGAGGCCCTTTCCTGGAACACTCGCATCGACGAAACCGCCTGGGTCGCCCTCGCCCAAGGCTCGCCCGAAACCCTCGTCTCCGCCCTCGACCGCACCCTCTGCGCCGGCGCGATGTCCGCCAAAACCTTCCGCGCCATCACCCGCGCCCTCCGCCGCCTCGACGACCCCGCCGCCTCCGGTCTCACCGACGCCGTCCGCGAGACCCGCGCCCGCCAGCGTTTTCGCGTCGCCGCCCACCTCACCGTGGTCTCCGCCGACGCCGCCGTGCTGAAGTAAATCAGGCCCAGGCCCAGGACCAAGGAGCGAGGAGCTAGAATCGAGAAGTTAGCATCCAAGCCTGTCCCGACCGATCCCCTCAACTTCGCTCCCCCACTCGGTCGCGGTTTCCTATTCTAGCTCCTCGCTTCTAACTCCTAACTCCTTTTCCCCATGCCCAACCTCACCCGTCGCGAATTTCTCGGCCAGGCCAGTTGCGCCGCCGTCGGCTCCCTCGGCCTGCTCTCGACCCTGCTGAACCTGCGCATGGCCAACTCGGCCGCCGCCCAGGGCCTGCCCGCCGGCGAGGACTACCGCGCCCTCGTGTGCCTGTTTTTCGCCGGCGGCATGGATTCCTACAACCTCCTCGTCCCCGCCGCCAACTCCGGCACCCCCTACGCCAACTACGTCGCCACCCGCGGCGGCGTTTACGACGCCGTGACCAATGCCGACGGTCTCGCCCTCCCTTCCTCGTCCATCCTCCAGCTCGCCGCCCACGCCAGCGATCCGTTCGGCTTCGGCGTGCACCCCCGCTGCGCCGACGACGCCATCCGCCCCGGCATCACCTCCCTCTACGGCCAGGGCCGCCTCGCCTTCGTCGCCAACGTCGGCACCCTCGCCGAGCGCATCACCAAGGCCACCTACAACAACTCCCCCGGCAAACGTCCCCGCGGCCTCTATTCGCACTCCGACCAGGTCCAGCAGTGGCACACCTCGGTCTCCACCGAGTCCCGCACCATCGGCTGGGCCGGGCTCGCCGCCGACCTCCTCCACGCCGGCAACACCGACCCCCGCGTGTCGATGAACATCTCCCTCGCCGGCAACAACACGTGGCAAACCGGGCGCTCCATCTTTAACTACAACATCGGCTCCACCGGCAGTTCCCTGCCCAGCGAATACAGCTCCCCCTACCTCACCACTCCCCTGGTCAGCGCCAACAGCCGCTCGGCCAACCGCACCGCCGCGATCGACAATCAGCTCCAGCAGGAATACCAGAACCTGCTCGATCAGACCTTCGTCCAAAATTTCCGCGACTCGATCGAGGCCTCCGCCGCCTTCAAGGACGCCTTCGACGCCTCCCTCCTCACGACCACATTCCCCGGCGACGCCAACTACGCCTACCCGGCGGGCTACACGTCCGCCACCGACCCCGCCCGCACCCTCGGCCAACAGTTCAAGGCCATCGTCCGCACCATCAAGGTCCGCCAGGACCTCGGCCTGCGCCGCCAGACCTTTTTCCTCAACTACGGCGGCTGGGACCACCACGACGAGGTCATCAACAGCATGGACCGCATGGTCGACGTCGTGAACCGCTGCGTCGCCGCCTACTGGGCCGCCCTCGGCGAGATCGGCCTGCAAAACAATGTCACCCTCTACACCGCGTCCGACTTCGCCCGCACCCTTACCTCCAATGGCGCCGGCTCCGACCACGCCTGGGGCGGCAACGCCTTCGTCCTCGGCGGAGCGGTCAACGGCGGCCGCGTCTACGGCAGCTACCCCGACCTCGTCCTCAACGGCAACGCCGTCGTCACCACCCGCGGCGCCACCCTGCCCGCCGTGGCGGTGGACGAATACTTCGCCGAGTTCGCCCTCTGGCTCGGCGTCACCCCCGGGCAGCTCGACGCCGTCCTGCCGCGTATCCGCAACTTTTATACACCCGGTCCGGTCGGCCCCCTCGGCCTGATGAAGGCCTGAGTCATGCCCGTGCGCCGCCCGCCGCCCGCCGCCCTCGCCGCCGGCGCCCTGCTGCTCGCCGCCGTTTTCGTTTTCCTTTTCCGGCCGCCGCCTGCACCGCCCGCGCCCGCTGACCTCCCACCGCCCCCGCCGCCGGCCTTCGAGCCCGGCCCGCCGCCCGCACTGCTCCCACCCCGCGCCGCCAGCCCGGAACACCCCGCCCTCGCCCGCGAACGCCTGCTCGCCGCCGACGGATCGCCCGAGGAGGACCTGCTGGCCCTCGCCGACCTGATCGACGCCTACGTCCACTCCGGCCTCGGGGACACCCGCCGGAGCCTGGGCTTCAACGAAGATCTGGTCGCCGCCCTGACCGACCCCGCCGCCCTCGGCGACGCCGCCCTTCCGCCCGACCACCCCGCCCTCCGCGGCGGCCGCCTGATCGACCGCTGGGGCACGCCCTGGCAAATCCACCCGCGCGCCGCCGACGCCATCGACGTTCGCAGCGCCGGCCCCGACCGTCGCCTCTACACGCCCGACGACCTGACAAATGAGCGGCCCGATTAAGCACCACTCGGATTCCCGGCTTTTCAAGTGAGTTGCTTTATGTCTGGTTCGCCCCGGTTCTCTCTTCCATGAAATCCATCACCCTCCCCCTCGCTATCCTCGCCCTCGCCGGATCCTCCGCCGCCTACGCCGTCACCCCCGGCTCCTCCGCCACGCTGACCCTGGCCCTCACCGCCTCGATCGAGTCCCCGGGCATCAAAATCACCGACCCGGACACAAAGGAAGTGACCTACGAATTCGAAAAAACCACCGCCAAGGAAAACGCCGACGGCGAGATCCTTTCCGAGACGCTGGACTACAAGTCCATCATCACCACCGTTCGCTACGGCAACGCCCAGATACTCGCCGACCTGAACGATCAGGACCTGCTTGATGGCACCGTCTCCGGCTGGAGCATCGTCAACATCGCCATCGCCAGCGACGACGAATCGGGCGACGACTCCGACACCGGTCCGTCCATCTACGCGGTCAAGAAGGGCCAATCCCCGGTCGCCGTGGAGTTGAGCACCGTCGAAGTCGCCTCGGCCGAGGCCGCGACCTCGAAATACACCAACAACTACGTGACGGAAAAAGAAACCTACGCCGCCAGCGGCAGCTCGAAAGCCACGATCACCCTTTCTATCGCCGACTTCACCGTTCAGGGCCTGATGACCGGCTCCTACAAATACGTCTCCGGTTCCCTCGGCCGCGGCGAAAACGCCGTTTCCTTCGAGACCTTCCTCGACGGCGCGCATAAGGTCGCGGCGTTCAGCGGCATCTATTCCGAAACCTACGTAGCGGAGGGCACCCTTTCGCTCGCGGCCGCCAAGATCGTCGATCTGGAGGCCCTGGGCTTTGTGTTCGAATAAAATCGCATCCGCTGAATGCGTCTGTCCGGGGGCCTTTCGGCCCCCTTTTTTGCGCCCAGAGGGTCGCGATGTTCGATCACTTGTCGTTCGGCCGGCCCCGCCCGCCGCTTCCACCCGTTGCACGTCCCGACGAACGCCCGCCTCATTGCTCGCGACGCGCATTCACGGCTTTCCAAACAAACCGCGCGATGGCCTTCTGATACCGCCGTATTCCCATCCATGAAACCGACGCTGCTTCCCTTGCTGACGCTTGCCCTCGCCGTATCCGCGTCCGCCTTCGCCATCACCCCCGGCACTTCCGCCAGCGTCACCCTCGGGCTCATCGCCACGGTCGAAACCGGCGGCTTCAAAATCGTCACCAACGGGGAGACCGCCTACGAATACGAGAAGCTCAGCTCGAAGACCAACGCCGCCGGCGACATCCTTTCCGAGACCACCGAATACAAATCCACCACCCTCTCCGGCCGCTACGGCAACGGCCAGCTCCTCGACGACCTGAACGACGAGAACCTCCTCGACGGGACCATCTCCGGCTGGAACATCCTCGCCATCTCCCGGGTGAGCGACGGCCTGTCGGGCGACGACGAAGGGAACGGGCCCGCTCTCCTCTATGCGGTGAAGAAGGGCAAAACGCCGGTGCTTATCGACTTCAGCATCGGCAAAATCGCCTCGGTCGAGTCCGCCAGCTCGAAATACACCCAAGACTACGTGAAGGAGCGCGAGACTTACACCGCCAGCAGTAGCAGCAAGACCGTGATCAACCTGGAGCTCTCCGACTTCGCCGTCGTCGGCGTCATGAGCGGCACCTACAAATACGTCTCCGGCTCCCTCGGCAAAGGCGAGGCCGCCGTGCCTTACCGGGCCTTCGTCGATGGCGCGCGTAAAGTCCCGGCCTTCGGCGGCACCTACTACGGAAGCTCTATCGCCGATGGCACCCTTTCCATCTCGGCCGCCAAGGTCGTCGATCTGGAGACCCTGGGCTTTGGGGCCACGACCTTCGATGGAGTCACCATCAACGGCGGATCGACTTCGGGCTCGTCCAGCTACGAAGGCTCCTCCTCCAGCTGGGGAGGTGTCACCGATGTCGTTGTCGATGTTGGATTTACCGTCACGACAGTCTCCCCGAACTAGCCCCGCTGACTCCGCCGGGGACAGTCCTGGCCCTGCATCCACGCGGCGACCTGGCCCTGCCGCCCCAAACTCCCTCGACCCGCCCGCCGCAGTCCATTCCACTCCCGGCATGGCCCGTTGTTCCCCTGTTGTTCCAGCCCTGCTTCTGGTCGTCGCCGCTCTCGGACTCGGCGGGTTTTTCATCTGGCTGCGCTTTCAGGAAGCCGCCCCCGCCGCAGCCGTCGCGACCGTCCCCGTCCTCCCGCCTTCCCGTCCCGCCACTCCGTTGATCGCCCCGGCCACGACGGCCACGGCATCCGCCCCCGCCGTCGAAGCCCCCGCCGCCCCGCCGCCCGCGCCAAAAGTCCCCCGTCCTCTCGTGGTCCAGGGCGTCTACAACCCGCCCCCGCTCGAAGGCCCGAACGCCGCCGAACTCACCCGCATCGACGACCTCGCCGTCACCTACGACGCCCGAGAGGTCCCCGCCCTGGCGGCCTTCCTGACCCACGACTCGGCCGAGGTCCGCGCCGCCGCCATCGACGGCCTCTTGCGCCTCGGCGCCAAGGAGGCCGCCGAACCCCTCCGCGCCGCCGCCGCCAAGACCAAGGATCCCCGCGAGGCCGTCGCCCTGCTCGACGCCGCCGCCTACCTCGAACTCCCGCCCATGCCCGCATCCATGCGGAGCAAACTCAAGGCCGCCAAAACCACCGCCACGCCGTCCCCCGCACCCTCCGAACCCAAAAAAACCACCGCGTTGGACGGTGGTTGAAAGACCCGGGCCTCCGCTCGCCGGAGATAAAAAATGGTCGGGATGGTGAGACTTGCCCGCCGGAGGCGGGTTCGAATGCGCCTGCGGCGCACAAGCTCACGACCTGCCTTGCCTCGGGTATTGAAGCGCCAGCCACTCGCGTCCTTGGCCTGATTTCAGGAAGCGTTCCCGCAGGCGTGCCGCGCCATAATCGGGGCACGTTTCAATGTGGAGCAGACGAAACTCACCGATCAGAGCCCCGGCGTGCGACGTCGTGCGGTGCTCTCTCAGCCTGCGTGCCAGATCTTTGGTGATCCCGACATACCGTCGGCTCGGGCCTTCCAGGACGTAGACCGTGATCACGGTGAGGAAAATGGTCGGGATGGTGAGATTCGAACTCACGACCTCTTGCACCCCATGCAAGCGCGCTACCAGGCTACGCTACATCCCGAATAACTGACAAGAGGGTCAGAAAGCCGCCCGCCCGGGCGCGAAGCAAGCGGTTTTTTCGCCCCCGCCCGACTTCGCGACCTGCGCTCGAGACCCAAAGCGCGGCTCAGGCATACTTGACCGGTAGCGCCCGACCCGCCTTGGCGCTTTGCGCCGCCAGATCGAGGATGTGGATGGGCCGCCGCGCCCACTCACCGGTGATGACCAGCGCCTCGCCCGTCGTCAGGTGCGCGGCGATGTTCTGGTAAAACTTCTCCCCTTCCGCCTTCGGGTTCGGCGCGCGCTCGGTGGTGACCCGGCCGCCCGGATGCCCCGTGACGGTCTCGGCTCCGCTCCACTCGATCACGTGCGTCGCCTTCGTGCCGACGATCTTCATGAAGCCCCGCTCCGGCACGCCGTCGAGCTGCGTGATGGTGAGGTTCACCCGCTGGCCGCTCGCGAAACGCACCGTCGCCTGCGCCTCGTCCTCGTTGGTGTCGGCGCCCCTCTTGGCGTCCGGTTGACCCGCCCAATACCCGCTCCACGCGTAGCCGCTCACCTCGGTGACAGGCGCGGTGATGAGCTGGAGCGAATACTCGAGCAGGTGCACGCCCCAGTCGTAAAGGATGCCGCCGGAGATGCTACGCGAGGTGCGCCACCAGTCGCCCGGCCGGGCGTGTTGACCCATCCGCAGGTCGATGCGCACGATGTCGCCGAAGGCCCCGGCGCGGAACAACTCGTTCGCCCGCAGGATCCAGCCGTCCCAGTGACGGTTGTGGTAGGTGCTGACGATCACCCCGGTGTCGCGCGCCGCCGCGATCATCGCGTCGCACTCGTCGGTCGTCACCGCCATGGGTTTTTCCAGCACGCAATGCCGCCCCGCCGCCACGATCTGCAGGCCCAGCGCGGCGTGGGTGTTGTGCGGCGTGATCACGGTCACCAGCTCGACCGCCGACTTGGCCAGCATTTCGTCGACCGAGCCGTAGGTCTCGATCCCCGGGAAATCCTGGGTGGCGACCGCGAGGCGCGCCGGGTCGATCTCGACCACCGCGACGGGCGTCATGCCGGCCGCGTGCATCTCCTTCAGATGCTGGCGGCCCATGTTGAAGGCGCCGCCGTAGCCGACGACGCCGACCTTGATCTCGGAGGGTTGGGAATAGGTTTTTTTCATGCTCAAAAAGGGATCAAGCGACGCGCCGGCCACGCCTCACAACAAACCCGCCGCCCACAGGCAGCCCCGGACCGTGAGCGTCCGCGCCGGCGGGAACTGGACAAACTCCTCCGGCGCGTGCCCGAGAGCGTTGTAGAACACCCGCCCCGCGCCCCAGGTCTTCACCCACGCCACCGGCATGTTCACGGTCCGCCCGGCGTGGACGTAGGCCGAGTCCGCCAACACATGCACCGCCGGATCGGTGAGCAGATAATACTGCTCCGACCGATAGGCGAAACTCGCCGGCAAGCCCGCCGTGATCGGGCTGGTCCAATCCACCACGCGCACCACGTAGTCGCCGACGTGCGGATGGCCGACAAAGTGCCCGCCCACCATCCACTCGTAGTCGAGCCGACCCCGGAAGGCGTCGCCCATGCCACCATGGATGCCGGCCAGGCCCACCCCGCTCCGCACCGCCGCGACCAACCCGCGCTCCTGCTCGTTGGTCAAGGTCCCCATCGTCCAACAGGGAAAAATCAACGCATACGCCTTCAACGCCTCTGCGTCCGCCAAGGGTTCCAGCGTGCGCACGATCTCCGGCTCCAAACCCTGCGCAGCCAGGTCGGCGGCGAATAATTGGACGATTTTTTCAGGTTGGTGGCCTTCCCAGCCACCACTCACGAACAGGACTTTTTTCATCGAATACCGGGGTAAAAGCCAAAGCATACCCCTTTCGCCGCCCCGCTGGAATAGACGCTTTCGCCAAAAACATGGATTTTCCGATCAAACACTGGGCCGGCTTCACCCGCCGCCATCCGGGATCCTTCGTCCTGATCAACGCCAACCACCTCGCGGCCAAGGACCATTGGATGCGGACGACCTTCGAGACCTGTAATTTTTCGCTCATCCTGCGCGGCCGGGGCGAATTCCACCGCTTCGGCCGCGTCTGGCCGGTCGAGGCTCCCTGCGTGATAACGCAATGGCCCGGCGAGCGAGTCGACTACGGCCCCCTGCCCTTGCCGCACGGGACCTGGGAGGAACTTTACCTGACCTACTCCGCCGAAACCCGCCCCCGCTTCGAGGCCGCCCGCCTGCTCGACCCCGAACGCCCCGTCTGGCCCATCCGCGACCTCGCCGAAGTCCGCAGCCAAGCCGAGGCCCTCGCCCGCCTCGCCCACGCCGCCGAGCCTGCCGCCGTTGCCGACCGGATCGACCGCGTCGCCGAGCAACTCATCCTCGCCACCTGGCTGCCTGGCGTCGGGGAAACCGCCGCGGCAGGCGACGCCGCCACCATGCAGTCCATCCTCGCCGAGCTTCGCGAGCGGCTGGCCGAGCCCGACCTCCGCCCCGAGGCCATCGCCGCCCGCCACGGCTGGTCCGCCTCGACCTTTCGCCGCCGCTGGTCCGCCGCCCTGCCCGAGAGCCCCGCCCGCACCCTCCAGGGCCTGCGCCTCCAACTCGCCTGCCGCCTGCTGGTCGAGAGCACCCTGCCGGTGCGCGCCATCGCCGCCCGCGCCGGTTTCGCCGACGAGTATTACTTTTCCCGCCGCTTCCACCTCGAACTCGGCCTCGCCCCCCGCGCCTACCGCCGCGCCTATCTGCTTCGACGCGGGTGATTGCACCCGACCGCGGCGCCGGACAGTCTCCGCATCCACCCCGATGCCGTTTCGCCGCCCCTGCGTCCGCCTCTCCCTGCTCCTCGCCTGCCTAGCGGCCCGAGGGCTCGCCCAGATCGCCCCGGAACCCGACCGTCGCGACGCACCGCTCCTGCTCGACGCGCTGACCGTCGAGGGCGACGCGGAAAACGCCCCCGGCTACGACCCCACCGGACTCGGCGGCGCCGAGGCCGAACGCCACGAACCGCCCTTCGCCAACGATCTGTTGGATGACATCGGCGCCGACGAGATGCCCCTCGGCGAACTGGACAACGAACTCGCCGCCCTCGCCGCGTCCGGCTCCGACGCCGCCCAGGTCGCCGCCGGGGGCGAGAACCTCGATCTGCGCGGCTTCCCCACCCCGACCCGCCGCAACGGTTTCACCCAGACCGGCGTGCCCGAGATCCTCAACTCCCAGGGCGGCGAAACCATCGCCGGCTCCCTCGTCTCCGTGGTCGGCCGCGCCGCGCCGGGCGGCATCCGCAACACCTTTACCGCCCGCCCCAAGGGTCGCAGCGAGCGCTCGCTCGACGTCGGCTTCGGCACCGACGGGAGCTGGCGCGCCGGGGCTCGCGTCGCCGGGGCGATCAAACCGAAGAAAGCCTGGCACCTCGAGTCGTTCTCCGTCTCCGGCCGCGAAGGCCCGCAGGATTACTCCACGATCACCAACACGTCCGCCGGCGTCGCCTTCGCCTTCAAACATTCCCGCGCCACCAGCACGCTCTGGAGCCTCGATTTCGCGCAATCCGCCGGCAACCCCGCCCCGGGCATCCCGGATTACCGGCGCACCCCCGGCGGAAAAATCGTGGGCCCCTACCGCGCGCTGGCCGATTTCCACGTGAACGGGCCCGAGGCCGGTCTGCGCCGCCGCGCCGCCTCGCTCGCGTTCCAACTCGAGAGCCAGCTCGCGCCCGACCTCTCGCTCAGCTCCGCCACCCAATTGCTAGGCCGCGACAGCGTCCAGGACCGCTTCACCACCGGCCAATACATCGAATCCACCGGCCTTTTCTCCGGCATCCGCGAGCCCGTTCATCGCGTCGACGAATTCGCCGCGATCACCCACCAGACGGACCTGACCCGCCGCATCCGCGCCGCCGGCGACCACAAGCTCCGCGTCGGCGTCGAGGGCACCCTCACCCGCGGCGCGGAGGAGTCGCGCGGCATCCGCTCCGATGAGCGGAACCTCTACCTGCCCGGCGACGTCCAGTCCTTCGACCCGGAAAACCCGAACTACTACCGCCCCGCCTACTCGGAAGCCGTCTACAAAAAGATCATCTCCGACCAGCAAACCGCGCGCGCCTTCGCGTCGGTCTTCGCCGACACCCGCACCGCCCTCGACCGCGGCCGCACCGTGTTCACCACCGGCCTGCACTACGATTTCAGCCGCACCGAGGTGGACAACCGTCGCCCCAAGGCGACCTTCCCACGCGCCGAAAAATCCGTCGGCGATCTCTCCTTCCATCTCGGCGCGAACCGGAAAATCGGCCGTCACCTGCTCGTGTTCGCCAACACCAGCACGGCCGTCTCGCCCTCCACCCGCGTCGACGCCCGCACCGGCGCGATCCAGGAAAACGAGTCCACCCACGGCTACGAGTTCGGCGCCCGCGCCGTCCTGCTCGACCGCACGCTCAGCGCCTCGACCATCGCCTACGTTTACACCAACGCCGACATCGCCCGCCGCAACCCGCTCTACCAGGACCCCGTCGCCGACGCCGACCAGACCCAGCCGCAACTGGTGAGCAGCGGCGAGGAGGAGTTCCGCGGCGTGTCCACCCAGCTCGGCTGGAAACCCTCGCCCGCGTGGACCTTCACCGGGCGCGCCACCGTGGTCGACGCCATCACCGTCTCTTCGCCCGACATTCCGGAGGAGGAAGGCCTCCAGCTCACCCGCCTGCCCACCTTCACCGCCGCCGCCGGCGCGCGGCGAAACTTCACCGTCGGCGCGCTTACCGGCTGCTCCATCGGGCTCACCGCGTCCCACGTCGGCGGCGTGGTGCAGACCTACGCCCGCTCCGACCGCGAACGTCTCGACTACCCCGCCTACACCGTCGCCGGGCTCTCCGCCTCCCGCACTTGGAAGGCGGGCACGCTGACCCACACCGTCTCGGCCTCGGTAAACAACCTTTTCGACACCGACCTGCTCGCCCGCGTCGCCCGCGTCGGCGCCGAGCGAGGCCTGAGCCTCGGCTGGCGCATCGGGTTTTGAACAGGGGTTCAGTGCCCCTCGCAAACGCAGGCGTATTCGGGACGTGAACACTCGCCGCACTTGGCTAGGTTGAGCTGAACACGGATCGTCACGAGCTTTGCCTCGGCGCCGGGCTTGATGCGCACGACGGCGGGCAGGTTGCCGCCCTCGGGCAGGACCGCCGTGGAGAGCAGGGCATCGCCGTCGGCGGCGAAGTTCAGCGTGGTCGGCGCGGCGCGGTCGCCGGTGATCACCGTGGCGGTGGTGCCGGCGACCGGCGCGATGGGTTTGCCCGCGTCGTCAATAAAGGTGAGCCGCAGCTTGCGCTCGGCGGTGACGAAAAGCTCGGCGGCCGGCTCGATCCCGGTGAGCACGCGGCCTTGGTTGGGGCCGGCGATCTTCTTGGCGTGGGTATGGCCGTGTGCATGGGTGCCGTCGGCGAAACCGGCGACGGGGGCGAGCAAGGCGAGGCAGAGAGCGATCAGTTTGGTTTTCATACTAGGTTTGGCAGGGGTAACGGAAAGGGGACGACTTACTCGAAGGCTTCGCCGTGGATCTCCAGCGAGGTTGCGGCGGCGCGGCGGCCGGTGGCGAAAAACACCGCCGGGGTGACGAGGAAGGTGAGCAAGGTGGACGAGATCAGGCCGCCCACGATGGCGACGGCCACGGGATGGAGGATCTCCTTGCCCGGCTCGTCGGCGGCGAGGATGAGCGGGATCAACGCGATGCCGGCCGCCAGCGCGGTCATGAGCACGGGCACCACGCGTTCGAGCGTGCCACGCACCACCATCTCGCGGGTGAACGTCTCGCCCTCGTGCTGCATGAGATGCAGGTAGTGCGAGATCAGCATGATGTTGTTGCGCGCCGCCACGCCGCCCACCGCGATGAAGCCGACCAACGTCGCGATGCTGATGTTGTCCAGTTTCCACCACGTGAGGACCAACGCGCCGACCAGCGCGAGCGGGATGCTGAGCATGACCTGCAGCGCCAGCACGAGGCTGCGGAAATAGGTCTGCAGCAGCACGACGATGACCGCGAAGATCACCGCGCTGAAAAGCAGGATGCGGCGGGTCGCGTCCCGCTGGGCCTCGAACTCGCCCTCGTAGGTGATGAAATAGCCCTCGGGCAGCTTCACCTTGGCGGCGACCTCGGCGCGCAGTTGGTCCACGCGTTCGCCGACGTCGCGCACCGTCGGCTGGATCGCGATGGTGAAGCGGCGCTGGCTGTTTTCGCGGAAAATCACGTTGGGGCCCCGGGCCTCGCGGACCTCGGCGACGAGGCCGAGCGGCACGCGCGGGCCGGCCGCGGTCTCGACCGGTAGTTGCGCGAGGCGCGCTGCGGAATCGCGCCAAGCCTCGGGCAGGCGCAACACGAGCGGGATGGAACGCTGTCCCTCGCGCAGCTCGGCGATCTCGCGCCCGCCGACCAGGGTGGCGAGTTGCTCGTTCAGCGCGCCGGGCGTGATGCCGTAGGCGGCGGCGCGTTCGCGGTCGGCCTCGATGCGCAGTTGGGGGATGCTGGACTGCGCGTCGAGCCGGGCGTTTTCAAAGCCGGGGATGCCCTTCGCGATGGCCTGCACCTCGCCGCCCAGGCGGCGGAGCGTGTCGAGATCGGGGCCGAAGATCTTTAACGCCACCGGCGCGGAGACGCCGCTCAACATGTGGCCGATGCGATCCGCCAGGGGCCCGCTGATCGCGGCGAAGACGCCCGGGATGCGACGCAGGCGGGCGCTTATCTCAGCCGTGATCTCGGCGCGCGTGCGTTTGGCGTCGGGCCGGAAATCAACGTCGAACTCGGCGGTGGAGACCGGCACCACGTGGTCGCCGCGCTCGGCGCGCCCGAGGCGGCGGCCGACGCGGGCCACGCCCTCGGTCGCGAGGATCTCGCGCTCGATGATGTCGGAGATGCGCGTCATCTCGGCCAGCGAGGTGCCCGGCGAGGCGGTGGCGGCGACCAACGCGGTCTCCTCCTGAAACTTGGGCAGGAAATCCTTCCCCATGCGCGGGTAGAGCGCGAAGGCCGCGACCATGGCGACAGATACAAGGCCGAGCACGATCCAGGGATGGCTCAGCGCCGGGCGCAGGCAGGTGTGGCGGAGGGCAAACTTCAGGCCGCGCACAAAACGTCCGTCGGCGTGGTCCGCACCCGCGCGCGGACGCAGCAACAGCGAGCAGAGCACCGGGATGAGGGTCAGTGAGACGACGAAGGACGCCGCCATGCTCAAGATCGTAGCGATGGCGATGGGGGCGAAGAGCTTGCCCTCGACGCCGCTCAGGCCGAGCAGCGGGAGAAAAACCAGCACGATAAGGATGGTCGCGTAGAGGATCGAGTTTCGCACCTCGCCCGACGCCTCGGCGATGACGGTCAGGCGCGGGCGCGGCACGGCGCGGGCGGCGTTTTCGCGCAGCCGGCGGAAGACGTTCTCCACGTCCACGATGGCGTCGTCCACCACCATGCCAATGGCCACGGCCAGACCGCCGAGCGTCATCGAGTTCACCGACAACCCGAACCACGCGAAGGTGAGCAGCGTGATGGCGAAGCTCATGGGGATGGCCATGAGCGTGATGAACGTCGTCCGGAAATTCAGGAGGAAGAGGAACAACACCACGGTGACCATGATGGCGCCGTCGCGGATGGCGTCCTTCAAGTTGCCGATCGCGTGGTAGATGAAGGAACGCTGTTGGAACAGCATGACCGTCTCGACCCCGGCGGGCAGGGCGGGCTTGAGCTCGGCGAGGGCGGCGTCGATCTGCTCGGTGAGCACGCGGGTGTCGAAGCCGGGGGCCTTGGTGATCGACATGATTACGCCGGGCGTGGGCTCGCGCTCTGGGAACTCGCTTACGCTGGCGTCGCCGCGCATCGGCTCGATGCCCCAGGCGAGCGTGGCGACGTCGGCGAGGGTGACGGCGCGTTCGGCGGTCGATTTCACCACGGTGCGGCCAAGCGCGGCGAGGTCGGTGCTCATGGCGAGGTTGCGCACCATCACCTCGGTCGGGCCGGAGCTGATGAAGCCACCGGTGGTGGTGCCGGCGGCGGCGGCGACCGCGGCCTCCAGCTCGGCGTGCGTGACGTCGTGGGCCTGCATCCGGGCGGGCTCGGGCTGCACCTCGATGCGCCGCACGCCGCCGCCCATGTTGAGGATCTCGGCGATGCCCGGGATGCTTTGCAGACGGCGACGAATCGTCCAATCGGCAAGCGTGCGCACCTCGGCCGGGGCGAGATAACCGGGTTGACCGGCGGGCGTCGTCGAGCGCACGCCGACGAGCAGAATCTCGCCCATGAGCGAGGCGACGGGCGTCATGAAGGGCGACGCGTCCTCCGGCAGTTGCTCGCGCGCGGATTGCAGGCGCTCCTGCACCAGGGTGCGGGCCTGGTAGATGTCGGTGCCCCAGCCGAATTCCGCGTAGACGAGGGACAGCGAGACGTCGGAGTTGGAGCGCAGGCGGGTGAGGCCGGCGACGCCCAGCAGCGCGCCTTCGAGCGGCTGGGTGACGCGAGTCTCGACCTCCTCGGGCGCGAGGCCGGGGGCCTCGGTGAGGATGACGACGGTGGGTTTGGTGAGGTCGGGCAACACCTCGACGGGCAGGCGCGCGCCGGTGTTCAGGCCGAGCGCGAGCACGATGAGGGAGAGGCCGAGCACCACCACGCGGTGGTGCAGCGACCAGTGGATGAGGGAGTTCAACATGGCTCAGGTCTCCTTCGGGGACGCGCCTGAGCGGCGCGTGGCGACAAGCGCGAGGACGACCACGGCGAGTGCGCCGGTCGCGATCTGCCAGGGCAGTTCGGGATGGCCGGCATGACCCTCGTGGCCGTGCGCGTGGCCGTGGTCGTCGTGGGCGGTTGCGGGAGCCCCGGGCTTCAACTCCGAACCGTCGGCCGCGTGTTCGTGGCCGTGGGCGGCGTCGAGGGCCTCCTTGAGGGAAACCGTGCCGCCGCCGGCGAACGCGAGGGAGTAGGCGCCGCGGGTGACGACCTCGTCGCCGGGAAAAAGGCCGCTCACGATCTCGACAAACTGGTCGTTGTCCGCGCCGAGCACGACCGGCGACTTGAGAAACGCGTTCGCCAGCTCAAAATCCTTGGTGAACACAAAGCGGGGTCCGGAGCCCTCGCCCTGGACGGCGGCGCGGGGCACGGCGAGCACGTCGGCGCGGCTGGACACGATGATGGCGAACTCCGCGCGTAGCCCGGGGCGCAGTCGGCCGTCGGGATTGGGCATGAGAAAGTGCGCCGCGAGCGTGCCGGAAGCGGCGTCGGCGGCGGTGGCGAAGCGCGTCAACTCCCCGGTGAACACCTCGCCGGGATAGGCCGCGACGCGGATGCGCGCCTTCGTGCCCACGCGGAGGCGGCCGGCCTCATGCTCAGGCACGCGGGCGACGGCCTCGACCGCGGTGAGGTCGGTGATTTCGAGCAGATGGCGGTCGGGCTCGATCGGGTCGCCGAGGTGGATCTCGCAGTCCGTGATCGTGCCAGCCTGCGGGGCGCGCAGCGTGACGACGGGCGGCGGATCGCCGGCCTGGCGGCTTTCCACGCGGACCAGTTCCTCGTCGACGGCCACGACATCGCCGAGATGGGCGGAGAGCTCGACCACCCGGCCCGCGATGCGACTGCTCAACACCGCGATGGCGCCGTGGCGGGGCTCGACGCGGCCGAGGGCGAAAACCGTTTCCTCAAAATGGCGCGGTTCGGCGGCGGCGGTTTCGAGGCGCAAGTTGGCGACGGAGTTGGCGTCGAGCACGACGGTGTTTTTCACCCGGTCAGGCGTGGAGTCGGCGGCGGAAAGGGAGACGGCGAGCGAAAGCAGGACAAAAATGGGTTTCATGGGATTCAGAGCGGAAGGCAGCAGGCGGCGGACAGACGGCGCACGGCGGCGTGATGGTAGGCGTGGCGGGCGGCGAGGTCGGAGCGTTCGATCCCGGCGAGGCGTTCGCGGGCGCGGAAAACGGCGGCCAGCTCCACTTCGCCGCGAGCGTGGGCCGCTTCGGTGGCGGCGAGCTGGGCGCGGGCGGCGGGGAGCAGCTCGGCCGCGATCGCCCGGGCGGCGGCGTGGCGGGCCCGCACCTCGGCGGCGCCGGCGGCGACCGCGTTGCGAGCCTCGCGGGCGCGGGCCTCGCGTTCCAAGGCGACGCGGCGGCGGGCGGCCTGTTTTTCGGCGACCAGCGGCCCGGAGACGGAGCGCACCGGAAGCGGCATGCTGAAGCGCACGCCCAGCATGGCCTCGCGTTCGCGGTCGCCGAAATCGGAACGCACCTGCTCGCCCTCAACAAAGACGCCCAAGCGATAGTCCTCGCGCCCCTGCGAGCGGGCCAGGGCGATCTCGGCGTCGGCCGCGCTTAGCCGCGCCTCGGCGAGCGCGACGTCCCCGCAAACCCCCGGCGGAGGCACGGCTACCTCCTCGGGCGGGAGCGCGAGATCGACCGCGACGGTGAGTTCGGCCTCCGCCTCGCGCCCGAGCGCGGTGGAGAGTTCCACTGCCGCCGCCGTCAGGGCGGCCCGTGGGAGGGCGACCGCCAGTTCGGCCTCGCGGGCCAGAAGTTCCGCCTGTGCGGCGTCGAGGTTCGAGATCTGCCCGGCCCGGGCCTGCCCGTCCTGGGCGACGGCGAACTCACGCGCCAGCGTCGCTTGTTTTTCCACCAGCTCCAACTCTGCCTGGGCGACGGCGAGTTCGAGGACGGCCAGGCGCGTGCGCGCGACCACGGCCAGTTCGGCCCGCGCGACTTCGCGCCGGGCCAATAACAGGCTTTCGGCGGCGACGTTCCTTTCCAGCCGGAGCCGCGAGGCGCGCGGAAAGGTTTGGGACAGTCCGAGCTCGAGCCGCCCGCGACCTTCGCGGCCGAGCACGACCTCGGTCTCGAATTCGGGATTCGGCAGGCGGCCGAGGCCGGAGGCGCGGGCCTCGGCTTCCGCGATCAGCTCGCGGGCGGCCGCGAGATCGGGATGGTTATCCAGCGCGAGCTGCGTGGCGGCCTCGGGCGTGAGGGGCTCGGCGACGGCCAGCGTCGCGAGCAAAAAGTGCAGGGAGAGAATACGACCTAAAATCATGGAGAACGAACCTGAGGGTTAAGCGCGTCCGCGAAACGGCGGACGTCACGGCCCCGCTTCGAGCGGGGTAAAACCACATCCGCGCGGGGATGCGGCGACGACGGGGCGTCAGTTCAGGTTCGGAGCGCGAGCCGGCGCGACAGCGCGGCTGGCGAGGTGCCGCACGGGCACCCAGGCGTCCGGATGACCGGCGCTCCACGTGGGCCGGGCGAGCGGACGGGCCTCGGCGAGCAGGCTGGCGTGAACGAGGTCGAGACAGGCCAGCACGGTCAGGCTGGGCGGCGGCAGGTGCAGACCGACGGCGGCGGGCTTGATGGCGCCCTCCTCCAAGGTAGCGCAGGCGTCGTTCGCGGGGTGCCCCTCGGTATCGACGCCGGCATGGGCGCACACCGACTGGCAATGCTCGTTGACCACGCCGAGCACGGTCTCGATCGCGCAATGCGAGGACGCCGGCAGCCAAACGGCCAGCAGGACCAGCGCGATCAGGCGATGCAGCGAACGCATGGGCGGACAAATCGCGCGTGATCGGGCCTTGTCAAGCACCCCGCCCCGCCGACACCGCCCTTGACTCCCCGCCACGGCGAACGATAGCCCTTCAACCTTTTAACCCTTCAACCTCCCCTCCGCTCCCCCTTCTCATGCCTTCCGCCAACGACATTCGCAAAGGTCAGGTCATCAAATTCAACGGCGAGGCCCACCTCGTGATGGAGACCATGCACCGCACCCCGGGCAATCTGCGCGCCTTCGTGCAGATGAAAATGCGCAACCTCCGCTACGGCAAGTCCCTGGACCAGCGCTTCAACTCCACCGACACCGTCGAGGTCCTCCCCACCGAGCGCAAGACCCTCGAGTTCTCCTACGCCGACCGCGACGCCTTCGCGTTCATGGATCCCGAGACCTACGAGACGGTCGAACTGCCCGCCGCCCTGATCGGCGAGAGCAAGTTCTACCTCACCGCCAACGGCAAGGTCGAGGTCCTCTACGTCGACGAAAAGCCCCTCACCATCGACCTGCCTTCCTCCGTCGTCCTTAAGATCACCGAGAGCGCCGACGGCGTGAAGGGCGACACCGCCTCGAACGTCCAGAAACCGGCCACCATGGAGACCGGCCTCATCGTGCAGGTGCCCCTCTTCATCAAGGTCGGCGAACTCATCAAGGTCTCCACCGGCGACGGCTCCTACATGGGCCGCGCCTGAGGCGCCCCGTCGCTTCTCCTTCAAAAGCCGCCCCGCCCGGGCGGCTTTTTTTCGCCCGCCCGCTACCGCCGCGCCTCGGCGGCCGTCGCCGACCGGCCCGGCTCGACCACGCGCAGGTTGGCCCGCGCCCAGGCGGCTTCCGGTTCGGGCAGGACCACCGCCGCCGGATCGAACCACGGCAGATAGAAGGAGGGATCGTGCCATTTGTATTCAAGCGCGCCCGACGCCTTCTCCGCCGCCGACTCGACCTCGGCCGACGGCGAGGCACCTCCGGTCGGCTCGATCAAACCGAACACCGCCCCCCACGGATCGCTCACCACCGCCAGCCGCCCGCCCATCAGGTCCACGCCCGGCTTGCGCAGGGTTTTGCCGCCCTCCTTTTCAATCCGGCGCACGGTCTCATCGATCCCGGTCACACGCACAAAGCACACCCAGCCCGGCACCCGCGCGGAACTGCCAGGCAGCGCCACCACCGCCGCCCGCGGACGTCCGCCCGACACCAGCAAGAGGTCGCCGACGAACAAGGGCGTGCGCCGGTCGTCCGCCACCCCGCAGCCGAGCAGCGCACCGTAAAAATCCGCCGCCGCGAAGGGATCCTTCGCCAGCAAACCCGGCCAAGCCCAGTCGCCGGTCGCCGGAGCCGGTTCCACGCCCACCGATCGCGTGATCAAGCCGAAGGTCGCCCCCTCGGGATCGGCCAGGATCGCCTGCGCGCCCAGCCCCGGCCATTCGCGCGCCGGAACCAAAACCTTCGCGCCCGCCGCCTCCGCCCGCGCGGTCGCGCCGGCCACGTCGTCCGACGCCAGAAATCCCACCCAACGGGCAAGCGGCAGGCCCACGCTGACGTCCCGCCGAAACGAGATGCCCGCCACCGGCCGACCCCGGTTCCCCAAACGCATCCGCGCCGCGGAACCCTCGCCCTCCGGCTCAGCCGTCCAGCCAAGCGTGGCAGCGTAGAACGCGGCGAGATCCGCCGGCCGCCCGCTGGTCAACAACTCCGCCCAGACCAGACGCGTGCCGCCGGTTGCGGCCGGCGAGGTCGCTTCCGCCGTCAGACGACCCGAACCGAACCAGGCGCAGAAGACGCCGAGACCCATCATTGCGAACAGTGGTTTCATAGATTGGTCCGCCGGTTCGTCGCCGCGTCGCCTCACCGGAAACGCGCCAGCCGCGCCGCGACGTCCGCGCGCAGGCGGTCGATGTAAGCCAGGGTGAAATCCGCCACGTCCCGGGTCGGGTCGGCCACCAGCGGGGTCAAATCCATCGCCCAGGTGATCCCGGCCAGCCGGTCGGTCGCGTGCGAGGTGTGAAAAGTCGCATGCGCCAACCGTCGGCCCTGCGCGGCGAGGTCGTAGCGTTTGCCGCCCGTCACCTGGGAATCGAAGGTCCGCAACAACTCCGCCGCGAGCGCGGGACGCCGTCCGCTGTCGAGCGCGACCTTGTCGGCGTCGACCAACCAGTCGAGGTCTCGCCACACCTCGGCGCCCAGCACCTGTCGCGGCCGCCGTTCCGGCGGCAATGCCCGCAACGCCTCCAGGCAGCGCAGGAAAACCGCCACGTGGGTGTCGTGCTTGTCCGCCGGCTGGTGCAGGTGGACCGACTCCGGCGCGCAACCGGCAAAGATCGCCGCCAGATCCGCCGCAACGCCAACGTGCCCGGGGCGCTTCACGTCGGCGCTGGGGTGGGCGAGCTGGAGCTGGATCGCGTAGCCGCCCAGCTCCGCCGCCCGCCGTTGCTCGTCGCGTCGGACCGCGCGCATTTTTTCGTCCGTGAAATCCGAATACACACCGGTCCGCGGCGAGCCCGCCCCGTCGGTCACCACCACCCCGCCGAAGGCGCGGACGCCGGGCGCGTCCAGGCAGTCGCAGATCGCGTCGTGGGCCAGGATCTCGATGTCGTCCTGATGCGCCGCCACGCAGAGATGGGTGACCCGCGCCAGCGCCGTCGCCGGCTCGCCGCCGCCGGGGACAAACACATCCGCCTCGGGCCGGGAAAAACGCAGCCTCATAGCGGGGAGGGATAGACGCCGCGCCGCACCAGCTCGGCCAGCGCGGCCTGCACCCGGGGCTTGTCTTCGCGATAGGTGACGCCGAACCACGAGTCGGTGGTCGGCAGCACCCACACCCGCGCCGCGCCGGTTCGCACCAGTCCGTCGACCGCCGCCGGAAGGTAGAACTCGGCCTTCTCCTCGCCACCTCGCGCCGCGAAAAAGTCCCGCCAGGCCTCGTCCAACCGGGGCAGGAAGGTCCCGGCGTGGAAACCCCAGCAATTCATCGAGACCGGCGTCGCCGGATCGTAGCGGCGGCCCGCGCCGACCTCGCCGGGGACGATGCCGGAACGCTCCTCGATGCCGGTCAGCCAACCGTCTGCGTCGACCGCGCAGACCCCGCGCGAGACCGCGCCGTTTTCCGAGAGCGTGTTGCCCAGCGGGAAGCCCACCATGGCGTGAACGGGCGCGCCGGCGGGTGCCGGGGCGCGAAGAAAAGCCCCCAGCGCCGCCAACGAGCCCGCGCCGTAGAAGTCGTCCGCGTTCACCACCGCGAAGGGGCCGGGCAGAGCCTCGCGCGCGCACCAAAGGGCGTGACCCGTGCCCCAGGGTTTCGTCCGGACCTCGGGCGCGATCGCGCCGTCCGGCAGCAGGTCGATTTCCTGAAAGGCGTAATCCACCGCGAGCTTGCCCGTGAAACGCGCGCCCACCGCCGCCCGGAAGGCCTCCGCGAAATCGCGCCGGATGACGAAGAGCACGCGGTCGAAACCCGCCCGCGCCGCGTCGTGCACGGTGTAATCGAGCACCGTCTCGCCGGCGGGACCCATC
>JAIXVP010000227.1 GCA_027482905.1 Opitutaceae bacterium
CGCAGCGATCGACCGAATCCGCCGTTCGGATACACCGCGCCGTTGGCCGGGGTGTAGCGCTTCGGATCGACTTTGCGCAACAGATCCATCGCCGCAAAGCCGTCCCGCCCCGCCCCGTGCAGGGCGTCGCCCGCCGCGGTCTCGTAGATGTCCTCGAAGCTTTTCGCCGCCCCGCGCATCGCGACCGGCGCGGCCGCCCCACCGCCCACCCCGAAGCGCTCCAAGTCGGGGATCGCCAGCGCCTCCTCCCGTCCCTGCAGGCTGCGCGGCAACTGCCCGGTGAGCGCCACCGCGCGCAAGGCCGAGGCGTGCGCCGCGTCCTCCGGGCAGCAGCCGATCATGCGGTTGAGCCAGCCGGTCGCGAGGTTGCGGTCGTCTCCCGTGCCCGACTCCATCAAGTCCTGCGCCTCGAAATGGGAACGCGTGGCGTTCGGGTTGCCGCAGGCGTGGAGCACCGCCAGCTCGCCCGCCCCGTAAAGCGCATGCAGCGGCGCCAGCGCCGGGTGCAGCCCGAAGCGCCCGTCGAGGTCGAGCACGCCCGCCGCCCCGGCCTTTTGCGAGGGCGCGGCGAGCGCGATCTCGCTGCGCAGCCGGTAGTAGTCCTTGTCCCCGTAGGGCACGACCATGGACAACCCGTCCGCCGCCCCGCGCTGGAACAGGCACACCAACACGCGTCGGCCGCCGGCCGCCCGGCGCGACTCCGCCGCCAGCACCGAGCTGCGCAGGAAGTCCGGGCCGAAAAGCGCGCCCGCGCCGAGCGTGGCGAAGGCCAGCGCGCCCTGTTTCACGAAAAACCGACGGGAAATATGGGGAGGGTTCATGGGGAGAACGCGATCGCGGGGTGTTTGAAAATGGACCGGGAACAACGCCTCAGCGGCGCTGGAATTCCGGCGAGCCGAGCAGCAGCGCCAGCATCTTGGGAATCTCCGGCACCGCCGTCTCGCCGTTGAGCGAGGGCGCGGCCTGGGCGAGGAGGACCTTGCGGGTGTTCGCGCTCGGCGCGCGGCCGAGCAGATTCGCCGCGAGCGCGTCGACCACCGCGTCGGCGCGATCCGGATTGGCGTCGCCCAACAACCGCCGGACATCCACCCGCGCGTCCGCCACCTGCCCGCCGGTCAGGGCCAGGGCGAAATTGAGCCGCGCCACCAGCGCGCCCGCGCCCACCCAGTGGGACGAGTCCTCGGGAAACCCGGTCGGCGGCCCCCACGCGTAGAGCGATTGGCCCATGTCGACCAGGTGCAGCATGACCGTCTTGCGCGACAGCGAACCCAGCCGGTCGCCGCCCCGGCCGAGCGCCGCGCCCGCCTCCATCGCCCGCAGCGGCACGCGCGCCCGTAAGGCGGGCACGTCCACGAAGGAGGCGTCCGCCGCCCGCAGCGCCGAGGCGGCGAACTCGAAGGGGGATTTTGTCTTCGCACCGATGTTTTCCGGGGCGAAGAACTCCGGCGAAAGGAAAAGCGCCTCATAAGTCGCGCGCAGATCGCCCTTGGTTCGGGTGAACGCCTCCGCCACCCGCCGCACCAACGCGGCCGGCGGCTCGTCGGCGACAAAGCGCCGGCACAGCTTGGTCGCGATGTGCGTCGCGGTAGCGGGATGCGAAGCGAGCAAATCCAGGACCATTTCGCCGTCGCGCACACCTCCGCCGGAAGGGAATGCGGTGCCGAGGATTTTCTTGGGGCCGTTGTCGTGCCACTGGCGGCGGAAAACAAAGTCGCCCGTGCGCGGCTCGACCGTCCAGCCGGTGAGGGCCCGCGCGACCTCCTGCACATCGTCCTGGGTGTAGCCGCCGTCCACGCCCAAGGTGTGCAGTTCCAGCAACTCGCGGCCGTAGTTCTCGTTGAGACCGCGCTTCATGCGCGGCGCCGGCTCGGCGACCTTGTCGCCGACCATCATCGGCTCCGCCATGGGCTCGCCCTCCACCTCGCGCCGCACCCGGTCGACCATGGCCTGCTCGGTCGGTCCGACCTCGTAGGTCCGCGAGCTGCGCCAGTTGTCGAGGTAGACCAGCATCGCGGCGCTCTTCGCGGTCGCCCCGAGCAGGTCGCGGAAACTGCCGAAAACACGCGGCCGGATCACCTCCTGCTCGTAGTCCACGAGGGTGGCGCGAACCTGCTGTTTGCGCGCGTCGACGTTGAAGTGGTTGAACCAGAAATCCACCAGCACCTCCTCGAGCTGGCGCTCGGACAGCACGGCGCGAACGAGTTTGGCGTGCTGAAGCTCGCCCAGGGCCTGGGCCACCACCAGGCGTTCGCCGCCCTCCCCGGCCATCGGGCGCGCCGGAGCCTTCTCGCCCTTCGCCTCGGCGGCGGCCTTCGCCCGGGTGAAACGCCGCCGCTCGCGGATCTCGTCCTGGTAAGCCTCCACCAGCTCCGCTCGCGGCAGCTTGAGTCTATCGAGGGTCGCCACGGCCGCCTCCGCCGCGGCGTCCGGGATCATGTCCGGGTCGAGCTGCCGGTGTATCCATTTCTCCACTCCAATCTCGACCGTCCGCGCCACCTCGCCCGGCCGGGGCCCGTAGCCCAGACGATTGAGCGCGTGCGCCGCCCTCTCCTCGCGCGTGGGCGGGGTGGCGGCGCCGAGCGGGGACGATCCGAAGAACGAGGCGAGGCCGATCAGCAGGACGGCCCCGGGGCGGGGGAAACACGGGCGGCTCATGCCAACCGAGACGCGGCGCGCACGGGGCGGGTTACCCGGCGAACCGCGGACCGACCACGACCGTGCTTTACCTCGACGCCCCTCCGCAACTTAACTCCCGCCATGAAACGCCTCGCCTCGTCACTGGTTTTGATCGCGTTGCTGTTCGCCTTGGTCGCGCCCGCCCGCGCCGCCGAGCCCAAACCCGCCGAGGATCGCTCACCGGTCGCGCCTTACGCCAAGACCCTCGCGACGATCACCGGCGTGGCGATCTCACCGCTTCTCGGCACCGGTGCGCTCGGCGTCTACGAATCCCTCCGGGCCGAGACCCCGGAGGCGAAGGCCAAGCTTCCCTGGTATGCGAAATGGACCTTCTACGTGCCCGCGCTGCTCGTGGTGGGTCTCTGCGCGGCCAAGGACGCCTTCGGCGCGGTCGTGCCGCCGGGCCTAAAGAAACCCCTCGATGTCCTCGAGACCATCGAAAACAAGGCATCCGGCCTGGTCGCCGCCGGCGCGGTGGTCCCCTTCACCATGAGCGCGCTGTCCAAAATGATCATCGCCTCGGCCCCTCCCGCCGCGGGCGACGCGCTGCTCCACTCCGGCACCGCCACCATCGCGGTCGGCGCCATCGACTGGTCCTGGCTTCTCAGCATCGTCACCGTCCCGCTCGGCGTGGCCGTCTTCGGCGTGGTATGGCTGGCGTCCCACGCCATCAACGCCCTCATCCTCCTGAGCCCGTGGGGCGCCATCGACGCCGTGCTCAAGGGCGCCCGCACCGCGCTGCTCGGCCTGGTGACCATCACGGCGACGCTCAACCCCTGGGTCAGCGTGGCGCTCTCGCTCGCCGTCGTCATCCTGGCCTACCTCATCGCCGGCTGGGCCTTCCGACTCACCGTCTTCGGCGCGATTTTCTCGTGGGACTTCCTGAGCTTTCGGAAAAATCGCTTTACCGTGGCGGAGAAAGGCGAAAACGCCCTCTTTTCGAGCAACACCCTTAACGACCAAGGCGTGCCGATGCGCACCTACGGCCGACTTAAACACGAGCCGGAGAACGGCAAACTGGTTTTCCGCTACCGCCCTTGGCTGGTATTGCCGGAAAAATCCCTCGGCGTGAAACTGGAGGCCGGCGCCGTGGGCAAAGGCCTCTTCCTGACTTCGATCCAAAGCGGGGACAAAACCGCCTTCGTGCTTCCGCCGCGTTATCGCGGCCACGAGGACGCCGTCGCCCGGGCCTACGCGCTTGAAGGCGGCGTTCGTGACGCAGGACTGCTCAAAGCCTGGGGCGCGCTCAAGGAACTCTTCGGTGGCGGCTCGGCCCGCGCCCAAGTAGGCTAAGACTCGGCCGATACAGCCGCCCTGCGGCCTACCCAACAGGCCCTAAACCATACCCTTTTGGCGGAGTTCGACGACCGCCGAGGGTCATCACTCGCGTCCGAATCAATTCGACGGGGGCGGCCGGAACAAACACTCTCGTGTTCGACCCGAACAGCCCCTGCTCGCTGCCGGAAAATGCTGCCGAGGTTCCGGTCGGGCCACATTCCCTGAGGGAACTGCCAAAAAAAACCCGCCTCCGAAGAGGCGGGCGAAATAGATCAGAATACGAATCTAAATCAGTTGGGGCTGACGGGATCAACAAGGGTGACGTCGGGAACAACAACGTCAGGGACCGTGATGGTGGGACCCGCAGGGGTGCCAGCGGGGGGAGCGCCGTCCTTGCCACCTTGAGAAGCCGCATCAGCCGCGGTCTCGGTGCTAGGTGCATCGGGCGCAGGGGTGACATCCACAGCCTCGAGCGCGGTGACCAGAGCAGCGATAGCGACGGGGTTAGCGGGCTTGGCTACACCTTCGTTATCGATGAATTGACCGGCAACCACCGGCGTGACGGAGCCGTCCGAGTTTTTGTTGAACACCACCGCACCTTCGGCGCAGGTGACGGTGAATTGTTTGGTGACCGAATTGTAAGATACTTCGAAGGTGGTGCCGCGAACGCCGGCCGCGCCAACCGGGGAGGTGACGTTATACTCGGAGCCCTTCTTCAGCTTCGAGACCTTGGAGATCACCGTGCCGTTCACGATCCGGATCTGGGTCTTGGAGACGGCGGGCTCGCTGCCGGCAGGGATCGGACCGGTGAAAGCCTTCTGATCGAAATTGATCACCACTTCGGAATCAGGACGAACCGTTGCGGTCGAACCACTGGCGAAAACCACGATCGCCAAGGCACCGGGAGCGGTCTTGACGGTCGAGCCTTGGGGCAGGGTCGTGCCGGGTTCGAGCTTCAGGTAGGTCGAGGTGCCGGCGAGCTTGTAGGAAACGTCACCCTTGACGGTTCCGGCCGCAAAAGTGCCGGGAGCCATGTCGGCGGCATGCGCAGCCAAAGTGGCAAACGTGGCGGTGAGACCAGCAGTGATCCAACGAAGTATGTTTTTCATAAGCGTGATTAAGAAGCAAAGGATTGGCGAAATATGGTCAACAGCTTTAATGTGAAGCCTCGGCGACGACATGCAAGCGCTCATGCAGTCAGAGCGTAAATTCCTGCCCAACGTCACAATTTCGTAGCACTCCCGCCCACAAACAGGCCGGCGATACTCCCCCAGCACATTATACCAAAACTATTTCCCCATCTGCCCGATGATTCCACCTGCTACCCGCGTGAGACCGCCCTTCCGACGAGTATGCTAATCATACTACAGCAAGTTGCGTATACCCCGAGCACCGCCATCAGCGACCAAGACAAACCGCCGGCCCTGGTTCACCCAAGTCGCCGCCGCCCGGCCCGCGATTTCAAGCATGCGGGGTTCTCGCGAGTTATCATTTTCTATAAAATCATCCTCAAAAGCAATATACATGTGGATTTTCCCGAAATCAGCCCGCTGAAAGCAGATCTCGAAAACCTCGCGTCCGCCTATCGTTAAGCGACGGCATCCCCGCGCGGCGAGACCGGCGAAATCAACCGTCGTGCCGACACCCACTCGAAGCCCGGGACGGGTGAGCACCGTCGCCAAGCTCGCCTCGCCGATGTCGGCAGCCGGCACATGATCCGAAGAGACGAGGTCCTTCAGGGCCAACGCGACCAGATCATCGACCGAGGGTCGGGCCCGGTTTGCCAGCACCGCTCCAATCGACAGCACCATCAGCGCAAAACACGCCGCGATCACCCAGACCCATGCCGGACTTGCGACGCGCGCTTTTGGTCCCCTCAGGAGAGACTCGCGCAACTCCGGCGGCGGACCCACGGCGAGCAAGCCCGCCGCCACGCCTCGGTCAAACCTCTCCTGCCGGTAACACCAAGCGTTCAAGACCGGATCCCGACGCGCACATTCCAAGGCCGCCGCGATGCAAGGCGTGGAATCGTCACGTCCATTTGCACGACGCACCGTCAACGCCAGCCTGACTTCGAGAGGAGTCACGCGTGTTGCCCTCCAAAACAACCCCTGGCGGGCAAGAAATCTGAGACGGCAAGCATCCCTGATCGGAGTTCGCCACAGTCGATTCTATTCCCGGACGAGCAAGAAAGCCCCCTCCGCGCACCAAACTTTTGGTCCGACGCCGACGTAAGCTTCGCAAGTCCGCCTTTTTCCTTTCGCAACGCTCCGCCCACGCCAAGCTGTCCGGTTCCGCATGTTGCGCCTCCTGCTCCCCCCGAATCTGCCCACCGCCGCCCTACGCGACGCCATCCCCGTCAAGATTCAGCTCGATCCGCTGGCGCCGCCCGTCCCCGCCCAATTCCCCGGCCTCGCTGTGCTCGCCCGCATCGGCGGCGGCGGCGAGACGCCCCCGCCCTTTCTGCAACTCACCCGCGCCCAGCTGCGCGAACTGGTCACCGCCCTTTCCGGGCAACCGGTCTTCGCCGCCCTCACCGAACCGGACAAAAACCTGCTCTGGCTCGGCCCCCGCCTGCGCGGCGTGAGCGAACACCTCACGCCCGCCACGCCACTGCCCTCCGCCGCCGCGCCCGTGCCCTCCGCCGGCCCCCGCTCCCTCTCGGCCCGCACCCCGCGCATCGTGCCGCGCGACGAACCGGTCACCCCGCTGCTGGTCGACGGGAGCGAACACTACCTCGCCATCGGCCTGCCCTCCCGCGAGGCCCCCGGCTACGCCGCCGCGCGCGAGTTGCTTTCCGCCCACGGCTTCGCCCTCGATCCGTCGACAAAAAAGTGGTGGCTGCGCGACCGCCACAAGGTCCTCAATTTCCTCGCCGCCCACGGCGAAGCCCTGCGCACCCGCTTTCACGCCGACTTCACGCCGAACTTCGAGAAGAACACCGCCGGCCTAGCCAACGCCCGCGTCGAGGCGAAGGTCGCCGAGGCCGGCGCGGACGAGTTCGCCGTGACCGTCGGCCTCGCCGCCGGAAAAGTCACCGAGGAGGAGCTGCGCGCCGCCCTCGCCGCCGGCCGCCGCTTCGTGGAAGACGGCAAAAAGATCTACCTGCTCCCGCCCGACCAGCTCGAGCGCCTCGCCAAGGCCCAGGCCGCCCTCGCCGGCGGCACCGCCGCCCCGGTCGTCGCCCGCAAGATCCAGCGCGTCGGCGCCGCCCGCATCCCCGAGCTCCAGGACATGCTCGACGACATCTCGCCCGACGCCCGGACGCCCGACGCCTGGCGACGCCGCGCCGAGGCCCTGCGCGACCTGTCCCGCCTCGAACCCGCGCCGCTCCCGCCCGATTTTGCCGCCACCCTCCGCCCCTACCAGCAGATCGGCGCCGCCTGGCTCTGGCATCTTCACCGCCACGACCTCGGCGGCATCCTCGCCGACGAAATGGGCCTTGGTAAAACCGCCCAGGCCCTCGCCCTCCTCGCCGCCATCGGCCACGCCGCCGCCGCGAAGGACCGCCGACCCTCGCTCGTCGTGTGCCCCGCCTCGCTGGTCGAGAACTGGCGCCGCGAGGCCGCCCGCTTCGCCCCCGGCCTGCGCGTGTTCATCCACCACGGGTCCAACCGCCTCGCCTCCGCCGAGGCCGCCGCCGCGCACGATTTGTTCATCACCTCCTACGGCACGCTCGGCCGCGACGCGGAGCTGTTCGCCGAGCTCGACCTCGCCACCCTGATCGCCGACGAGGCCCAGCACGCCAAGAACCGGCGGTCCCTCAACGCCCGCGCCCTCCGCGGCCTGCACGCCAAGAGCCGCGTCCTCCTCACCGGCACCCCGGTGGAAAACTCCCTCGAGGACCTGCGCACCCTGTTCGAGATCGTCCTGCCCGGCTACGTCGACGCCAAGCTCCCCGCCGCCCTCGGCTCGGGCGTGAAGTCCGCCGACCGCGACTGGCAGGACGAACGCCTGCGCAAACAGACCGCGCCCTACATCCTCCGCCGCACCAAGTCCGCCGTCGCCACCGAGCTGCCCCCGAAGATCGAACAGGTCATCTTCTGCACCCCGACGACCGAACAGCTCGCGCTTTATCAGGACTACCAGCGTCGCTCCGAGGAACAGCTCAACGCCCTCGCCGCCGACGGCGCCTCGGAAAACTCCCAGCGCCTCGCCACCCTCACCCAGCTCCTGCGCCTGCGCCAGATCTGCTGCGACCCACGCCTGGTCGAACAGATGGCCGAGGCCTCTTCATCGGCCAAACTCGAGGCCTTCCGCGAACTCCTCGCCGAGGCGATCGACGACGGCCACCGCCTGCTGGTGTTCTCGCAGTTCACCAGCCTGCTCGGCCTGCTCCGCGACGAACTCGACAAACAGGGCATCGGGTTCTGCTACCTCGACGGATCCACCCCGCAGAAACAACGCCAGCTCGAGGTCGACCGCTACAACACCTCGCCCGACATCCCGGTTTTCTTGATCTCGCTCAAGGCCGGTGGCACCGGCCTCAACCTCACCGGCGCCGACACCGTGGTGCACTTCGACCCGTGGTGGAACCCCGCCGCCGAGGCCCAGGCGACCGACCGCGCCCATCGCATCGGCCAGACCAAGGTCGTGACCAGCTACAAGCTGATCTGCGCCGGCACCGTCGAGGAAAAGGTGATGATGCTCCAGGACGAGAAACGCCGCCTGCTGGCCGACGTGTTCGAGGCCAGCGACGCGGTGAACGCGAAGCTCACCCTCTCCGACCTGCGCGAACTGCTGGCGCGTTGATCGGTCCGTGAAATTCCCGTTGACGCCCCCCCGCCCCGCCCTTTGCTCCCCTCTCCCGCAGCTCGCTGCGACGTCGGCAAGATAGCTCAGTCGGTAGAGCAGTTGACTGAAAATCAACGTGTCCCCGGTTCGATTCCGGGTCTTGCCACCACTTTAACCGCGCCCCTCGGCTCCTTCCGCCCACCTTGCCGATCAAGGCCTTCCGAGGCCGTTGACTAGCCGCAGGGCGTTTCTAGCCTCGTGGCATGGTCAAATCGCGCAAAACCGCCCCCGCCGACCACCCCGCCGTTCCCGCGGTATCGGTCACCTACTACGTCGAGATTTACTCGTCCTGGTGCCACTGGGCGGAACCAGCCTGGGCCGAACTCCGCGCCCGCTACGCCGGACATGTCGGGTTCGACTGGCGTCCGGCCCTGATGCGGCCGGCGGACTTTCCCATCGATCGCGCGCAATGCGACTGGTTTTACCGCCGCAGCGGAATGATCGTGGGCTCTCCCGTCATGCTGAATTCCTGCTGGATGGAGAAGGATTCCGCCGCCTATGCGACCCCCAATCTCGTGGCCGAGGCCGCGCGAGATTTTCTGCCACGGGGAGACGATCGTGTTCGCCTCGCCCTCGCCCGCGCCGCGCTGCTCGATGGGCGCCGCCTGGGCGAACCCGCCATCGCGGCCCGCATCGCGGCGGAGGCGAGCGGTGGCGCGGTCACGGCCGCACGCCTGCGCGCCGCCGCGCTATCCGAACCTGTTCGCGCCCGGGTGGCGGCCTCGACGGCGGAGTTTTTCGCCCACCAAATCACCCAGCGTCCGGCCTTCGTCCTGACGAACGCGATCGGCGACAAGATCGTGCTCTCCGGCGTGTGGCGGCCCGCCCCGCTCGCCGCCGCGCTTGACTCCCTGGTGGCGGACTCGGCCGCCTACGCGTCCCACCGCGCCCACCACGGGGGACCGCCGGCGCCACCGAACAGGTAAGCTTCATCGCTCCCCACGGAAACGCAGCAGCGGCGCCCCCGCGCCCTCGCCCGTCACATAGACCGCGCGGCCGTCCGCCGCGAACGCCACCGCCTCGGCTTGTTTCAGGCCATGCGAGCCGATCACACGCCCCGGCCGCGCCAGCGCCTCGGCCCAAGATTCGTCCTCGATTTTCGGATACACCAGGACCTCGCCGTAGGTCGTGACCACGGCCGCCGAACCGTCCGCCGCGAAATCCAGCCCCGTGGGCTGGGCCCGAAACGCCCCCGCCGGGATGGGCAACAGGCGCGACGCTTCCGGCGCCGGCGGCAAGGCCGCCAACTCGCCCACGCGCTCCGCGATAGGCGTCGTCTCGGCCGCCGCCGGCCGCAGCGGCAGGGCGTAGATGCCGTGCGGTTTCGTCCGCTTGGCCAGCAGGTAGACCCTCCCTGCGACGGAATCCACCGCCACCGCCTCGCAATCGCGGGGACCGTCCGGGTAGACCACCGGAATCCGCCACGCCAACGCGACCCGCGATTCGCGGTTCGGCTTCAGCTCCGAGGGGTCCGGCTCGGCCACGATGAGCAAAGCGCAGTCACTTCGCCGCGAGCCATTGTCCCCCGAGTCCGCCACCAGCAGCCAAGCCCGACCGTCGAGAGTGAACGAAGCCGCGTCCTCCCAATCCACGTTCGCGACGCCCTCGATTCGCAGCGAGCCACGGAGGCTGCCATCCGCCGCGACGGCCCACAGAACCGGTTCGCCGCCGCTATCGGAATGAACCCAAAAGAGCCCCGGATCACGCCGCGACACCGCCAACCCGCTCGCCTCCGTGATCTCGATTGGTAAACAGCCAACCCGCTCGGCACTTAAAATCACCTCCGCGTTCGCCGCGCGCAGGCTTGGACTCGTCGCGAACGCCAGAATCCACGCCAACGTCAAAATTGCCCCGGAATTGGCCGTGCTGAACGCACTCAACTTGGTTTGGCGGCCCAAGGTCCGAATCGATGCGGGATTCATCGGTAACTTCTTATTTCAAAGGGAAATAATGAAAACACCACCTTCAGAATCGGTAAAAATAAGAGGCCGGACGCCTACCCCTAGGCGTCCGGCCATTGCTTTCTTAATTACCCCAAAATCCTCTGCATAACAGAGGAGACCTTCACGGTGCACGCATCACTTCCGGATGCAAGGGGTATCTTCAATATCCCCGGGCAATAGCGGGGCCGATTTACTTTACAGTAATGCTGTCCCACTCTGCCGAAAACTTCAGGCCGCGCTGGCCGTGGGTGTGATGGCGGCGGTGTCGGCTGCGTTTTCGACCACGTGGTCGACCAGACCGTAATCCTTGGCCTCCTGGGCGCTCAGGTAGTAATCGCGGTCCGAGTCTTTCTCGAGTTGCTCGACCGTCTTGCCGGTGTGGCGGGAGATGACCTGGTTCAGGGTCTTGCGCCAGCGCAGGATTTCCTTGGCCGCGATGGCGATGTCCGAAGCCTGGCCGCCGGCGCCACCGCTGGGCTGATGGATCATGACGCGGCTGTGCGGGAGAGCGAAACGCTTGCCCTTGGTGCCGGCCGCGAGGAGCACGGTCGCCATGCTCGCCGCCTGGCCGATGCAGTAGGTCACGACGTCGCACTGCAGGAAGCGGATGGTGTCGTAGATCGCCATCCCGCCGGTCACCACGCCGCCGGGCGAGTTGATGTAGAGATGGATGTCCTTCTTAGGGTCCTCCATCTGGAGGAAGAGGAACTGGGCGATGACCACGTTGGCCACGCCGTCATCGATCGGCGTGCCGATGAAGATGATCCGGTCCTTCAAAAGCCGGGAGTAGATGTCCATCGACCGCTCCACGCGGCCGTTGTTTTCGATCACCATCGGAACGTAGTAACTCATAGGATTCGGTGAACTTCGCCGGGAAGGCGCGGAAGGCAAGCGCGACCCTCGCGCGGAGCCGACTTGGGGTCGGCGCGGGCAAGAAAAAGCCCCGCCGCGCAGGATGCGGGCGAGGCTTGGGAAGAGCGGAAAGCGACTACGCGATCGCGGGCGGAGCTCAGGCGGCGGGCGCGGGAGCCGGGGCCGCGGCGGCCTCGGTCACGACGGCCTTGCCGACCACGAGGTCGAGGGCCTTGTCGAAAATGATGCTCTGCTGCACCGCACGGAGGCGGTCGCGGTCGTTGGTGAGATCCTTGACCAGCTTCTCGGGCTTCACGCCGGTCTGGGTGGACTGGCGGTAGAGGAAGGCGTCGATGTCGGAGGCCTCGACCGCGAGCTTCTCCTGCTCGGCGATGCGGGCGAGGATGAGCTGGGTCTTCACCCGGCCGACGGCGGCTTTGCGCGCGCCGGCGATGAGCTGCTCCTTGTCCTTCTCGAACTGCTCCGCCGGCACGCCGCGGCGCTGGTTTTCCTGGATGAACTGGCGGAGGACGGCCTGGGTCTCCTGCTCGATCAGGCTCTCCGGCACGGGGAACTCGACCTGGGCGACGAGGGTGTCGATCACCTGGCGACGCTTGCCGACGGTGTTCTCGTGGTCCTTGCGGGCCTGGAGATTGTTGCGGACCTTGGCCTGGAGGCCGGCGAGATCGTCGACCTGGTTGGCCTTGAAAAATTCCTCGTTCAGCTCGGGCAGGGCGCGCTCGCGAATCTCGAGCACCTCGAGCGCGTAGACGGCGGTCTTGTCGGCAAGGGCGGGCGCGCCGGCGAAGGCGGCCGGGAAGGTCACGGTGACGTCCTTCTTCTCGCCGGTGGCGAGGCCGGCGAGCTGCTTGCCGAGACCGGGGATCAGGCCCTCGTTCTCGCCCTCGACCTCCTCCCAAGTCTGCGGGACCTTGCCGTAGATCTGCTTGTCCGGGACCAGTTCGAGGACGGGCTTGCCGTCCACGCTGCCCTCGTAGGCGAGCTTCACGTAGTCGCCCTTCTGGGCGGGACGCTCCACGACCTTAAAATCGGCGCGCTCGCTGCGGAGGGCGTTCACGCCCGCCTCGACCTCGGCCTCGGTCGGCTCGACCGGCGCGACCGTGACGGCGATGCCGGCCAGGGCGGGCAACTCGAACGCGGGACGGATGTCGACCGTGATGACGATGGAGGCGAATTTGTCGGGAGCGATGTCGCCCTCCTGCACGTTGGTCACCTGGAGCACGTCGAGCTTCGATTCCTTGATGCCGTCGCGGTAGGCCTTGCCCACGACCTTCTGCTTGAACTCGTCGCCCACGGCTTTGCCGTATTGCTTGAGGATCATGCTCGCGGGGGCCTTGCCGGGGCGGAAACCGGGGATGCGCGCCTGGCGGGAAACCTCGCCGATCACGGACTTATACTCGGCGGCGACCTCGTGCGCGTCGAAGCTCACGGTCAGGCTCTTGCGGGTGGGGGAAACGTCTTGGATGTGGATGTTCACGGGCTAAATTTTCGGAGGGTTTTGCGAATAGAATCTGGCACCCTACGCAGCCGCGCAAAACCCGGTCAATGCCCGATTCTCACGCTTGCCCGCGCGACCCGCGCGGCGCTTGCTGCGGGGCCTCCGACCGCCCGTGCCCAGCCTCCGCCAACTCCTCGCCCTCCATCCCGTGGTCCTCGGGGTGGACACCTGCTCCACCCGGGTCGAGGTCGCGCTTTGGCTCGGCCCGGCGACCGAGCCCGCCCACGCGATCGCCCTCGACGGCGAGGCCTCCGCCGCCCTGCCCGCCGCCGTCGCCCGCGTGCTCGCCGCCGCCGGCCGGGGCGTGCGCGACCTCGACGCGGCCGCCTTCTGCGCCGGGCCCGGCTCCGTGCTCGGCGTCCGCCTCGCCGCCGCCACGCTCCGCGCCTGGCGCGCGGTGCGGCCGGAGCTGGCGCTTTACTCGTATCTCAGCCTGCCGCCCCTCGCCGTCGCGCATCCCGGCCTGACAATCTTGGCCGACGCCCGCCGCGACACCTGGCACGCGGTGCGACCCGGCGCGCCCCACGCCGTGCAACGCCTCGCCACCGCCGAGCTCGCCGCCGCCGCGCCGCTCGCCACGCCCGCGTTTTTCCGTCGCTGGTCCACGCTCCCGGCCGACTTGACGCCAACCGAGTTGCCATGGTCCGCCGCCGCCCTGCTCGCCGCCGCGCCGGACGAGGATTTTTTCCAGGCCGCACCCGAACCGGACGCCTTTCAACACGAGGCGCCGAGCTATGTCGCGTGGACGCCGCACGTCCACCGCGCCCCCGCCGCGCCATGAGCACCCCGTCCGGACTCCCGCTGCGCTGCTGGGCCGAGATCGATCTCGCCGCCCTCGAACGCAACCTCCGCCTCATCCGCGCCGCCCTGCCCGCCCACATGCGCTACGTCGCGGTGGTCAAGGCCGACGCCTACGGCCACGGCCTGCCCCAGGTCGCCGCCCGCCTGATGCACGCCGGCGCGGACCTGTTTGCCGTGGCCAACCTCGCCGAGGCCGCCGCGCTGCGCGAGATCACGCCCGACTGGCCCATCCTGCTGCTCGGCCCCTTGCTGCCGGATGAGATGCGCTTCGCGCCAGACTACGACGTGGCCGTCACGGTATCCTCGGCCGAGGAGGTCGAGCGGCTCGACCGCGCCGCCGCCGCCGCGCGCCGCCACCTCGACGTGCACCTGAAAATCGACACCGGCATGGGCCGCGCCGGGGTCTGGCACGAGGAGGCCGGTCCGGTCTTCGAGGCGGTGCGCTGCGCCGCCTACCTGCGGCTCGCGGGGGTGTTCACCCACTTCTCCAGCCCGGACGAGGACCCCGCCTTCACCGCCGAACAACGTCGCCGCTTCCTCGCCGCGCTCGACGCCCACCACCCCGCCGCCGGACGTGAGGCGTTGTTCATCCATGCCGATAACTCCGCCGGGCTCGAAACCATCGAACGCGCCGGCCCCTTCAACGCGGTTCGCGTCGGCCTGCTCCAGTTCGGCGTGGTGCCAAAGCCCGGCGCCCTGCTCGCGGAGGTGCCGGCCGAGCCGGTTTTCAGTTTTCGCACCCGCGTCGGACTCGTGAAAGCGCTACCCGCCGGCACGCGCATCAGCTACGGCGGCACGCACACCCTGGCGCGGCCCTCGCGTGTCGCGGTGCTCACCGCCGGCTATGGCGACGGCATACCCCGCGCCGCCAGCAACCGGGGCTTGGTCCTCGTGCGCGGGCGGCATTGCCCGATTCTTGGCCGGGTGACGATGGACCAAACCATCGTGGACGTCACCGACCTGCCAGACGTTCGGGCCGGCGACGAAGCCGTGTTGGTCGGGCGCCAACTCGGCGCCGAGATCCCGCTGACCGAGTTCAGCCGCCACGCGGACACCATCCCGTGGGAAACGCTTTGCTCGGTGACCAAGCGCGTGCCGCGCCTCTATCGCACGCCGCTCGGAGCCTGAAGACCGTCCCGCGCCCCACGCCGGGCGGGGGCAAAAGCCACCGCCCGGCGCAGAACCGAGTTCAGGAGGTCACTCCGGTGTCCGCGCTGGGCGACGACGCGCTGGGGTCCTGGAGGGTGAACTCGAGAATTTCGCCTTTGCGCACGACCTTGAGGTGCTGACCGTCGGTGATCTCGCCCTTTAGCAGGGACTCGGCGAAGGGATCCTCGAGGTAGTGCTCGACCGCGCGGCGCAGGGGACGCGCGCCCATCTTTTCGTCGTAGCCCTTCTCGATAAGCAACTCCTTCGCCTCGGGGGAGAAGGTGAGCTCGATCTTCCGTTCGGCGAGGCGCTTGGTGAACTTCGAGAGCTCGATGTCCACGATGCGGAAGAGGTCGGTCTTGGCCAGCGGACGGAAGAAGATGATGTCGCTGATACGATTGAGGAACTCAGGCTTGAAGACGCGCTTGGCCTCTTCGAGCACCTTCTCGCGCATCTTCTCATGGTCGCCGAAGGCGCCGGAGCCGGCGGCGGCGAAGCCCATCGAGGTCTGGCGCATCAGGAGCTGCGCACCGACGTTCGAGGTCATGATGATGATGGTGTTGCGGAAATCGATCTGCCGGCCGAGCGAGTCGGTGAGGCGACCGTCCTCGAGGATCTGGAGGAGGAGCTGGAGCACGTCCGGATGGGCCTTCTCAATCTCGTCGAAGAGCACGACGGAATAGGGCTTGCGCCGCACCGCCTCGGTGAGCTGGCCGCCCTCGTCGTAGCCGACGTAGCCGGGAGGCGAGCCGATGAGGCGGGAGACGGCGAATTTTTCCATGTATTCGCTCATATCAATCTGCAACAGGGCCTCCTGCTTGCCGAACATCTGGGCGGCGACCTGCTTGGCGGTCTCGGTCTTGCCGACGCCGGTGGGGCCGACGAAGAGGA
>JAIXVP010000299.1 GCA_027482905.1 Opitutaceae bacterium
CCAGGACCACGGCGGCGAGGGCGTAGCGCGCGAGCGGGGTGATGGTGTAGTCGCCGTGGCGAAAGGCGGGGGGCAGGCCGGTCGGGTCCTGTTGCGGGTCGGCGCGGGCGGGCAGGCCCGGCCAGGCGGCGGGAGGGTCCCGGTAAAACCACCAGCCGGCGACGGCCAGCAGGGCGATGACCAGCCACTTTTTCATCAAACGGGGCGCGGTGGCGGGGCGTCGGCCCGGGGCGGGGACGTTTAGATTTTCCCGGCCTGGCGAGCTTCGATCAGGCGGTAGAAATCGGCGAAAAGCGGGTCGGCGTCATTCGGACCGGGGGCGGCCTCGGGGTGGTATTGCACCGAGAAGATCGGGAGGGCCTTGTGGCGCAGGCCTTCGACGGTGTTGTCGTTCAAGTTGATCTCGGTGACGACCGCGCCGCCTTTTTCCAGCGAGGCGGGATCGGTGGCGAAGCCGTGGTTTTGGGCGGTGATGGAAACCTTGCCGGTTTCGAGGTTTTTCACCGGCTGGTTGCCGCCGCGGTGGCCGAACTTCAGCTTGAACGTGGTGCCACCGAGGGCGTGGGTGATCATCTGGTGCCCGAGGCAGATGCCGAAGATCGGGTAATGCGGCACGAGGCCGGAGACGGTCTTGTGGATGTAGGCGAGGGCGGCGGGGTCGCCGGGGCCGTTGGAGAGAAAAACCCCGTCAGGCGCGTGTTCGCGGACCTCCTCGGCGGTGGCCGTGGCGGGGAAAACCTTCACGTCGAAGCCGTGGTTGATGAGCTTGCGGAAGATGGAGTATTTCGCGCCGAAATCGAAGGCCGCGACGGTGAAGCGTTTCGCCGGGGCGTGGGGCAGGCCGAGTGTCGTGCCGGGCGGGACGTAGGGGGCGTTGAAGCGCGAGGCGTCGTCGGCCCGCCAGAAATAGGGTTCGGCGCACGTGGTGTCCTTCACGTAGTCGCTGCCGGCCATGTCGTGCCAGCCGCGGGCGCGGGCGACCGCGTCGGCCTCGGACATCGGCAGGGTGCTGAGGCAGCACTTCATGGCGCCGTCGACGCGGAGCTTTTTGGTCAGGGCGCGGGTATCGATGTCGCTGATGCCCGGGATTCCGTATTTCCGCAGGTAGTCGCCGAGGGAGGAGGTGGCGCGCCAGTTGGAGACGACCGGGGAGAGTTCTCGCACGACAAGACCCGAGGCGCGGGGCGCGGCGGCCTCGGTGTCCTCGGCGTTGACCCCGTAGTTGCCGATCATCGGGGCGGTGAGGGTGACGATCTGGCCGAAATAGGAGGGGTCGGTGACGATCTCCTGATAGCCGGTCATGGACGTGTTGAACACGCACTCCCCGGCGATGGTGGCGTCGGCGCCAAAGGCGCGGCCGTGGTAGACGGAACCGTCTTCGAGAGCGAGGAGGGCGGGCTTCGCGGTGGGCATGGGAGCGCGACGAAAATGGCCGCCGCGCGGCGTGCCAAGGGTTTTATCGGAAGAAGACGGAACGTGGCGAAAAATCGCGCCAAGCGGACGCTCAGACGGGTTTCGTCCCGCTGGCGAGCAGGGTCTCAAAATGGGGCTCCTCGGGTTCGCGGGCGACGGTCACGACCTCGATGGCGTGAAAACCGGCTTTCTCCAGGAACCCGTGGAGCGCGGCCACGGTGAAGCCGAGCCAGACGTCGGCGTAGAGTTCGCGGGCCTTCTCGAAATCGTGTTCGCGCAGATCGAGGACAAGCAGTTGGCCGCCGGGGCGGAGGATGCGGAAGGCCTCGGCGACGGCGGTCTGGGGGTGGCGGGCGTGGTGGAGGGCCTGGCTGAGGATGGCGAGGTCGACGGAGGCGTCGGGCAGCGGAACCCGTTCGATGTCGCCGAGTTTGTAAGCGAGGTTGGCGAGGCCGTTTTTTGCGGCGAGAGCGGCGCCGACCTCGACCATTTTCGATGAACTGTCGATGCACCAGATTTGACGGGCGCGGCGGGCGAGGAGCTGGGAGACGAGGCCCTCGCCGGCGCCGAGGTCGGCCACGTCGATGGCGGGGGCGAGGCGGAGGGCGAGGTGGCCGAGGGCCTCCCAAGAGCGGCCGGGGCAGTAGTTTTTGCCCAGGCGGCCGGCGATGAGGTTAAAATACTCCTCCTGGTGGGCGCGGCGGCGGGCGAGGGCGCGGGCGAGGGCGGCGCGGTCGGCGGCGAGTTCGGGCTGGCCGGAGACGGCCTCGGCGGCGGAGCGGAGTAGCGCGAGCGTGGCGGGCGGGAGCGGGTCGTGCAGCCGATAGTAGGCGCGTTTGCCGTCGCGGCGGTCGGCGACGAGCTCGGCGGAGCGGAGCAGGGCGAGCTGGGAGGAGATGCGCGACTGCGCCATGTCGAGGATCTCCTGAAGCTCGGCGACGGACAGCTCCTCGCGCAGCAGCAAAGCCAGGATGCGCAGGCGGGTGGGCTCGGCGAGGAGCTTGAGGGTATCCCAGGAGGTGTTCACGCGGGGTAGGGAAAGCAGATGTCGGGCGAGCGGCGCGAAAAAGCCGCGTCCGGAGGCGACGCGGCGGGGAGCAGGCGGGCGGTTTGGGAGTCGCCGCCGGGGCCGCGGATCAGGAGGCGTAGCGGTCGAGCTTGGCGATGGTGTAGGTCTCGGCGGCGGCGCCGATCTTCACGCTCACGGTGTCGCCGACCTTCTTGCCCAGGAGGGCCTGACCGAGCGGGGTCTTGTAGGAGACGATGTTCTGCTCGGGCACGCTGTCCCAGGCCCCGAGGAGGGTGTAGCGGACGGTCTTGCCGGTGGAGCCGAGGGCGACGTCGACCACGCTGCCGACACCCACGATGTCGGTGGTGGCTTCCTTGAAATCGGTGATGCGGGCGCGGCTGAGGGCCTTCTCCAGCTGGGTCTTCTGGGCCATGAGCACCTGCTGGTCCTGCTTGGCCATCTTGTATTCGGAGTTCTCCTTCAAGTCGCCGTGTTCGCGGGCCGAGGCGATGGCCTTGGAGTTGTCGGGGATCTTCTTGGAGATGATGGTCTCGTATTCCTCGCGCTTGCGCTCGTAGCTGTCGCGGGAGACGAGGAGCTGCTCCTCCTTGGCCTCGTTTTCGCCGGTGAGGACGGTGGAGATGGAGGGGTAGAGTTTGATGAAGCGGGCGAGCAGGGACTTTTTGGTGAGGTCCTCGAAGCCCTGGTTCAACAGCAGGGTGTGGGCGAGGTCGCGGGCGGTTTCGCCGGACGCGGTCTGGAGCAGGTCAGGGATCAGGTCGGTGTCCTCGGAGAGCGAGTCGGCCAGCGGAATGCGACGGGCGGAGGCGGCTTGGAGGGCCTCGTAGTCGATGGCGTAGAAGATGGCGGAGAGCAGGCGAGGCGACACGAGGTCGCCGAGGATCTTGGAGAATTTCTTCGAATTGCGGTTCTTGACGATCCAGTGGAGGACGGGCGCGCGCAGGTTTTGCTCGGCCATCCAGCGCTTGAAGGTGGCGGCCAGCTCCTCGCCGTGTTCGTTCTCGATCAGGAAATTGATGCACTCGGTGGTGAACTTGCCCTGAGAGACCTTCAGCAGGGTGATCACGATGTCACGGTGCTCGAGGGGATGGGCCTCCTTGAGCAGTTCGAGGAAGTCGCCCTGGAAGTTGACCGGGAGCTTCTCGACGATGGCGGGCAGGTCGCGGACGTTGGCGACAAGGGAGACCTGGGTGGGCTCGAGAGTGGCGGAGTCAACCCCGGCGAGTTTGGCGAGGCGGTCGCGAACGGAGGCGCCGTAGAGGCGCTCGGCGGTGTCGAACTGGTTGGAGCTCTTGATCGCCTCGGTGACGCCGGCGAGGATGGCGGGGAGGTCGGCCTTGATCTCCTGCTTGCCGGCGGTCTCGACCAGTTGCTCGGCGAGCTGCACCCGGAGGCGGGCGGAGCGGGTGCCGTTGAACTTCTCGGTGATCTCGTCCTCGGTGGAGACGGGCGTCTCGCGCACGAAGTAGCACTCGGTCTTCTTGGCGGGGACGGCGATGCGGGGATCCTTGGCGATGGCCTTCTTGGCGGTGGACCACCACTTTTTGAACTTTTCGTCGCCGAGGACCTGGGCGAAGACGATCTCGACCTCGATCTGGGTGGCGGCGGAATTGGGGTAGGCGGCGAGGGCCTCGATGAGCAACTGGGCGGGGTCCTTGTCGATCAGCTTTTGAAGGGTGACGGGGTCGGTCTCCTTGCGCACCAGGAGGTGGGCGGCGGGCAGGACGTCGAGGGTGCCGATGCAGAAGGCCGGGTCCATGGCGTGGGCGGGCTTGGCCTTGAAATCGATGATCAGCTTCTGAGCGGCCTCGTCATAGGCCTTGATGCGGCCGAAGCCCCAGCTCTTGTGCACGCAGTAGGCGCCGGGCTCCATGGCCTCCAGCTTGGCTTTGGCCGCCTTGAGGGACGGGTTTTTTGCAACGAGCGCGGAGATGGCTTCGGAATTCATGTCGGAAAGGTTACGGGCGAGGGTTGGTCAGCAAAGCGGGCGCGGGGTGGCGGTGTCAATGTCGCGACGGGCGGGCTTTTTGCGTTTGCGATGGAGAACAGGCTTGCGCGCGAAGACCTTTCGGTTCTTTTCGCGGCCTGCCTGTAGGGGTGCCCGATGCGTCGGGCTGAGATTGCGGCGCGATCGGCCGCTCGACCCTTCGAACCTGAAACGGATTATACCGGCGAAGGAAACAGCAGGGTGACGTCGTCACCGCGCGAACGTTTGCGCGGGCGTGGCCCTCTTTCCCGCCGGGAGTCCGCCTTGGGACGGGCTCCCCACCATCATGCGACTCCCGAAACCGATCCTCTTGTCCGGCGCCTTGCTCGCGACCGCGGCGCGGGCCGACGAAGGCCCTTCCGCCGCGCCGGCGACGGTCCAACTCGAACCGCTCCGCGTCACCGCGGACCTTTGGGAAACCCCGCTCGACCGCATCGCGGCCAGCGTGAGCGCCTACGGCCCGGAGACGCTCGCCGGCGGCTCGGTTCGGCATTTCGGCGATCTGGTCGACCAGATCCCCAACCTCACCTACACCGGCGGCACCTCGCGGCCGCGTTACTTCCAGATCCGGGGCGTGGGCGAGAACTCCCAATTCGAGGGCGAGACCCCGGACTCATCGGTGCGTTTCCTCGTCGACGATCTGGATTTCACCGGGCTCGGCTCGGTCGGAAGCACCTTCGACGTGCGCCAGGTCGAGGTGCTGCGCGGGCCGCAGGCGGGGGCCTTCGGAGCCAACGCGGCCGGCGGGGTGGTGCGCCTGGTGACCAACGAACCCACGCCCTATGCCACCGGTGCGGTCGAAGGCACGGTGGGAACGGATGGTCTGCGCGAGGCCGGCGTCGCGATCGGCGGACCGTTGCTGCCCGGCGCGCCGGAGAAACTGATGTTTCGTTTGGCGTTCAACGGGCACGTCGGCGACGGGTTTCGCCGCAACGCCTTGCTCGACGCCGACACCAACGCCCGTGACGAACGGGCGGCACGGTTGAAACTTACCTGGAATCCCGGCGCCTCCTGGCGGTGGGACGCCACGGTCCTGGTGGCCGACGCCGACAACGGCTACGACGAGTTCGCCCTCGATAACAACGGTCGTTTCACCTTCAGCAACGAACCCGGCCGGGACCGGCAGGAGTCGCGCGCCGGCAGCCTGCGAGGCGTGTATTCGGGTTGGCAGGACGTGCGTTTCACCACCGTGACCAGCGCCACCGGCACCGACTCGATCTACGGCTACGACGCCGACTGGACCATCGGCTACCCGAACGATCCCGATGGTCCCGCCGGGACACAACCCGGCACCTACGACGACTGGTTCAGCGACCTGCGCCGTGATCGACGTGCCTATAGTCAGGAGTTCCGACTCGACTCGGAGTCCGAGCAAGACGCGCTTGGCTGGATCGACCGCTGGACGCTTGGCGTTTACGGCTCCGCGATCAAGGAGAACGGACGTTACACCGATCCCTTCACGAACATGCCGATCCGCTACGAGGGCGAAAACGCCGCGATTTTCGGCCAGGTCGGACACGACTTCGGCGCCGTCGATCGCCTCACCGTCGGCCTCCGCGGCGAATGGGTCGCCTCCGATTCCGATTTCGCGCCTCGCTTCGACGACACCCTTTGGGGCGGGAAGGTCGCGTGGGAACACGACTTCACCACCGACCAATCCGGCTTCGCCTCCGTTACCCGGGGCTACAAGGCGGGAGGCGTCGCGGTCGATGCGCGGCTCGGCGCAAACGATCCCCGCACCTACGCCACCGAGACGCTATGGAACTACGAACTGGGACTGCGCAGCCGGTTTTTCGACAAGCAGGTCGCCAACCGGCTGACCGCATTCTGGATCAGTCGCCGCGATACGCAGGTGCGGGATTCGGCCGGGTTTGGCGGAAATTTCTACTTCTACACCGATAATGGCGATGACGCCGAGATTTTCGGTCTTGAGGACGAGGCGACCTGGCTGTTGCCGGACTTCTGGTCCGTCACGGCCACCCTCGCGCTCATGAATTCCGACCTGGATCGCTTTGCCTTGAGCAACGGCGTGAACATCGGCGGCGGGCGCGAGCTAGCGAACGTGCCGGCCTACGGCTATTCTCTCGCCGTTCGCCGCGCGCCGACCCGCGGTCTGTTCGGCGGCGTCGAGTTCGTCGCGCGAGACCGCTACTACGAGTCGAACACCCACGCCGAGCAACGTCGCGCCTACCAGGTGGCCAACGCCACCCTCGGCTACGCTTGGAGCGACTGGTCGGTCACGTTTTGGGGACGCAACCTGTTCGACGAGGAATACGACAAGCGGGTGTTCTTTTTCGGCAACGACGCGGCCTCCGGCTACGCGCCGACGCGTTACGTCAGCAGGGCCGATCCGCGGCAGTTCGGGGTCAGCGCCGCGTATCGGTTCTAGGCCGGGTTTCGTGCGCCGGGCTTGCGCGAGGGCGGGGCTATGTTCTCGTGACGTCGCATGCCGCTCGACCACGACGTTCTCCAGTCCGCCCTCGCCGCCACGCCGCTCTTCGAGGACAAGACGTGGCGGCTCGCGCCCGAGGCCTGGCCGCTCACCCCGGCGCAGGTCGAGGAGCTGCGCGAGATCGGCGCGGCCTGCCTGGATTACCATCGCGCGCTGGAAACGCTTTATCTGCGCAGCGCGGCGGGGAAAAACCTGCTGCGCAACAAGGCGCTACTCGCGCCTTGGGTCGCCGAGTATCTCGACCGGGGCAAACCCGAGGCGCTCGTCGCCCACGCGCGGGACCCGCGCAACCGCGGCGTGTTTCCCGCCGTGCTCCGGCCGGACCTGCTGCTGACCGAGGACGGCTGGGCCCTGACCGAGCTCGACTCCGTTCCCGGCGGCATCGGCCTGACCGGCTTCCTCAACCGGCTGTATTCGCCGACCGGTGACATCCTGGGCGCGGGCGAGGCGATGGTGAAAAACTTCCACGACACGGTCGCGGGTCTGCGTCCCGAGCTGCGCAATCCGCTCATCGCCATCGTGGTCAGCGACGAGGCCGCCACCTACCGGCCCGAGATGGGCTGGCTGGCGGAGCAGCTGCAGCGGCAGGGCAAACGCGTTTTCCTGCTCACGCCGGACGAGGTCTTCCCGCTCGGCAGCAGCCTGTGCTTCGACGTCGAGGGCAATCCGGAGAAGATCGACATCATCTACCGCTTCTTCGAGCTGTTCGATCTGGAGCGCATCCCGACCGCGCATTTTTTCTTCGAATCCTGGGCGGCCGGGGAGGTCGTGATCACGCCGCCGATGCGGCCCTTCCAGGAGGAGAAGCTGGGGCTGGCGCTTTTTCACCACCATCTTCTGCAGGATTATTGGGCCGAGACGCTCGGCGCGAAAACCCGCGAGCGGCTGAAGGCCCTGATCCCCTCCTCGTGGGTGGTCGATCCCGCGCCGCTGCCGCCGGGGGCGACGCTGGTCGGGCCGAAGGTGGGCGGACGGGCGTTGACCGATTGGCGCGGCCTGGCGGAGGCCTCGAAAAAGGAGCGCGAGCTGATTCTCAAGATCTCCGGCTTTCACGAAACCGCTTGGGGCGCGCGCAGCGTGGCCTACGGGGCGGATTGTTCGCGGGACGAGTGGCAGGGCGCGCTCGACCTCGCGATCGAGGACGCGCCGGCGAACCTGCACATCCTGCAGAGCTACCGGAAACCCATCCGCGCCTCGCACCACCTCTATCCGAAGGACGGCGGTTCGGCGGCGGTGGAATCGGGCCGGCTGCGGCTGTGTCCATATTACTTCGTGCGCGGCGACAAGGCCCTGCTCTCGGGCGCGCTGGCCACCTTCTGTCCGCCGGACAAAAAGATCATCCACGGCATGCAGGACGCGGCGCTTTTGCCCTGCGTGGTGCGAACGGCGGTTACGACTCCGGCGGTGGCGATTTAGGGGTTGGCGGGGGCCAGGGGCGGCAGCTCGCGCAGGATGGCGCGGAGCACGCGGACGGCGTTTTCCGAGGTGCCGTGTTCATTGTCGTCGGCGGCGTTGAGTTCGCCCGCGTCCTGACCGCCGGCTAGATCGCTGAGCGCGCGGACGGCGAGGAAGGGAATCTCGTTGGTGAAGCAGACGTGGGCGTAGGCGGTGGTCTCCATGTCGGTGCAGAGGGCGCCCCAGGTTTTGTGCACGAATTTCCGGTAGTCGCGATTGTCGAGGAACACGGTGCCGGTCACGCCGACGCCGCCGACGAGCACGCGAACCTCGCGCGCGGACGCGCCGTAGCGGATGGGCTCGAGTTTTTCCACCGCGCGGCGGGCGACGGACAGCAGGCCAGGGTCGGCGGGGAAAAAGGGCGTGGGCTCGAACTGCTCGCGGTCGGCGCGAATCGCTTCCATGTCGTCGGGGAAGATCATGCCGTAGTTCGGGTAGCGCTGTTTAAAATACCGCGCCGGCAGCCAGCCGGAACCGTCCGGGGCGGGATTGAAATAGGCGGCCTCGCAGTGGTAGGCCCACTTCTCGGGGATGACGACGTCGCCCACGTCCAACGCGGGATCGGTGCCGCCGGCGACGCCGGCGAAAAGCACCCGGCCGATGGGCAGGCGGTCCAGCGCGAGTTGGAGGGCCATGGCGGCGTTGACCAGGCTCATGCCGGTTTCAAAGACGACCACGTCCTGGCCTTCGACGCGTCCGAAGTAGTAGCGGAAGCCTTTCAGGCGTTTTTCGGCGAAGGCGCCGTCGCGCAGGCCGAACTCCTTGATCATGGCCTCCATCTCGGGACGGTAGGCGTTGAGGATGGCGGTCAGGGGCCGCGCGGGCGCGGGTTGGTCGGCGCGGACGGCGAGGGCGAGCAAGCCGAACAGAACGGCGCCGATGATGCGGCGGAGAAAACGGGTCGAGAGTCGGGACATGCGAGCATTCAGCACCCCCGATGCCAGCGCTGCGACGCCGAAGATTGGTGTTTACTCACACCCGCCGGCGTCGGCATAAACCGCGTTCTTGGTCTCGGGGCAGTAGCTCAGTTGATAGAGCGCTTCGTTCGCAATGAAGAGGTCGTGGGTTTGATTCCCATCTGCTCCACCAAGCCGGACGGCGACGCGGCGAGGTAAAATTTCGGCGACGCGCGTCTTGGTTCACGATTTGCTGTTGTGCCGGCAACCAGTCGGCCAACGGTCGCGCCAGTCGCCTGCGTTCCGCCTCGGGGACAACTCAACGCATCATCAACATCATGAAGAAAATCACCAAGCCCGCCGCCAAGACGCCCGCCCCTGCGTCGAAAGCCGACAAACCCACGAAAGCCGTCGCCAAAAAGGCCGACGCGCCCGTCGCCGCCGTCAAAAAGCCCGCCCCGGCCCCCGCCGCCAAGGTGGTCAAGGCCAAGGCCGCCAAAGCCGCGCCGGTCGCGCCGGCCGCCGAACTCGTTCCGCCCGCGCCGAAGGCGACCAAGGCGCCCAAGGTCGTGAAACCCGCCGCCGCCCCCAAGGTCGAGACCAAGGCCGAGGCCAAGCCGGTTTCCGCCGGCACCATCATCGTCGCCGCCGTGGACGTCGGTTTCGGCAACGTCCTGACCCTCCGCGGCGAGGGCGCCGGCCTGACCTGGGACACCGGCCTAGCGCTTGAGTGCGCGGCGGGCGATCGTTGGACGATCACGCTGCCCTCGTCCGATTCCGCGCTCGTGTTCAAATTCCTGATCAACGACTCCGTCTGGAGCGTCGGGGAAAACTACACCGTCGCCTCCGGCACCAGCGTGGTGCTTGCGCCCGTGTTTTAAGGACTGACCGGTTTAGTCGTCCTGATTCAGCTCCCGCAGCGCAGCTTCGAGCGCGGCGGGACCATCCTCCGCCCGGAGCGCTGCCATCGGTAGTTCGCGCAGCCTCAGGTGCACGCGGCTGAACGGGCGCGGCAGGTAGAACTTGTCCCAGCTGCGCAGCCGCCAGGCCGATTCGTAGTTCATGCCGATGAGCAAAATCGGGACGCCCGCGCGGCGGGCCACGACGACCGCGCCGGGTTTGCAGACGTAGATCGGCCCGCGCGGACCGTCCGGCGTGATGCCGGCGTCGTGCCCGGCGCGCAGCACCGCCACGAGGGCCGACACCGCCTCGCGTCCGCCTCGCGAGCTGGAGCCGCGCACCGCGCGCAGGCCGACGCTGTTGAAAAACGCGGTCAACCACGCGCCGTCCTTGCTGCTGCTGACCAGGCAGTGCAGCGGGCGTTCCGGACGGAAACGCCGGGAAATGTCGGCGGCGGCGAAGAGCCGGTTGTGCCAGAGCACGAACAGACACGGACCGTCCAGCCCGGCGAGCAGGCGACGCGAGTCTTCGGAAAGGGTGATGCGCAGCGTGAAACACCAGATTCGCATCAGGCCGCCGGCCAGCCCGGCGAGCGCGCGTTTCCAACCCAGAATCACCTGGGCGGCGGGCGCCGGGGCGGAGGGAAGCACGGCGGCGGGGGAAGGCACGGAAGGTTCGGCGGACATCGGGGCGCGGGGACGAATCAGCCCGCGTCGAC
>JAIXVP010000407.1 GCA_027482905.1 Opitutaceae bacterium
GGGGCGAAGTTCACCACGCGTTCCCAGCTCTTGCGGGCGCGTTCCATGTCCGAGGCGTCGGCGGCCTGGTGGGTGAAGACGAGGGCGTCGAGGAAGGTGGTGGAGGGGTTGACGTAGTCGCCGTAGGGGAGGATGGCGGAGTCGAGTTTGCTCTCGATGCTGGAGAGGGCGGCGGAGGTCTTCGGGTCGCGCTTGGCGCGGTCGACGTCGTAGGAGGAGCCCTGGCGGCCCTTCTCGTCCTGGACGCCGCCGGACTTGGCATCTTCGGAGAGTTTCTGGGCTTCCTGGATGCGTTTGGCGTTGGCCTCGACGGCGTCGCGCTGGCTTTGCAGGGCGCGGTTCAGCTCGACGCGGGCGGCGTCCGAGTCCCGAAGCTGGAGGTAGTTCAGGGCCTGGTAGGTGTGCAGCATCACCTTGTCGTAGGAGCGGCCGCGGTAGGGCAGGTTGGCCTGGTTGGTGAGGAGGGCGCCGGCCTCGGAGCCGACCTTCACCTTGGCCTCCTCCTCATAGCGGGCGATGCGGCGGGCGGCCTCGTCGAACGCGGAGACGGAGCGGGTCAGGTAGGCGATGCGGGGGGAAACCTGGTCGGGCGCGGCGGCGTTCAGGGCCTGGTTGGTCTGGGTCTGGCCGGCCTCGCCAAGCGTGGGGGCGGTCGGTGCCGGGGCCGCGGTGGCGGGGGCGGGAATATTGGCGAGGGCGGCGGAGCGGAGAATGGCGCCCTGCTCGAGGCGGTAGAGGATGGTATCCTTGTTGTCCGCGTTGTTCTCGGCGTCCTTGTCGGCCTTGGCGACGGCGGCGGCGAAATTGCCGGAGCGGACGGATTCGTCGCGTTCCTGGGTTTGCGACGTGTAGGTCTGGCAGCCGGTCAGGGCGAGCGAGGCGAGGGCGAGGACGGTGGATAGATTACGGCGAAGCGCGGAGGACGGCATGGTGCGAGGATGCGATGGTGGGTTGAAGCGGAAAGGTTTACGCCGGCCGCGGGTGGATGTCGCGGGCCGGCGGGAGAACGAAGCGATTACTGCTCGACGCGGCGGACGATGGCGCCGCGGTCGATGCCAAGGTCTTCGCCGGAAACCTCGCCCTGGGCGGTGCGGGCGGTGACGCGTTGGATGCGGACCTGGCCGACCTTGACCTCCTCGCGGCCGAGGGAGGCGCCGGTGTCGGGGTCGGTCAGTTCCTCGCCGAGGGCGAAGACTTCCCAGAGCTGCCCGGCGGCGATGCCGGTGCCGTCGCCGCGGTTGATGGTCACGATCTTGCCGGTCTTGGCGAGGATGCGGGCGGGGAAGGCGACGTCGGCGACGCGCTGGGCGATTTTCTCGCTCATGCGGCGGGTGAGGGCGAGCAGGAGGGAGTCGGAGAGTTCGCCGCCGGAGGAGGCGGAGAGGGCGAGCTCCTCCTCGGTGTCGAGGTTCTGCTCCTGGAAGTTGGCGGTCTCGACGAGCTTGTTGGTCTTGGTCTCGTAGAGTTTGGCGACGGCGGCGAAGCGAATGACGCGTTTGGTGGCGGTCTTACCGATCGCGGCGAAGGTGGCGGTCTGGGTGAAGTCCTGGAAGTCGTCGACCGTGACGACGAGGGTGAGGTCGGACTCGCCGAACTGGAAGGCTTTGCCGGAGGCGGCGTTTTCCTCGATCAGGGCGTCGGCGTCGGAGCGGGCGAGGACGGTGAACTTCCGCGTTTGTTGCACGGCGGAGACGAGCTGGCCGTCGAGCGCCTGGGTCATGCGGTCGATGGAGTTGCGGCGTTCGTTGCCGGCGGCGTTGGCGAGGATGGCGGGGGTGGCCTTGACCTTGGCGACGGCGAGGGCCTTCAGGGCGGGCGCGGCGGGGGCGGCGGCCGGCGCGGCGGCGGGAGCGGCGTCCTGGGCGGAGAGCGGAAGAACGGCGGCGAAGGCGGCGACGAGGAGGGCGACGGATTTCAAATTCATGATTTGAGGGAAGAAGGGCGGAAAAGGATGCGGCTGCGGGCGGTGGGAGACGGGCGGGGGCGCGGCTTAGTTGGCGGGTTTCAACTCCTGGTAGCGGTCGGGCAGGATGAAGCGGAAGTTCTCCTTGGTATCGACCTTGAAGAAGGAGTTTTCGAGCGCCTTGGCCTGGCCTTCGATTTCCTTCACTTTGGCGTCGGTGAGTTTGGCGCCGTTCTTCAGCTCGTTGAGGAAAGCGGTCGAATCCCGGAAGCGGGCGAGGCCGGACTCGGTCATGCTGAGGGCGACGGAGAGGGTCTGGCCCTCGACGGCGTTGATGGTGCGTTCCCAAGTCTGGAAACCCTCGCGGGAGAGGCGGAGGCGGGAGAAGCCGGGCTTCAGCATTATCTTGCCGGGGGCGGTGCCGACCGCGACGCCGTCGACCTCGACGGTGGCGTTGAGCGGGGTGACCTTGAACTTCGACTCGCCGACGGTGACGACGTTTTCGGCGTTGATGCGGACGTCGGGGATGAAGAGGTCGGCGGCCTCGAGGGCGAGGTTGATGCTGACGGCCTTGGCGGCGGGTTTGGCGGCGGCGATGCGGCCGGCGTCGCGGCGGGTGCGAAGCGAGGCGACGATCTGGCGGGCGGCGTCGTCGAGGAGGTCGTCGAGCACGCCGTCGACCGCGATGGCGGCATGGGCGTTTTCCTGCTCGGTGCGGACGGCCTTGACGACGTCGCCGGTGAGGGAGCCGCCGCCTTGGGCGTCGAGGAGCTTGTAGGCGACGCGCAGGGTGTTTTCGTAGTTGTGGAGGGTGTTGCCGTAGGCGGTCACCTTGCGCTCGGTTTGGGCGTAGGAGGTGATGGAGGCGTGGAGGAGGTAGTCGGCGCCGAGGTTTTGGGCGAGACGAAGGGCGCTGGTCTGGTCGAGGAAGGCGGCCTCGGCGGCGGCGGAGGGATTTTGCGCGGTGGAGACGGTGGTGGTGGACGCGGCGGCGACGGCGCCGGAATCGGAGGCGGCGGCGGCGGTCTTGGTCGTGGTGGTGACGGGATCGCGGGTGACGGGAGCGGAGGGCGGCACGAAGTTGCGCAGGCCGCTGGTCACGATCTCGCGGGAGAGGAGGTTGAAGCCGAGGTCGGTCAGGCGGGCGGCGAGGAGGTCCTCGAGCGGGGCGATCTTGGCATCGTAGTCGGCGCCGGCGCGGTTCGAGACCACGAGGGCGGCGGTGTAGGTCTTGGCCACGGCCTCGCGTTCGCGCTGGGTGGTGGTGGTGACCTTTTCGGTGACGGTGGTGCCGTCGGCGGCGACCGTGGTGCGGGTCTGCACGGCGGTGGCGGGGGCCTCGACGGTCCGGTCCGTGGTGACGGTGGATTGGGCGGAGGCGGGGAGGGCGAGGCCGAGGACGCAGGCGAGGGCGAGGAGGCGCGGGAGCTTCATGGGAAGGTGGACGGAAAGGGACAGCGAGGCGGGGAACTTGTGCCGGAGGCGGGCGGGCGACAACTGGAAAGCGGCCGGCCGGGAGCACGTCGCGGGCGAAAGCGATCTCGATGATAATTTGGCAAAGGAAAACGGGTTAGCCCGTGTGCGGGCGGTGCGAGCGGTAGGGAGCGGGCGGAGTGAAGGTTTTTCGGGGCCGGGGCTTGCCCGCGCCCGGAATCGGTCTCGTTTAGCGCCATGCACCCCGCATCCCAGCCCGGCTCCGCCGCCACTCCGCCCGCCGCGCCACGACTCACCGCGCGCGACTTCGACCAGGAGTTGATCGACCTCTACGACTACTACGCGCACGGCCAGATCGACCGCCGGACCTTTCTCGAACGCGCGACCAAGTTTGCCGTGGGCGGCCTCACCGCGGCGGCGCTCCTCGACCTGCTCAGCCCGTCTTATGCCCTGGCGGCCGAGGTGCCCCGGGACGACGCCCGGGTCGCCAGCGAATACCTGACCTTTCCCTCGCCCGAGGGTTACGGCGAAGGCCGCGGCCTGCTCGCCCGGCCCGCCGGTCCGGCCGCGCGCCGCCCGGCCGTGCTGGTGGTGCACGAGAACCGCGGGCTCAATCCATACATCGAGGATGTCGCGCGCCGGCTCGCGTTGGCCGGGTTCACCGCCTTCGCGCCCGACGCCTTGTATTCGGTGGGTGGTTACCCGGGGACCGACGACGCGGGGCGGGCGCTCCAGCAGAAACTGGATCGCGAGAAGATCGTCGCCGACTTCGCCGCCGCCGCCCGGTTTTTGCACGCCTATCCCGAATCCTCCGGAGCGCTCGGCGTGGTGGGTTTTTGTTTCGGCGGCTATGTCGCAAACACCCTCGCGTGGCGTGAGCCCTCGCTGGTGAAGGCGGCGGTGCCCTACTATGGGGGGCAGGCGCCGGCCGAGAAGGTGCCGCTCATCCAGGGCGCGCTGCTCATCCACTACGCCGCGCTGGATGAACGGGTGAACGCCGGCTGGCCCGCCTACGAGACCGCGCTGAAGGCCGCCAACATCGCCCACGAGGTGCATTTCTACCCCGGGGTGAACCACGGTTTCCACAACGATACCACCCCGCGTTACGACGCCGAGGCGGCCAAGCTCTCCTGGACGCGAACTTTGGCGTTTTTCCGGACACGGCTGGGTTGAGCGCAAATCGGGCTTGTGCGCGGCGGGGCGGCCCGGGAGTTTGGCGGGCTTTGTCCGCGCCGGAGGATTTTGGCGCGAGCTCCACCGTTTAATTTCCACCTCGTCATGCCCAAATGGATTCAAGAGCTGCGGCCGACCCTGGCCCTGGCGATTCCCATCATGCTGGGGCAGTTGAGCCAGATGATGATGGGCGTGATCGACAGCGTCATGATCGGCCACGTTGGCACGGTCGAACTGGCGGCGTCCTCCTTCACCGGGGCGGTCTTCGGCGTGGTGTTTCTCGGCTGCATCGGGCTGCTGCAACCCGGCTCGGTCTTGGTGGCGCGGGAACACGGGGCGGGGCGCGACGACCTCGCGGGGATGTGGCTGCGCCATGCGCGGGCGGTGGCGTGGGGCGCGGGCTCCGGGCTGGCGGCGCTCTTGATCGCGAGCCTCAGCGTGGTGGATCGGCTCGGGCAACCGGCCGAGGTGGTAGCGGTGATGGGGCCGTTTTTCGCGCTGATTTCGCTCTCCTTGATTCCGACCCTGCTGTTTCAGGCCGACCGGCAATTCGCGGAGGCGCAGGGCCGGGCGTGGCCCCCGCTGGTGATCTTGCTCGGCTGCGTGGCGCTGAACGCGGCCCTCAACTGGGTGCTGATCGGCGGGCGGCTGGGCGCGCCGGCGCTGGGCTTGACCGGGGCGGGGGTGGCGACGCTGGCGGCGCGCATCGTCTCGGTAATCGCGATCCGGCTGTGGTTGAGGGGCTTCGCGCCGTTCGCGACGGCGGTGCGGGCGGCCGGGGCGGCGCGGATCGAGGCCGGGCGCATGCGCGAAATGCTCGCGCTGGGCCTGCCGATGGGCGCGGCCTTGTTTTTCGAGGGCGGGGCGTTTTCGGCGGCGGCGGTCATGGCCGGGTGGCTCGGCACGGTGCAGCTCGCGGCCCATCAGATCGCGATCACCTGCGCGGCGGTCACTTTCATGGTGCCGCTTGCCTTCTCGATCGCGCTGGGCATGCGCACCGGCCGGGCGGTCGGGGCGGGAGAGCTGTGGCGGGTGCGGCCGATGGCGTGGGGCGCGACGCTGTTGACCATCGCGACGGCGGGCTTGTCTACCCTCGCCTTTGTGGTGGCGGGGGAGGCGGTGGCGGGGGCCTTCGTGAAAGACGACCCGGCGGTGGTGGCGCTGGCGGCGAAGGTGTTGGTCATCGCGGCGATTTTTCAGCTCTTCGACGGCCTGCAGGTCGTGTTCGCGGGGGCGCTCCGCGGCTTGTCGGACGTCAAGGTGCCGCTGGCGTCGGCGTTTCTGGCCTACTGGGTGCTGGCGCTGCCGCTGGGCTGGTGGTTCGGCGTGCGCGGCGGGGCCGGACTGGCCGGCATCTGGTGGGCGCTGGCCGGCGGGTTGGCGGCGGCGACGCTGGTGCTGGGCTGGCGCCTGCGGGCGCTTACGCGGCCGGCGTGAGCGCGGCGCGGACGAGCGCGGCGATGGGCGCGGGCAACTCGAGCGCGAGCGCGGCCTGTTGCGCGGCGGGGCTCATTTTGCGCCAGGTCTTGCGCAGGATGTCGATGAACTTGGCTTCCGGGTAGTCGGCGTGGGTGGCGGCGAAATCGGCGATCTCGTTTTCCAAAAACAC
>JAIXVP010000397.1 GCA_027482905.1 Opitutaceae bacterium
AGGCCGCCAAGAAACACGGCGTGATCGTGTCCTACGATCTGAACTACCGCCCCTCCCTCTGGAAGACCATCGGCGGCCTGAAGAAGGCGCAGGAGGTCAATCGCGAGATCGCCAAATACGTCGACGTGATGATCGGCAACGAGGAGGACTTCACCGCCTCCCTCGGCTTCGCGGTCAAGGGCGCCGAAGACCTGAAGCACATCGAGACCGACGCCTTCAAGGCCATGATCGAGACCGCCGTGAAGGAGTTCCCCAACTTCAAGGTCGCCGCCACCACTCTCCGCCACGTCCACACCGCCACGGTCAACGACTGGTCCGCCATCCTCTGGCACGACGGCCAGTTCTACGAGAGCAAGCAGTATCCCCGTCTCGAGATCCTCGACCGCGTCGGCGGCGGCGACAGCTTCGCCAGCGGCCTCCAGTTCGGCTTCCTCGAGTTCAACGACCCGAAGAAGGCGGTCGAATACGGCGCAGCCCACGGCGCGCTCGCCTCGACCACCCCCGGCGACACCTCCATGGCCACCCGCAAGGAGGTCGAGAAGACCATCGGCGGCGGCGGCGCCCGCGTGGTGCGCTGAGCCTGATGGTCGGGCGGGGACGGAAAACAAGGCGCCGGGCGGCCTGAACACCGACCCGGCGCGGCGCGGAGCCGGGTCACGCTTTCGCTTCCCCCCCGGGCGGCGATGGCTCAACCTCGTCCGTCCTTCGCCTTGAACGCCTCCCCGTCCCTCCCGCCCGGCCCGCATGGCGCTTCGCCTTCCGTCCCGCCGGGCCATCCCCGTCGCGCCGCCGCCCAGGCCCGGAAGCGCGACCTCGCCACCAGCTTCCGCCTCTGCACCAGCGAAGGCGTGGTGGCCACGCCGCTGGTCATCATGACCCTTCCGGTGAACGTGGTGCTCGCGGCGCTGTTCACCAAGTCGCTCGCCCTGCCGAACCACACCATCGGCGTCATCACCGCCCTGCCCTTCGTGTGCAACTGCCTGCAGGTGGGGCTGTCCCCCCTGCTCTCCCGCTGGTTCGCGGCCAAGTCCACCACCGTGGTCGCGGCATCTCTGCAGCTTCTGTCGTGGGTGTTTTTCGCCGGCCTGCTGAACTACCTGCCCGCCGACGACCCGGCCAAGGCCGGCCTGATGATCGGAACCTGGTTTTTCGTCTCCAGCTTTTGCGGCGCCATCACCGGCGTGTCATGGAGCGCGTGGATCCAGGAATGGGTGCCGGCCCGGCTCCGCGGAAAATACTTCGGCCGCCGCAACCGCATCTGCCAGATGTCGAACTTGGCCTTTCTGCTCCTCAGCGGCTGGGTGCTCGCCGCCTGGTCCTATTCCCGCACCGCCTTCCAGCTCATCATCGCCTTCGCCGTCCTGCTCCGCGCGCTGTCCATCCTCTGGCAATACCGGATGCCGACCGAGGCCACCGACCGACCGGCCCTTCGCGCCGCGGGTCTGACCGCCCAGTTCCTCACCCTGCGCCGCGCCCGCTCCTACCTTTGGTTCATCGTCTTCGGCGCCTCCTGGGCCTTCGCCGCGAATTGCTTCGGACCCTTTTATCACGTGTTCATGTTCAAGGAACTCGCCCTGTCCGCGCTGCAGGTCAGCCTGCTGTCGGTCTGCGGCGCGACCGGCGCCGCACTCTCCATGCCCGCCTGGGGCCAGCTGCTCGACCGTTTCGGCAACAAATCCGTCATGACCGTCTCGCTCGTGCTGTGGCAGCTCTCGAACATCTTCTGGTGCTTCGTGACGCCGGCCAACCGCGACTGGCTTTACCTGCTGTGGTTCTTCGGCGGCCTCACCAACGCCGGGTTTTTTCTCGGCCAGTTCACCCTGCTGCTAAAACTTATCCCCGTTCCGGCGCGCAACCTCGCCATCGGCCTCAATCTCGCCGTCACCTCCGTGTTCGCCGCCATCGCCCCCATCCTGGGCGGTCTGGTCCTCGACTGGGCCCAGGCCCGCTGGACCGACGAGGGCCTCGCGGTCTACCACCTGTGCTTCGTGGTCCAGCCCGTGCTCGCCCTCGCCGCCGCCTGGCTGCTGCTCAAGGTCGAGGAACCCGCCGCCGCCCCCCTCACCCACGTGGTCGGCGCGATGCGCAACGTTCGCACCCTCGCGGCCTTGTCCGGCGTGTCCTTCCTTTCTCAATACGTCTTCTACCGCGCCCCCCGCCGCCCCCGCTCTCCCCGGCCTTGAGCCCGCCCGCCGCGCCATGCCCGCCGCCGTCCTCACCCTCACCGCGAACCTGCTCGCGGAAACGACGTTCACGCTCGCCGCGGCGCCCGCCCTCGGCCGCACCCAGCGCGCCGCCGCCTCTTCCTTCCAAGTCGGCGGCAAAGGACTGAACGTGGCCAAGATGCTCGCCCGCCTCGGCACGCCCGTCATCGCCCTCGCCGCCGCCGGCGGACCGGCCGGCGACCATTGCCGCGCCTGGGCCGCCACCCGAACTTGGAAGATCGATCTACTGCCCACCGCCACCCCCACCCGCGCCGGCCTGGTGGTGCGCGGGCCGGATCCCGCCGCCGCGCCGGAGACGACCTTCCTCGGGCCCGACGCCCCGCTGTGCGCGGAGGCCTTCGCTACCCTCGCCGCCCGGGTGGAAGCGGCCGCGCCCGACACTGTCCTCGCCCTCTGCGGCAGCGTGCCCGGTTGGACCTCGCCCGCCGCCGCCCCGCTGCGCGCCGCCCTCGCCGCCCGCGCCCGCGTCGGCCGACTCGTGGTGGACACCTACGGCCCGCCCCTGCCCGACCTCGCCGCGCTGCCGGCCGAGTTGATCAAAATCAACGCCGACGAATTCGCCGCCCTCGCCGGCGCATCGCCCGCCGCCGCCGACCGGGCCGCCGCCCTCCAGGCCTTCGCCGACCGCTCCGCCGCCCGGGTCTGGATCGTCTCCGACGGCCCCCGCGCCGTCCACCTCGCCCGCCCCGGCCACCCCGTGCTCACCCTCGTCCCGCCTGCCGTGCGTGAGGTCTCCGCCACCGGCAGCGGGGATGTCCTCCTCGCCGCTCTGCTCCACGCCCATCTAGCCCTCGGCCGCGACTGGCCGGACGCCCTCGCCTACGCCCTCCCCCTCGCCGCCGCCAACGCTGCGCACCCCGACGTGGCGGAGTTCAATCTCCCCGGCATGGAACTTGCCCCCGCCAACGGCACTCCCACCCTCACGCCATGAAACGCATCATCGCCATTGTCGTCGTTCTCCTGCTGCTCCTCGTCGGCTACCTCGGCTGGAGCTCCTACAAGTCCCGTCAGGCCGAGACCGCCCGCAGCTTGGAGGCCGGCCGAAAAGCCGTGGCCGACGGATCCGACGCGGAGCGCCTCGCCGCCGAACAAAAAGCCGCCGCCCAGGCCGCCGAGGCCGCCCGCCTCGCCGCCGAGCAGGCCCGCGTCGCCGCCGAAAAAGCCGCCGCCGAGGAAAAACGCCTGCGCGACGCCGAGGCCGCCGCCGCCGCCGAGCGCCTCGCCGCCGAGGAAGCCGCCCGCAAGGCCGCCGCCGACCACGCCGCCGCCCTTGCCGCCCAGAAAGCCGCCGCCGAGGCCGAGGCCGCACGCCTCGCCGAGCAACGCGCCCGGGAACACGCCGAAGCCACCCGCATCCGATTGATCGCGATGGAAAAACTCCGCGCCGAGGAAGCCGCCGCCAAGGCCGCCGCCGAACGCGAAGCCGCCCGCCTCGCCGCGCTCAAACTCCAGCAGGAACGCGAGGCCGCGCTGACCAAGGCCATCGCCGAGCTGAAGGCCGAACTCGACACCCGCATCATCTACGCGACCGACTTCAAACGCCGCCCCCACTACAACAAGACGGTCGAGATGAGCAACGACCAGATCCTGGCCCGCGTAGCCGAATTGAACGCCCAGCTTGAAGCGCTGCAGGCCGCCGGCACCGCCGCCACGCCCTGAACGGGGACGACAGTTTAGCTAAAATAGCTCCGGCTGGCCGTAGCGTTCGCGCGCCTCGGCCAAGGTGGTGCGCATCTCCATCTCGCCGAGGAAGGCGGTGAGACCGGGCACATCGGCCGGCGTCTGTTCCAGCGGGGGTAAGGCGTGCGTGAGATTGAGTGTGACCAGGAGGCGGTTGAGGCGCAGACGCTCGGCCGACGCGGTCAGCGGGGCGCGGAATCGCTCGGGCTCGATCACGCCGGCCGCCGCGAGAACACCGTCCAGATCGCCGTGGCGCTCGAGCCATTTGATGGCGGTTTTAGGCCCCACCCCGTTGAGGCCGGGGATATTGTCCGAGGTATCGCCGATCAGGGCCAGATAATCGACGATGCGTTCCGGCCCGACGCCGAATTTTTCCCGCACCCCGGCGGCATCGAGCAGGCGCCAGCCAAGACGGGGCTGGGCGCTGGGCGGCGGCAGGAGCACGCGGATGCGCTCGCCGACCAGTTGAGCGAAGTCTTTGTCGGAACTGACGATCAACACCTCGTCGCCGGCGTCCGCCCGCCGCACCGCGCAGGTGGCCAGAAGGTCGTCGCTCTCGACCCCGTCGATTTCGACCGCCGCCAGCCCAAGCAGTCGCGTGAGCCTCTTCACCCCGTCGATCTGGCGCGCCAGCTCCACCGGCATCTCGGCCCGCTGGGCCTTGTATTCAGGATGCAGCGCGAGACGTTCCCGAGACCCTCCGAGGTCAAAAAACACCGCCGTGTGCGCCGGTTTTTCCTGGTCGATCAGGCGCCAGAGCGACTTCACCCAGCCGTGGAGTGCGTTGGTGGGGAAACCGTCCGCGCGGGTGAGCGCCGGAGTGGCGAAGAAGCAGCGGTAGGCGAGGTTGAAACCGTCGATCAAGAGCCAGCGCGCCATGGGAGTCTGGTGGTGGGTTCAAAAAAAGTCCCGGCCGTGGTAGGCGGCCGGGACACAGGGTTCGGTGGATCGTGGATCAGAACACGATCGGCACGTAGTCGAGCTGGATCTTCAGCGGGCCAAAGCCCTCGGCGTAGGTCGAGAGACCGGCGGGACGCATCCAGGTGAGGTCGTTTTCGTCCTCGGGGAACTCGACCAAGGCGGGCGTGGCCTCGTCGGAGAACTTGATCGCGCCCCCGAAGTAACCCTCGGGCTTCTTGGCGTAGGGACGACTATAGAGACGATATTCGCTGGCGATGGAGCCGGAGGCGGAACCGGTGATCTTGGCGCCGTCCGCGCCCTTCAGGCTGACGGTGAGCACGCCGGTCTTGGAGACCTTCAGGGATCCCGAACCGGCGCCCTCCGGGAAGTAGGTTTCGGAGCTGATGTCGGTCAGGTTGACCGCGCGGCTACCAGACCAAGGCGCGGGGGCGGACTTGGTGAAGGTGAACACGCGGATGGCCTCACCTTCCGCGATCGGATCGATATCTTCGCCCTCGGTCACGGAGGCGGAGAGTTTGCCGTCGTTGTCGAAGAACAACCCGAGCTGGAGCGCGGACAACGGAGACTTGCGCTTGATCGGGCTCTGTTCGCCGTCGGCGGAGGAGTTGCCCTCCTCGTCGAACACCACCGAGAGCACGCCCTTGACGGAATAACTGCGACCGTCGCGGTAGGCCAGGGTGCCGGTGTAGGAGGCGGTGCCGCCGACCTTCACGGACAGCTTTCCGGCGGGCAACCCGTCCGCATCGCGGAGGATCAGGTCGTTGGTGCCGACAAACTTCGTTTGAAGCGGGTCCACCACGAGGAGACGGGTGGAGGTGGCGCTGCGCACGCCATTTACCTGGGTCCAGGTGGTGACGGCGTAGGCTTTCGCGGTGGAGGGCAGGCGACCGCTGATCACGCCGGTGGTGCGATCGATGGTGAGCCCCTTTGGCAGGCCGGAAGCGTAATAGGTCGTTCCGGCACCCTCGTCCCCCGTGGCGGTTTCGATGGAAACCACGGTGCCGGCCGAGAAGGGCTCGCCGCCGTCGAAGTAGTAATCGGCGACCGCCGCGAGGGGCAGGCCGACAAAGGCGTCGATGCGAGTCTTCGTGGGCTGTTCGTTACCGATGAGGAGGATGGCTCCCGCGATGCGAAGACGGGTGAGCGTGGTGCCGCTCTTGCCGCCGGCGAAGTTCTCGTTGACGAAGTTCACCACCGCCTGGCCGGGGGTCTCCAGCAGCGTGGCGATCGAATAGAAGAACTGTTTCGCCACCGCGTTGGCCGTGGCCGAGTTGGACGGATCCTTGCCGTAGAGATTGCGGTAGGTCCGCAGCGCGAGGGCGCGGATCCGATTATACTGGCTGGAGTTTACCGAATTGAGATCGGCGATATCGCCATATCGCTCCTTGTAGGAAACGGAGGCCAGCAAGGCGTCCACGATCTGCACATCGGTGAGATTGAACTCCCGCTGGGCCTCCAAGGCGGCATACTGGGAAGCGGTCGGATACTCCCCCCAAACCGCGAGGTGAGAGAGGATGAGTTCGCCTTGGTCATCACGGAAATCCGAGGACTGGAGGAGCAGCGCCGCGACCTGCCCGGAGGAAAGGGTAACACCATAACGATCCACCGCGGAAACGGTTTCCTCGTTTGTCGGGGAGCGGTCGAAAATCGCTTGGTAGGCGTTTTCGATCGCGGCCAAGGTCTCCACCGGCGCAACGTCGTCGGCGGGATTGATGATGATCGTCACCGGATCAGAGGAGGCGGTGATCCCGTCCGAATCCACCACCTCGGCGTGAAGCCTGTAGGTGCCGGCGCGGCTCGGACTCCAGGAGAACGTATAAGGCGCGGAAGCCCTGGACCCGATGAGCACGCCGTTGGCATAGAGTCTGACGGTTTCGACCCCGGCGGAGGCGGTCGCGGAAGTGACCACGGTGAGAGCGGGGATGTTGAAGTTATCCTCGATCACCACCACGGCGGATTGATAGAAGAACAGTCGCGCGTTACCACCGTTGGCTATGGCCAGACCGGATATGATACCGTTGGCGCCGAGTGTAACGGTGAGCGTCTCGGTGCGGGCAACGCCGCCGCCGAAGGCGGGGTCGTTACGAACTTCGATATAGGCGCTCACGTCGGCGGCGTAGTTCAGACCTTCGTCTTCGATGACCACTCCGGTGATGTCCTGATCGCCGTTGAAGGTCGGGTTGGTCGCGGGCCGGGTGGTCACGCGAGCGCTGGCCGCGGCGAACGTCGTGCTGTCGAGGATGTTGTAGGTGCCTGCGGTCGGGCTGATGATCCGGACCGTGGGAGCGGTGACGGCGAGCGAGGTGAGGGAGCGGGTGGCGGACTGAACGATGTTGCCGTTGGAGTCGGTCACGACGGCGTAGACGGAGTAGTCTCCAGCCGCGAGGGCGTTGGTGTAAACCAACTGATAGGCGGTCGAACCTTCCACCAGCGTGCCCGAGCCGAGCAATGTGGACGCGCCACCGTTGATGTTGCTGGCGAAGAACTTCAAGGTGCTGACCGGACTGTTGCCGGTGGTGACCACGGCGGTGAAGGCCAGCTTCGAACCGGTGGCCAGCTTGACGGCGGTGGTGTCGGTCAGAGTGACGGTCGGGGCGGTGCCGACAAGGGCGTTAACCGTGAGGCTCTGGGAGGCCGAGACGGCGGTGTTGCCGGCGCTGTCGGTGACGATGGCATAGATTGAATACTGGCCCGTGGATCCGGCGGTGTAAGCCAGGACGTAGGGCGCGGCGGCCACGGAGCCGATGCTGATGCCATTGGCGAAATAATCAACTTTGCTAATGTTTGATCCGGTCGAAGGCACGCAGGTGGCTATGAGTTTGGTCGACTGACCAAGACTGATGGTCGACGGGTTGGGCTCGGACAAACTGATGGTGGGCGACGAAGCGGTCGCGGCCGTCACGCGCAGCGTGCTCGTATTGGATTCGACCCGATTGCCCGCCACGTCGGTGACCACGGCATACAGATCATAGGTTCCCACCGAGAACGGAGATGCCACATACCGGTAAACGTTGCCCGTGGCAAACCGGGTTCCGGTGCCCAAGGACAATGTTCCGCCGAAGGAGCTGCGAGCGAAGAACTCGACCTTGCTGATCGCCGCGCTGCCTTGCGTCGCCTGGGCGAGCAAGACCACGGACGAGATATCGGTGGCCGCGGCGGGAGTGACCACCGTGGTTCCTCCCGTGGTGGTGGTGGTGGAGACCGGACTGGTGAACGTGACGACCGGCAAAACATTGCCCACGGCGGAAGTCACGACGACGGAGACCGGCGTGGTGACCGTGGTGGCCCCCTGGGTGTCCGTGACCACATAAACGATCGAATAGGTGCCGGCCAAGGTAGGCGTCCAAGAAATCGAATAAGGGGCCGCGACCGAGGTCCCGACCAGCACGCCATTGGCATATACGGCCACCGAGGCGATACCGCCATCGGCATCGCTGACCACGGCCTGAAGGTTGAGTGCCTGACCAACCGTCAGGGTTTGTCCGGTTCCAGGGAAAACGCTTCCGACGGTGGGCGGAGTCCCGGTGACCGCGGAGGTAACTCGGAGCAAGCGCCCCGTGGATTGAACTATGTTGCCTGCACCGTCGGTGACCACCGCAACAAGCGTATGATCTCCGATCGGCAGCGAGTTTCCATAAACCAACCCGTAACGATTGCCTCCCAAAGCCACACCCGCGCCCAACATACGGGTGCCCTCGGCGCCACTGATCGTATAGAAGGCGACCGAATTCACGGGACTGGACCCGACCGTGACACCCGCGACCAGATAGATCGGGTTACCCTGCGGGACAGTGACGGTGGCGGTGGCCCCGGCATCGGTCGTCGCGGGAGCGGCAGGACTTTGAATTGTCACACCGGCCGGAGTTCCAATTCGCTGCCGGACGTAAACGGTCGCTTCGTTCGACAACTCGGAACGAACGCCCGCCGTGTCCACCGCCAGAACATTGATCTGGTAGGGACGAGTCTGCGTGTTCCCCACGCCGGGACTCGGCGCCGTCCAAGTGAAGGCGAACCGGTTCACGCTCGTGGGCTCGGGGATCGTTACCGTTCCAATCAACGAGTTGTTGGCATAAAACTCCACCGAAGCGATGCCTCGAATGGCGCTCGCGGCGTCAGCCACGAAAGTCAGCTGCTGGCCGGCGGTAACCTCAGCGAGTCCCGGTGTCATCAAACTGGCCACGGGAATGTTCTGATAGTTGGGCAGCGCCGCCTTGCGATCGTAGACATAGATATCGCGGACGCCGTTGTTGTCCGAATTGATATAATTGGTGGCGCCGAAAATCAAACCCGAGCGACCTTCC
>JAIXVP010000068.1 GCA_027482905.1 Opitutaceae bacterium
CGCCACCGCCGCCCGGGAGCTGCACGCTGTGGGTGGCGTCGAGGATCACCGGGTAGCCGTTGCGGGCCATGATGGGGAAGCCGCGCATGTCCACCACGAGGTTGTTGTAGCCGAAAGTGGCGCCGCGCTCGCATTGCCAGATCTCGGCCGCGCCGCCGTGGGCGAGTTTGCCGACGACGTGGACCATGTCGTTGGGCGACAGGAACTGGCCCTTTTTCACGTTCACGGTGCGGCCGGTGGCGGCGGCGGCGAGCAGCAGATCGGTCTGGCGGCAGAGGTAGGCGGGGATCTGGAGCACGTCGCAGACCTCGGCCACGGGCGCGCACTGGATGCTCTCGTGCACGTCGGTGACGCAGGGCAGGCCGTAGTCGCGTTTCACCAGGGCGTGGAGGGCGAGGCCGGCTTCGAGGCCGGTGCCGCGGCCGCCGGCGATGGAGGTGCGGTTGGCTTTGTCGAAGGAGCCCTTGAAGACGAGGTTCAGCTCTGGATAACGGGCGCGCAGGTCGACGAGTTTTTGCGCCACGGCGCGGACGACGGTCTCGTTTTCGAGCGAGCAGGGGCCGGCGAGGACGAGGAGCTTTTTCGGGTCGAAGAGCATGAGGGGATGTCGAAGGTCGGTAGGTCGAAAGTCGAAGGTCGAAGGTCAACAGCGCCCGCGGTGGGCGGCGGGCAAGCGGTCGAGCGTTTTGGCGCGCCTGGGCGCGTCGGCGGCGACCTTAGCCCTTGGATTTTTTGACCTTTGACTTTTTGGCGGCCGGCTTGGCGGCCGCCTTCGCCGGTTTCGCGGGCTTCGCGCTTTTCAGCGCGGCGGCGATGAAGGCGGCGAAGAGCGGATGGGCCTGGAGGGGCTTGGATTGGAACTCGGGGTGGAATTGCACAGCGAGGAAGAAGGGGTGGTCCTTCAGCTCGACGATCTCGACCAGGTTGCGGCGGGGGTTCACGCCCGAGACGAGCAGGCCGGCGCGCTGGAGCTGGCCGACGTAGGCGTTGTTGACCTCGTAGCGGTGGCGGTGGCGTTCGCGGACGCTTTCGGCCTTGTAGGCCTTGGCGGCCTTCGAGCCGGGGGTTAGGGCGCACTCGTAGCTGCCGAGACGCATGGTCGCGCCCTTGTCGATGATCTTCTTCTGCTCCTCCATCATGTTGATCACCGGATGGGGGGAGTTGGCGTCGAACTCGGTGGAGTTGGCGCCCTTCAGTTTCAGCACGTTGCGGGCGAACTCGATCACGGCGATCTGCAAGCCGAGGCAGAGGCCATAGTAGGGCACGCCGTTTTCGCGGGCGTAGCGGGCGGCGATGATCTTGCCCTCGGTGCCGCGGTCGCCGAAGCCGCCGGGGACGAGGATGCCGTCGAGGCCCTTGAGCAGGCCGGTGCCGCCGCGTTTTTCCAGGTCCTCGGCGTCGACGCGCACGATTTCCACCCGGGCGTTGTTCGCGATGCCGGCATGGGTGACGGACTCGTAGACCGATTTGTAGGCGTCCTGGAGCTCGATGTATTTGCCGACGACGCCGATTTTCACGGTGTGGGCGGGGTTGTGGATGCGGCGGGCGAGCTCGGCCCAGACGTTGCGCGCGGGCTGGGGTTTGTTCAGGCCGAAGAGATCGACCACGAGCTGGTCGAGGCCCTCGCCCTGGAGGGCGAGCGGGAGCTCGTAGATGGAGGCGACGTCGCGACACTCGATCACGGCCTTCACCGGCACGTTGCAGAACATGGACAACTTGTCGCGCACGCTGGCGTCCACCGGATGTTCGCTGCGGCAGACGAGGATGTGGGGCTGGATGCCGATCTCGCGGAGCTTGGCCACCGACTGCTGGGTGGGCTTGGTCTTCAACTCGCCGGCGGCGGCGAGGTAGGGCACGAGGGTGACGTGCAGGAAAATCACGTCGCGCGGGCCCTGCTCGAGGGCGAACTGGCGCAGGGCCTCGAGGAAGGGCAGGCCCTCGATGTCGCCGGTGGTGCCGCCGATCTCGGTGATCAGGATGTCGACGTCCTTTGCCGCCATGGTGATGCGCTCCTTGATCTCGTTGGTTACGTGCGGGATTACCTGCACGGTTTTGCCGAGGTAGGCGCCGCGACGCTCCTTCTGGATCACGCTCTCATAGACCTGGCCGGAGGTGAGGTTGTTGAGGCGGGAGAGTTTGCCGCTGGTGAAGCGCTCGTAGTGGCCGAGGTCGAGGTCGGTCTCGGCGCCGTCCTCGAGGACGTAAACCTCGCCATGCTGGTAGGGGCTCATGGTGCCCGGATCGACGTTCAGGTAGGGGTCGAACTTCTGGATGCGCACGGTGAGGCCGCGCATCTCGAGCAGGGCGCCGAGCGCGGCGGCGGTGAGGCCCTTGCCGAGCGAGGAGACGACGCCGCCGGTCACAAAGATATACTTCATCCGAACCGGATATGAGGCGGGGCGAACCCCTGACAAGAAAATCCCCTGAAGCGGTCACGCGCCGCGGCGGCTCGCGTCAGCTTTCCAGCCACGCCGCGAAGCCCAGCAGCCCCAGCGCGCCGACGCCGACCAGGCCGAGGTAGAGGCCCCATTTGAGCGGCCGGGCGAGGAGGGCGAGCAGGCCGGCGGTGGCCGCCGCCACGCACAGCAGCACGAGCCAGCGCGGGTAGGCGCGCAGGGGTTCCAGCCAGTCGGGGACGAGGGCGGCGACGGTTCCCATGGCGGCGACGGTGCCGGCGGCGATCTTGTTCGCAATTCACTTCCGGCTTCCCCTCGGCGTTCCCGGTGCTCACGTTGGCGCTCTTTTCCTCCCACCATGTCGAACTCCAACAAACCCCAAGTGCTCTGCTGGCTCCTGTGCGACGGCGTGCACATCGATCCCGCCACGGGCAAACACACCATCCTCGGTGTCTTCTCCGCCATCCGCGGCCGCCAGTTCCCGCTGACGCACCCCTTCATGATCTGGTTCCTGACGCTGACCGACGTCGCCGCCGGCAAGCACAAGATCAAGATATCCCTCGGCCTCGCCGCCGACGCCATGAGCGTCCTCCTCGACCGCGAGTTCGAGTCCCAGGGCCCGCTCCAGCGCATCAACCTGATCAACGACGTCCGCAACCTGGCCTTCCCCGCGCCCGGCGACTACTCGATCCAGATCGAAGTCGACGACGACGTCCTGCTGGTCACCAGCCTGACCGTCGCCAACTGAGCCGCCTCCGGCCCGGTTTTTCCGGCTTTTGCGCCGCGCCCAGAAGAGGGCGCGGCGCTTTTTTTTGACCTCGCTGCGAAATGCGGAAGGGTCGCGGCCTACCCGATGACTTCCGCCCCCACTCCGCCCGCCCTCGACATCCTCGGCCTCGGCTCGCCGATCATGGACCTCACCGCGCACGTGCCGGAGTCCTTCCTCGCCGGGGTGCGGGGCGAAAAGGGCGGCATGGTGCTGGTGGACGCGGCCGAGATGGACGCGATCATCGCGCGGCTCCCGACGCCTCCGGTCCTCGAACCCGGCGGCAGCGCGGCCAACGTCATCCGCAACGCCGCCCGGCTCGGCCTGCGCGCGGGTTTCCTGGGCAAACTCGGGGCCGACGCCACCGCCGCGGCCTACCGCGAGCATTCCGGTTCGCTCGGGCTCGATGCGACCCGCTTCAAGGCCAGCCCGGACCGGGCGAACGCCCGCTGCCTGGCGCTGATCACGCCCGACGCGGCGCGCACCATGCGGACCGACCTCGGCGCGGCCCTCACCCTTTCGCCCGGAGAGATCCAGCCGGTGGACTTCACCGGCGTGCGCCACGCGCACATCGAGGGCTACCTCGTCTTCAACCAGGCCCTGGCCGACGCCGCGCTGGCGGGCGCGCGGGCCTCGGGCGCGACGGTGTCGCTCGACATCGCCTCCTTCGAGGTGGTGCACGCGGCGCGCGGGTGGATGCTGGCGCAGCTCCGGGCCGGCGGCATCCATCAGGTCTTCGCCAATGAGGACGAGATCCGCGCGCTGTATCCGGATGGCGGTGACGACTACGCCGGCCACGCGCGCCGGCTGGCGGCGGAGTCGC